>NZ_JBJGZD010000003.1:0-301450 GCF_054050335.1 Geodermatophilus sp. SYSU D00698
CGCACCCGATGACCGCTCCCCGCCCACCGGGAAGCGCAACACGCCGGCCGGCCCACCGGCCGCCTCGTACGTGGCCCCGATCGCGCCGCTGACGACTTGGGCGCCGGTGGCCGCCGACCAGTACACCTCTCCGCCCGAGAAGGTCTGCCGTGTCCCCGAGCCGACGGCCACCTCGTCGCTGAGCGGAGCACCCAGCACACCGGTGAGCCCGCCGTTGGCCGCCCAGGCTCCGGCGACGGCGCCGCGCACGGCGTGGGCACCGCCGGCCGAGGTCCACCAGATGCTGCCGCTCTGGAAGTCCTGCACCCGGGCCGCACCCGATGACCGCTCCCCGCCCACCGGGAAGCGCAACACGCCGGCCGGCCCACCGGCCGCCTCGTACGTGGCCCCGATCGCGCCGCTGACGACTTGGGCGCCGGTGGCCGCCGACCAGTACACCGAACCGCCGGTGAAGCGCTGCACCACCCCGGTGCCGGCCGGCCGCTCGCCGGACGTCGGACCGCCGAGGGAGCCGGTGAGCCCGCCGTTGGCCGCCCAGGCTCCGGCGACGGCGCCGCGCACGGCGTGGGCACCGCCGGCCGAGGTCCACCAGATGCTGCCGCTCTGGAAGTCCTGCACCCGGGCCGCACCCGATGACCGCTCCCCGCCCACCGGGAAGCCCAGCGCGCCGGTCACGCCGCCCGCCTCGTCGAGTCCCTGGACGAACACGTCCCGCACCGCGTGGGTGCCGGTCGCCGAGGACCAGAAGACGCTGCCGCCGGCGAACCGCTGCACCCGACCCCTGCCGGCGTCGTCCTCACGGGTGAGCGGGGCTCCGAGCGGACCGCTCAGACCACCGGCCGCCGTCCAGGCGTTGCCGATCTCCCCGGCCACGGTGACCGCGCCGGTCGAGGGCGTCCAGTGGACGATCCCGCGTTGGAAGCGCTGAACCTGGCCGCCCGGCTCGGCCGTCTCCTCACCGAGCGGCAGGCCCAGCAGGCCGTCCTCGGCACCCACGGCCAGGTACTCGCTCAGCACCGCCCCACGCACCAGGACCGTCTCACCCCCGCTGAGCGCGTACAGGACACCCCCCTGGAAGTTCTGTACGACGGCTCCGGCGACACGGCGAGCGTCGGAGGCCGGCCAGCCGAGGCCGCCGGTGACCCCACCCCGGACCGACCAGGCATCGGCGAGGGCACCCACGACCGCGTGCGAGCCGGTCGCGTCGGTGAACCAGACCGAGCCGCGCTGGAAGCGCTGCACGGCGCCCACACCACCCGGACCCGGTTGCTCCGCAGCAAGGGGGTAGCCGAGTGCCGCGCTGCCGGTCCGGTCCCACGCCGACCGGATCGCCCCCCAGACCGGCTGCGCACCGGTGGCCGGTGTCCACAAGACGACGCCCCGCTGGAACGTCTGCTGGACCCCGACGCCGTCAGGGGTCGCCACCTCCGGGCCGGCCGGGTACCCGAGGACGCCCGTCTCCGCACCCAGCGTTCCCCAGACCCCGCGGATCCCGCCTCGAACGGGATGGGCACCGGTGAACGGCGACCAGTAGACCGCTCCGCCCTGGAAGAGCTGGTAGGTCCCGACGCCGTCGGCGGCCTGCACCTCGTCGCTGACCGGGAAGCGGAGCGCGCCGGACTCGCCGCCGTCCAGCACCCAGGCTGTGCGGATGCCCCCGCGGACCGGCCAGGCACCGGTGGCCTCCGACCAGAGGATCACCCCGCCTTGGAAATCCTGACGCCGACCGGCGCCGTTCGCGGCCGCCACCTCCGGCCCGACGGGGTAACCGAGCAAGCTGTTCTCGAACCCGCGGGCCATCCACGCCGACTGGATGGCTCCGCTGATGGCGTGCGCCCCGCTGGCCGGCGACCAGTAGATGGCACCCATGGCGTAGAACTGAGCGCAGCCGCCGCCGGGCAACCCGCAGCGGAGCACGTCGATCGGTGCACCGATCCACTCGATCGCCGAGTCATAGTAAACCGCGCTGATGGCCGCGGCGCCGGGCTCGTGTGTGGAACCGAACCAATCGGTGTAGTAGCTGAAGAAGTTCCGGTTGCCGTAGGCGGAGCAGGCGTCGCCGCTGCCGTAGCCGGCCCGCAGCGCAGCCGCGTTCGGCTGATAGGGCGTATAGCTGTAGAGGCCGGCCGTGGCTTGGTTGATGATGAACACCGACGAGCTGCCGCAGTTCCGGTCGGGATTGTACAGGATGGTGTTCCAGCGGCCCGGGTAATAGTTGACCGGCCTGGCCGCGTACTCCTTGAATCGGTGGGCCGCGCTGTACAGCTGGTTGAAGAAGCCGTAGTACCGGGTGTCGCAGGCCGCGGTGTCGGGACAGGCGTAACCTGTCGCCTTCTGGTACCTGATCGCGGTCGGGGACGTGCCGGTGACCAGCCCCTGCTCCTTCTGCAGCAGCACCAGCAGCACGCGCGGGTTGATGCCGCAGGCCTGGCCGACCTTGGCGATGATCGCCGCGGCGGACTCCTGCGGCAGTCCGTCGTAGAAGGTGCAGTAGGCATCAGCGGCACGGTCGGGGGTGTCCTGCTGATACACGCGCAGACAGGGCGTCCCGTCGGACCCGGTCCGACACGAGGAGCCCTTCTGGTCGAGGAACTTCTGCACGTCGGCCACGGCCATCGACCCGCCGTCGAAGAAGACCGCGTCGCTGATGATGTCGCCGGGATGGAACAGCGACAGGTCGGCCGCCTCCTCCAGCTTGTCCCGGTCGGCCCGCAGCGCTCCCGCGAACACGAGCGCGAGGACGACGAGCAGACCCGTCAGGGTCAGCAGGCGCGTACGGGACCGCTTCACGGGACCACGACCTCCATTTCGTTACTGGAGCCGGACGTCGCGTCCGACCGGTAGTCCAGACGCACGGTCCACGTGCCTGCCGAGAGCTGACCGATCGGCACAGAGAGCGGGACGCAGGAAGTCGACTGCGCGTCGGCGAACGCCTCCCCCCCGACACTGACCTCGCCCTGCCCGGAGCGGCTGAGCACGAGGACGCACCGCCCGCCGTTCTCGTTCAGCCCTGGCACAAAGCCGGCCACCTCGAGGGCGGTGCCGCCGGGCTCGACGCCTGCGTAGGAGACGACGACGTCGACGTTGGAGCCGGCCTCGACCTCAACCGGCTCGTCGGTGGCGACGTCGGTCGGCTCCGCGTGGTCGGGCGCCTGGTCATCGGCCGGGGACGTGCTCGGCGACGCCACCGGCCCCGTCGCCCCGGCGGGTGAGTCGACCGAGGACGAGCAGCCAGCCAGGAGGCCGAGGACCAGTGCGACCGGAACGGCCCCCGTGGTCCGGCGGACGGTCCTGCGCAGCGTGCTCATCGGTAGGTCACCGCGGTGCGTCCGGTGCTCGCGGTCCACGTGATGCTGCCGCCCTGGAAGCGCTGCTCGGCCCCGGTCGCGGTCGCCGCCTCGTCGGTGGTCGGGAAACCCAGGCGGCTGTTGACACCGCCGGCCACGAGCCAGGCCGCGCCGATCCCACCGCGGACGACGTGCGCGCCGGCGCCCGCGGTCCAGTAGATCGAGCCGCCCTGGAAGGTCTGCACGCGCCCTGTCCCACCGGAGCCGGTGGCGGTGGCCTCCGCGGTGGGCAGGCCCATGACGCCGGTCGCGCCGCCGGCCGCCGCATAAGCGTCACCGATATCGCCGCGCACGATTCGCGCCCCGGTCGCCGCCGACCAGTACACCTCGCCGTGCTCGAACTCCTGCACCTGCCCTCGGCCGTCGCGGAGCGTCCGCTCGTCCGCGACCGGGAAGCCCAGTGGCCCAGTCACGCCGCCGGAGGCCGACCACGTGCTGCGGATGGCGCCGAACACGACATGGGCGCCGTTCGCCGACGTCCAGTAGATCGAGCCGTTCTGGAACGTCTGCACCCGTCCGGTGCCGTCCGGGCCGGTGACGACCGCCTCCGCGGTGGGCAGGCCTAGCAGACCAGTCACACCGCCGAATGCCTCGTAGGCATCAGCGATGTCGCCGCGCACGATCCGCGCCCCGGTGGTCCCCGACCAGTACACGGTGCCACGCTCGAAGGTCTGCATCTGGCCGCTGCCGTTGGGGGTGGTCCGCTCGGTCGCCGTCGGGTAGCCCAGCGGTCCGCCAGGTCCGCCGGAGGCCAGCCAGATCCCCCCGACGGCGCCGCGGACGACGTACGCCCCAACGGTCGCCGTCCAATAGACGGAGCCTCGCTGGAAACGCTGCACCTGGCCACGGCCGTCCCCGGCCTCGCTCTCCGCGCTGGTCGGGTAGCCGTTCGGGCCGGTCTCGCCGCCACTGGCCAGCCAGGCGCCGAGCATGCCGCCTCGGACGGGGTAGGCACCGGTCGCCGGGGACCAGTACACCGAGCCGCGCTGGAAGGTCTGCACGCTGCCGACGCCGTCGGCAGCGGAGCGCTCGTTGCCCGTGGGCAGGCCCATGGGCCCGTCGGGCCCGCCCGTGGCGTTCCAGGCACTGCCGATGCCGCCGAAGACGATGGCGCCGTAGGCCGCCGACGTCCAGTAGACGGCACCGCGCTGGAAGCGCTGCACGCGACCACGGCCGCCGGATACCTCGGACTCGCTCTCCGTCGGGTAGCCGAGCACGCCGCTCGGACCGCCGGAGTTCTCATAGGCGGCACGGATCCCGCCGCCGGTCACGACGGGGCCGGTGGCAGGCGACCAGTAGACGCTCCCACCCTCGAACGCCGACCGGGCGCCCGAGCCGTCAGGCATACCTCGCTCGTCGTCCACCGGGTAGCCGAGTGGGCCCGCGGGGCCACCCAGCGAGAGCCAGTGGTCGCGGATCCCGCCACGGATGACGTGAGCGTTCGTCGTCGCCGTCCAGTAGATGGCGCCTCGCTGGAACTCGGCCACGACGCCCCGGCCGTCGCTCACTCCCCGCTCCTCGACGGTCGGGGCACCCAGCGAGCTGGGACCGCCGGCGCGCAGGTAAGCAGCGAGCACGCCGCCACGGACCAGTTTCACGCCGACGCCCGGCGAGTAGTAGAGGCTGCCGCCCTGGTAGGTCTGCCAGGTGACGCCAGCGGCCACCTGCTCAGGGCCGGTCTTGGCGCCGAGCAGAGCACGCAGGGTCGCGTCGGAGTCGTAGCGCTGGGTGATCTCTGGCGTGGTCGATGCGGCCAGCAGCCCCGCCACCCGGTCCCGGATCTCAGGCAGGCGCGCATAGCCGTACTGCCCCGGACAACTGGTGCTGCCGACGTCACGGTGCCCGAAGACCGTCGGCAGCGTGACCGGGACCCCGGCCGCGTAACGGGAGGTACCGCCTCCACCAGAGGTCAGGGTGGTCGTGCCACGGGAATTCACGCCGTACAGCGAGAACTTCCACGCGATGATGGCCGCGACCGAGTCGACCATCGTCTGGGGCGCGCTGATGGTGTCGTAATTACCCAGCATGGACACGCCGAAGGTCCCGGTGTTGAACCCGCCGGCGTGCGCGCCGACGACCGTGCTGGCCAGACCGCCGGAGCGGCCCTCCCACAAGCGGCCGTACTTGTCGACGATGACGTTGTAGCCGATGTCGCCCCAGCCGCGGCTGACCGTGTGGTACCGGTAGATCGACCGCATCATCGCGGGCACGTCCGCCGCCGAGTAGTTGTTGGTGTCCGCTGTGTGGTGCACGGTCGCGGCCTTGATCGTCGGCGCGTACTCGGGGTCCCAGGTGCGGATGCTCTCGTCCGCGCCCCACTGGGCACGGGAGTAGACGGCCGGCATCGCCATGGCGGCGTCGGCGGCGTCCTGGATGTCAGGTGTGCCGAGGGAGGTGTCGGCCGCGCTCGAGTTCGGGTCGATGAGGTCCAGCTGCACGTCGGTGGGCGCGGCACCGGAGCGGGTGACCAGCTCCACCTCGACGCCGGTGCTCGGGCCGGTCCACAGCGGCGCGGTGCCGCCCCGCGCCTCCGCGGCAACCGTGCCCGCGTCCTGCTCGGCGTCCTCGGGACCGATCTCGGTCCAGCTCCCCCAGTCCCCATCCTCGTTCTGGACGCGCACCTGCACGCGCACGTCGGTGACGGCGGCGTCCGGCGCCCAGGTGACGCCGACGAGAGAGAAGGACGGAACGCCGGTCCGGGTCACGGAGAGGGTCGGCGCGGTGTCCGAGACGCCTGCCACCGGGGCGGTGGTCCCCTCCTGGACATCGACGGCGGGCGCAGGCTCCGCGACGGACCCCAGGTCCACCTCGACGGAGTCCGTCTCCACCGGCACGGCCCCGGGCGAGGGAGAGGCGTAGACGGGTAGGACGGTGATGGTCGCGAGGGACGCGACGAACGCAAGCGAGCCCACGGCGAGACGGCGCAAGAGAGTGGTCCTCCGGGTCACCAGGTCGCGGACACCCCGCAGGTGTCCGGCTGTCGACCAGGAGGATCGGCCGTCCGGCCCGCCTCCTTGAGGGTCCGACACGGTTCGGCGCCTAGGGATCCGTCACACCGGTCCCACGAGGCGCACCAGCAGCGGGTGGGGTGGACCGATCGGTCACGCGCTCGATCCGGACGCCGGCCGCCGGTGCCCGGAGCGGGCCGTGACCGGTGTGGCCGGTGAGGTCGTGCGCGACCAGACGGGCGGCAGGTGCCAGTCGGGCACCCGCGACACCGGGACGGAGCGTTCCCCCGTGTCGCGCAACCACCGGCCGCTCCACCCGCCCCTAACCTCGGTCGAGTGAGCCGAGACCGCAACGAGCAGGGTGGAGCCCCGGGACGTCCGATCCCGGCACGGCTCGACCCGCGCGCCGGCCGTCCCCCGCGCCCCCAAGGGCGGGGTGCCGACGAGGCCGCGGGGCGCCGTGCCGGCCGCGGGGCCTCCGCCCCGCGCCGCCGCCGGGGGGCCGGCGTCGCCCGAGGCGTGGCCGCGGTCCTGTCGGTGGTCCTGCTCGGCGCGAGCGGGTGGGGCTGGTACCTGGGCCGGGTCGCCGAGGCGACGGTCAACCGCACCGATGCCATCCCGACCGCCGGCAACTCCGATGCCCGGGACGCCCCCGAGGCGATGAACCTGCTGCTGGTCGGCAACGACAGCCGCGCCGCCCTCACCCCCGAGCAGCTCGCCGAGTTGCAGGCCGGGGAGGACTCCGGCATCAACACCGACACGATGATCCTGGTGCACGTCCCCGCCGACGGGTCACGGGCCTCGTTCGTCTCGTTCCCGCGCGACTCGTACGTCGAGATCCCCGGCTACGGCATGGACAAGCTCAACGCCGCCTACGCCTACGGGTACGGCGAGGTCGACGAGGCAGCGCCCGAGGCCGACCGGCAGGCCGGCGGCGCGCAGCTGCTGGTGCAGACGATCAGCCAGCTGACCGGCCTGCAGATCGACCACTACGCCGAGGTCGACCTGCTCGGCTTCTTCGACCTGACCAGCGTCGTCGGCGGGGTCACCGTCAACCTCTGCGAGGCCGTCGACGACTCCGCCTGGTCCGGCGCGGTCTTCCCCGCCGGCGAGCAGACCATCTCCGGGGCGGACGCGCTGAAGTTCGTCCGGCAACGGCACGGGCTCCCCCGCGGCGACCTGGACCGGATCGTGCGGCAGCAGGTGTTCATCGGCGGTGTGCTCCGCGAGATGCTGTCCGACGACGTCCTGCTCGACCTCGGCAAGCAGCGGGAGCTGATCCGGGCGGCGTCGGAGTCGCTGACCATCGACCAGGACCTCGACCTGCTCGACCTGGCCCAGCAGATGCAGTCGGTGACCGCCGGCAGCATCGAGTTCCAGACGATCCCGATCATCGGCGACGACCGGGACGAGCAGGGCCGCTCGATCCTGCGGCTGGCGGACGAGGACGAGCTGCACGACTTCTTCGCCGAGCTGTCCGCCGAGCCCGAGGCGGCCGCCCCGGAGACCCCGGCGGCGCCGGCCACCGTGGCGCCCGCCGAGGTGTCGGTCGCGGTCTACAACGGCTCGGGCACCCCGGGCCTGGCCGCGGAGGCCGCGTCCTCGCTCGAGGCGGCGGGCTTCGCGGTGACCAGCACCGGCAACGCCGACAGCAGCGACTACGAGACGACGACGATCCGGCACGCCCCCAGCGACGAGGCGCCGGCCGCCACCCTGGCCGCGCAGGTCCCCGGGGCCGTGACGGAGGTCAGCGACGACGCCGCCTCCGGGACCGTGCAGCTGGTCCTGGGCAGCGACTTCAACGGCATCGGCCAGGCCACCACGCCGCCCGCGGACACCGGTGGGACCGCCGCCCCGGTCGAGGAACCGCGGACGGCGGCCGACACCAGCTGCATCAACTGACGCCCGCGCGTGCCGACGGCCGCCGTCTCCAGGACCACCCGGCGCCGGCGGCCGTCGCCGTCGCCCACCCGTCCCGGTCCGCGGACGCCGGCTGGGAAGCTGAGGCCGTGAGCCCCGCACCGAGGACCCCGTCGGACCTGCTCGCCGCCGCGCTGCGGCGCGGTGCCGCCGCGCCGCTGGTCACCGCCTACGACGACGCGACCGGCGAGCGGGTCGAGCTGTCCGGCGCCACCCTCGCGAACTGGGTGGCGAAGACGGCGAACCTGCTGCAGGACGAGTTCGACGTCGGCCCGGGCAGCACCGTCGCCGTCGCGCTGCCGGTGCACTGGCAGACCGCCGCGGTGCTGCTCGGCGTGTGGAGCTGCGGCGCGGCCGTGCTCGACACCGCCGTCGAGGACGACGGCGGGCTCGACGCCGCCGACGTCGTCCTCGCCGCCCAGGACCGGCTGGCGGCGCTGGAGGAGCAGGAGCCGCCCGAGCTGCTCGGCCTCTCGCTGCACCCGCTGGGCCTGGGCATGACCGGCTACGCCGGCCCGGCCCGCGACTTCGCCCTCGAGGTGCGCGCGCACGGCGACTCGTTCACCCCGTACGTGCCGCCGGACCCGGCCTCCCCCGGGCTGCTGGCCGGCGGGCTGGAGCTCACCCTCGGCGGGCTGACCGAGGCCGCCACCGCGCTCGCCGGGCGGCTCGGCGTCGCGGCCGGCGACCGGGTGCTCGTCGACGACGCCACCGCGGCCGAGGCCGGGCCGGTCGCCTGGCTGCTCGCGCCGCTGGCCGCCGGCGCCTCGATCGTGCTGTGCCGCAACGCCGACCCCGCGGCCCTGGGCGGCCGGGCGGAGGCCGAACGGGTCACCGCTACGCTCGGCCTCCGGATCGAGGGCGTCCGCGAGCTGGGCAGGCCCGCCTGAAGGGGCGGGTGCCCGCCGCGCCGGAGGAGACGGTGGTCGACTGATGGACAAGGTCGTGGCGAGCGCCCGGGAGGCGGTGTCCGACGTCGGCGACGGCGCGGTGCTCGCCGTCGGCGGGTTCGGGCTCTGCGGGGTACCGGTGGCGCTGATCGACGCGCTGCTCGAGCAGGGCACCAGGGACCTGACGACGATCTCCAACAACTGCGGCGTCGACGACCAGGCGCTGGGCGTGCTGCTCTACGCCGGCCGGATCCGCCGCACCATCAGCTCGTTCGTCGGCGGCAACAAGGAGCTCGCCCGGCTGTACCTCTCCGGCGAGCTGGAGGTCGAGCTCACCCCGCAGGGCACGCTGGCCGAGCGGCTGCGCGCCGGCGGCGCCGGCATCCCCGCCTTCTACACCCCCACCGGCGTGGGCACGATGGTCGCCGACGGCGGCATCCCGGTGCGCTACGACGCCGAGGGCAACGTCGCCGAGACCAGCGCGCCGAAGGAGACCCGGGTCTTCGACGGCACCGAGTACGTGCTGGAGACCGCGCTGACCGCCGACTACGCCCTGGTCCGGGCCTCGGTCGGCGACCGGCACGGCAACCTCGTCTTCCACGAGTCGGCGATGAACTTCAACCCGCTGGCCGGCATGGCCGGGCGGATCACGATCGCCGAGGTCGAGGAGCTCGTCGAGCCCGGCGAGATCCGCCCCGAGCACGTGCACCTGCCCGGGGTCTTCGTCGACCGGGTGGTCGTCGTCGGCGCCGAGGGCAAGAGGATCGAGAAGCGCACCACCCGCCCACGGCCCACCACGGGCACGGAGCCCGCCCCGCCGGCCGCTGCCGGCGAGGAAGCCACGGAGGAGCAGGCCCAGTGACCCTGACCCGCGACCAGCTCGCCGCCCGGGTGGCGCTCGAGCTCGAGGACGGCGCCTACGTCAACCTCGGCATCGGCATGCCGACCCTGGTGCCCAACTTCGTCCCCGACGGCGTGCACGTGGTGCTGCACTCGGAGAACGGCATCCTCGGCGTCGGCCCGTACCCGTACGACGGCGAGGAGGACCCCGACCTGATCAACGCCGGCAAGGAGACCGTCACGGTCCTGCCGGGCGCCAGCTTCTTCGACTCGGCGACCAGCTTCGCGATGATCCGCGGCAAGCACCTGGACCTCGCCATCCTCGGCGCCATGCAGGTCAACCCCCGCGGCGACCTCGCCAACTGGCTGATCCCCGGGAAGATGGTCAACGGCATGGGCGGCGCGATGGACCTCGTCCACGGCGCCAAGCGCGTGATCATCATGATGGAGCACGTGGCCCGCGACGGGTCCCCGAAGCTGGTCGAGGAGTGCTCGCTGCCCCTGACCGGCAAGGGCTGCGTCGACCGGGTGGTCACCGACCTCGCCGTCGTCGACGTCACGCCCGGGGGCTTCGTGCTGCGCGAGGTCGCGCCCGGCGTGTCGGTCGACGAGGTGGTCGAGAAGACCGGCGCCCCGCTGGGCGTGCCGGGCGACGTCCCCACCATGGCGCTGCCGGCCGCGGTCTGAGCACGGCACCGCTCCCCCGGTGACGTTCTCGGTCGTCGCCCACGACCCGGTCACCGGGGACATGGGCATCGCCGTCTCCTCCTGCATCCTCGCCGTCGGCCGGGCGGTGCCCAGCGCCCGGCCCGGGGTGGGCGTCGTCGCGGTGCAGGCGCGCAGCCCGCGCGGCACCGGGCACGTGCTGCTGTCCGGGCTCGCCGAGGGGACCGCGCCGTCGGTGCTGGTGCGCCGCGCGGCGCACGCCGCCGAGGACCAGGACCGGCAGCTCGCCGTCCTCGCCCCCTCCGGCGCGGTCGCCGCCGACACCGGGCCGGGCTCCTTCCCGGTCAGCGGCCACCTGCTCGGCGAGGGCTGGAGCGTGCAGGGCAACATGCTCACCTCGCCGGAGGTGCTGCCGGCGATGGCGGAGGCGTACGAGGCCGCCCGCGGCGGCCTCGCCGACCGGCTGCTGGCCGCCCTGACCGCGGGCCAGGACGCCGGCGGGGACCTGCGCGGCCGGCAGTCCGCGGCGCTGCTCGTGGTCAGCGGGGAGCCGGCCACCGAGGAGGACGACGGCGTGCGGACGGACCTGCGCGTCGACGACTCCGGCGACCCGGTCGCGCAACTGCGGGTGCTGCGCAACCTGCAGCGCGCCTACGACGAGCGCGACTACGAGACCCTCGCCCTGTTCGCCCCCGAGGGCGCGCGCGACCTCTACGCCGCGCTGGCCGCCTCCCGGCGGGGCGACCGCGCGGCGGCGCGGGCCGCGCTGGAGGCCGTCCGCGCCCGTCCCGGCTGGTCGGCGTGGCTGGCCTCGATGGCCGGCGACTCGCGGCTGGCCGCGGTCTCCCGCCTGCTCGGCTGAGCGGCCGGTCAGCCGGTCCAGACGCCGAGGGCGACGGTGACCGCCCAGACGGCGCCGAGCAGCAGCAGCCCGCGGTCGCGCAGCACGACCTCCTCGGGCGCGCCGGTGCTGCCGCGGTCGACGTCGACGGCGTAGCGCAGCAGGGCCAGGACGAACGGCGCGACCGAGATCGTGGTCCACGGGATGCCGCTGTCACTGCGCATCTCGAACGCCCACAGGCCGTAGGTCGTGCAGGTGACGGCGGCCGACAGGCTCCACACGAACCGCAGGTAGCTCGCGGAGTACTCGCGCAGGCTGCGCCGGGTCTCCGCCTGCTCACCCAGCGCCAGGAGCTCGGCGTACCGCTTGCCCGCCACCATGAACAGCGCGCCGAACGCCGCGACGAGGATGAACCACTGCGAGAGCGCGACGCCGGCCGCCGCGCCCCCGGCCACGCCGCGCAGGACGAACCCGGAGGCGACGCAGGCCAGGTCGATCACCGGCTGGTCCTTGAGCGCCAGGCTGTAGGCCAGCGAGATGCAGACGTAGGTGGCCAGGACCGCGGTGAGCGCCGGCCGGGCCAGGACCGCCGCCGTCCCCAGGGACGCCGCCAGCAGGACACCGCCCGCGACGAGCGCGACCCGGACCGGCACCGCGCCGGAGGCCACCGGCCGGGTCCGCTTGCGCGGGTGGCGGCGATCGGCCTCGACGTCGCGGACGTCGTTGAGCAGGTAGAGGCCGCTGGCCGCGACGCAGAACAGGGCGAAGGCCAGCAGGGTGGCGGCCAGGACGTCGGGCCGGACCACGGTGCCCGAGGCCAGCGGCGCGGCGAACACCAGCAGGTTCTTCACCCACTGCCGCGGCCGCATCGTGCGCCCCAGCCCGGCGAGGACCGTGCCCGCGGTGCGGCGCGCGGGGCGGGCCGGGGCGCCGCCTGTCACCCGGGGCAGGTCCGCCGCGACGTTCCCGGTGAACGCCGTGTGCACCGCACGGGGCCGGAGCTGCTGGTCCTCGACGTCCATGCGGCCTCCCCGGCGCTGCCGGAACGCACCGGACGGCCAGCGCGGGCTCGGCGGCCGTCCTCCGGGGCGGGACATGCTCCGGGAGCCTGGCCGGGAAACCCGCCCCGGACAATCCCCCGCGCGGTCCCGGGACGGAACGGTTCAGTCCGGGGCGGGGCCGGCCCAGCCGGGCCGGGTCACGCGGGAGCGCTCCAGGTCGTACGCGTCCCGGGCGTAGGGCACGTCGAAGCGCAGCACCTGCACCTGGCGGACCCCGGGCGTCCCGCGCAGCCGGACGCCGAGCTCGGTGACGGCGGAGGTGCGCTCGACCGGGGCGAACACGCCGCCGCGGAACACCTGCCAGGTGTTGTCGACCAGGCCGTCGGTGCTGCCGTCCGGCCGCCACACGATGCCGTAGGCGGCCGGCTCGGTGACGCCCGAGCGCACGACGGGCTGGCGCTGGCACGGGAAGAGGAACGAGATCTGCCAGGCCACGGCCACCGGCGCGTCCGCCGGGAGGAGCTCGGTCAGGGGCACCTGCGGCAGCACCGAGGGTCCGGTGAACGCCAGCCAGCCGCCCCGGCCGACGCTGCGGTCGTCGGCCACCAGGCGCACGAGGCCGGCGCCGGCGTCGCGGGCGCCGCGGGCGTCCAGGACGAAGGTCCGCCACCGCGGGGAGTCCAGGCCGTCGGCGAGGTCCTGGGTGCGCAGCACGCGTGGCGCCCCGCCGTCGCCGGCCGGCTCGGCGTACTCGACGCGCAGCCCGTTGGCGCCGACGAGGCGGCCGGCGGCCAGCACGGCCGCCTCCTCGTCGCCGGCGGGCTCGGGCAGCGGGAACCAGGGCGTGACCTGCCCGCCGGTGGTGTCCTCGCCCCCCGGCCCGGTGAGGCTGCCCCAGCTCCAGGCGGCGACCCCCTCCGCCGGCGGCGGCCCGGCGGCGAACCAGCCGCTCCCGGCGGCGAAGTCCGCGGGCCCCTCGGACGCCGGCCCTCCGGGCACCGGCGCCAGCGGCCGGGCCGCGGCGACGTCGAGCACGTCGACGTCGCCGGCGGCGCCGCAGGAGCGGGCGAGCGGGTCGGTCAGCGCGGCGGCGCCCGGGGACCAGGTGTCCAGCGTGCGGAGGCCGGCCAGCGCGAAGCTCCCGACCAGGTACCCCACCGAGGTGAGCAGCAGGACCAGCGCGAGGGCCGGCACGGCCACCGCCCAGCCCGCCCCGGCGCGCCGCCCGAGACCCCGGACGGCGGCGAGCACGACCAGCGCCACGACCGCCCAGGTCAGCAGGTCGTCCAGCGCCACCGGGCCGACCGACGGCGGCTCCTCCGGGTTCGGCATCCCGGGCAGCCAGGTGTAGGGCCAGCTGTTCGGCCCGCGCATGGCCAGCGCGGCGACGACGACCCCCGAGCCCAGGGCGAGCGCCGGGACCGCCGGGGACACCGGACGGTCGCGGGTGACCGCCCGGACCAGGCCGGGCACCGCGACGAGGAACAGCGCGAGGAACAGCGGCCCGAGCCCGGACAGCGCGCCGAAGTGGTGCGTCCACTTGCTCGGGGTGAACCACAGCAGCAGCAGCGCCGCGCCGAGCGACCCGCCGGCCAGCAGCAGCGTGGGCGGGACCCGGACGTCGCGCGCCCGCGCGGCCACCGCCAGGACGAGGAACCACAGCAGCGCCACGATCCCGGCGAGCACCGCCGTCCGCCGGGCGTAGGAGCCCATCGGGATGGACTGGAACAGGAAGGCGTAGCGCTGCCACTCGTCGTACCAGGCGTCCTGCCGCTGGATGGACAGGAAGATCTCCTGGCCGCGGCGGAAGTCGTTGAGGGTGCCGTCGGCGAAGGCGGCACAGACGGCGAACGCCCCGGGGGCGAGGACCAGCAGCGTCCGCCCCGCCGCCTCCGCGCGCCCGCGCCCGGCCGCCACCAGCCGGGCCAGCCGCGGCAGCGTGGCGACCAGCGGGGCGAGGGCGACGAACCCGGTCGGGTGGCAGGCCACCGCCAGCCCCGCGGCCCCGAACGCGAGCCCCACCGGCAGCAGCCGGCCGGTGCGCAGCGCGGCGGCGACCGCCACCAGCGTGGCGAGCGCGAGCACGCCCACCACGGCCTCGGGCCGCACCCCGATGCCGTAGGGCAGCCACCAGGCGAGGAACGCGGCGGCCAGCAGCAGCCGCGCGGCGACCGGGCCCCAGGCGGACGCCGCGACCGCCGGCGGCAGCGCGCCGGCGCGGGCCACCAGCCGGCGCAGGAGGACCCAGGTCACCAGCCCGGTGACCAGCGACGGCAGGCGCAGCAGCGTCGGTGAGTCGCCCAGCTCCTGCCACCAGCCCAGCAGCCGGTAGAACCAGGTGAACGGCGTGAACGACTGGTTGAGCAGCTGGTAGTAGTTCCCGACGAACCCGGTCTCCTGGGCGTTGCGGGCCATCGCCGCGTAGTAGCCGTCGTCGTCGGACGTGGGCGCGATGAACAGCCACAGCAGCGCCGTCGCGACGACGGCGACGTCCACCGCGCCCCCCGCCCACCGGGCGGCCCCCCGCGGACGGGCCGCGCGCGGCTCCGGTGCCCGCGGGCCGGACGGGGGGCCGCGGCGCCGGTCGGCCGCGGCGAGGGCGAGCAGCGCGACGAGCGCGGCGACCAGCACCAGCCCCGTGAGGGCCAGCTTCGCCGGCGTCGGCGTGGTGTCGAACTGGTCGTCCACGGTGAGCGAGACCCGCAGGTCGCCGTCCGGGAGCGCGGTCAGGCCGGTGGCGAGGACGTCCACGTCGGGCAGCACCGTCCCGCCGTCGGGCGGCGCGAGGCCGGCCACGCGGGTGCCGTCCCGCTCCACGGTGAGGCCGTCCGCGTCCGCCGTCACCCGGTAGGTGCAGTCGCCGGCGGGGACCGGCTGGTCGAGCACCTCGGTGCCGCGGTCGACCACCCGGACCCGGCCGTCCGAGGAGGTGACCAGCAGGCCGTCGGTCCCGGCCGCGGGGTGCTCCGGCACGATCGTGGAGAACACGACCCCGCCGGGGACGTCCGCCGCGGCGCGGACCGCGGCGCAGCCGACGCGCAGGTCCAGGGCCAGCGGCTCCTGGTTGGTCAGCTCGAGCATCGTCGACTCCGGCCGCGCGGGGTCCTGCGGCCAGGTGACGGCGGGGGTGCTCATGCGGACGGGGGCCAGCGGCAGGAGCACCGCGCCGAGGACGGCGACCAGCGCCGCCAGGACCCCCAGGCGGGAGAGGCCCCGGGAGCGCCGCGGCGGGGGTGGTCCCGGCTCCGCCACCGGGCGCGGGCGCGCCTCCCCGACGACGTCCACACGCTCCCCCTGCTGATCGCTGTTGGCCGGCTCCGGCCAGTGAACACCCCGAGCGGGTGCCGCGTCGCCCCCGACCAGGCGTTCCCGGCGCGCCCGGCACCCTCCGGAGCACTAGCGTCGGCCCGTGCCCCAGCGCGGCCGGGATCGGACACCGGCACCCCGCGGTGCGCGCCGCCTCGTCCCGTCGCTGAGCTGGGTGGCGCTGTGCGTCGTCGTCTCCGGCGTCCTGGTCTACGTCTACCTGGCGCTGGTGGCCCGCGCGCTGCCCGCCGGGGAGTACGCCGGGTTCGGCGCGTACTGGTCGCTGTCCCTGCTGCTCGGCTTCGGCCTGTTCCTGCCGCTGGAGACCGAGATCGCCCGGCTGGTGCACCTGGGTCCCGGCCGCGGCCTGCCCCGCGGCACGCTGCGGGTGGCCGCCGTCCTGACCCTGGCCGGCCTCGTCGCCGTGGCCGCCGCGATCCCGCTGCTGCTGCCGACGCTGGGCTCGGCCGGCCTGGTCGTCGCGCTGGCGGCGGTCTGCCTGGTCTCCCCCGGACAGTTCGTGCTGCGCGGGCTGCTGGTCGGCACCGGCGGCTACCGCAGCTACGGCGTCGTGCTGCTGGCCGACGCCGTGCTGCGGGTGCTCGGCGCCACCGTCGTCGTCCTGCTCGCCGGTCCCGCGGGGCCGGCCGCCCTCGGGTGGACGCTGGTCGCCGCGCTGGCGCTGGCGCACCTGCCGCTGCTGGCGTGGCGGCTGCGGCGCCGGCCCCCGGCGCCGCCCGGCGTCCCGCGGCTGGCGCCCGGCGCCGTGGCACACCTGGTCGTCGGCACGGTCTGCGCCCAGACGCTGCTCAACGCCGCGCCGGTGCTGGTGACCGCCGGGACCGCCGGACGGACCGCGGCCGCGGCCTTCGTCGCGGCCTTCACCCTCGTGCGGCTGCCGCTGTTCGTGGCGGTGCCCCTGCAGGGTGCGCTGCTGCCGGCGCTGGTCGACGCCGGCTCGGGTCCCCCGCGGGCGCGGGCCCGGGTGGTGCGCCGGCTGCTCGCCGCGGTCGGCGCGCTGGCCGCGGCGGCCGCGGTCGTCGGGGCGCTGGCCGGCCCGCCGGTGGTGGGGCTGGTGTTCGGCGAGCGCTACGAGCCCGCGGCCGCCGACGTCGCCGTCCTGGCCGCCGGCAGCGTCGTGCACCTGGCCCTGCTGGTGGCCGCGCAGGCCGTGGTGGCCGACGCGCGCCACCGCGACAGCGCGCTGGCCTGGGGAGCGGGGCTCGCCGTGGCGGCCGTCGTCGCGCTGGTGGTGCCCGGCACCGCAGGGGCGGCGTGGGCGTTCGCGGGCGGCTCGGCGGCGGCGCTGGCCTGGTGCGCGGTCGTGCTGACCCGCCGGGGCACGGAGGCCGCGCCGGTGCCGCCGGTCCCCGCGGGGTCGACGGGAGGAGCGCGGTGAGCGACCGGCTGGACCTGGTGGTGGCGCTGGACTACTACGCGCCCTACGTCAGCGGCCTCACCAACGTGGCGCGCGACGTCGCCGAGGGGCTCGCCGCGCGCGGGCACCGCGTCCGGGTGCTCGCCAGCCGGCACGACCGGTCCCTGCCGGAGCGGGAGGTGCTGCGCGGGGTCGAGGTCGAGCGCGCGCCGGTCGTGGCGCGGCTGGGCAAGGGCGTGGTGAGCCCGGCGCTGGTGCGGCGGGTGCGCGCGGCGGGCCGGACCGCCGACGTGGTGGACCTGCACCTGCCCATGCCGGAGGCGGGCCTGCTCGCCGTCGGGACGCGGACGCCGCTGGTCAGCACCTACCACTGCGACGTCAGCCTGCCGCCGGGCGCGGTCAACCGGGCCCAGACGCTCGGCGTGGACCTCGCCAGCCGCGCCACGCTGCGGCGCAGCGCCCGCGTCGTGGTGTCCAGCGAGGACTACGCGCGGGCCAGCCGGCTGTGGCCGGCGATGGCCGGGCGCACCGCCGCGATCCCGCCGCCGTGCCGCGAGCGGCCGGCCGGGCGGCCGCGGTTCCGCGACGGCGACGGGCTGCACGTGGGGTTCCTCGGCCGGATCGTCGAGGAGAAGGGGCTGCAGTACCTGGTGCGCGCCTTCCTCGCCCTCGGGGACCCCGACGCGCGCCTGCTCATCGGCGGGGACTTCGCCGACGTCGCCGGCGGGTCGGTCGTCGAGGAGGTGCGGCGCGCGGCCGACGGCGACCCGCGGGTGCGGCTGCTCGGCTTCCTGCCCGAGGAGCAGATCGCCGACCTCTACGCCTCGATCGACGTGTTCGCCCTGCCGTCGGTGAACTCCTTCGAGGCGTTCGGCATCGTGCAGGTGGAGGCGATGATGGCCGGCGTCCCGGTGCTGGCCAGCGGCCTGCCCGGCGTCCGGACGCCGGTGCAGGAGACCGGGTTCGGCGTCGTGGCACCGCCGCGCGACGTGCCCGCGCTCACCGAGGGGCTCCGCCGGCTCGCGGCGGCGCCGCCGGACCGCGACCGGGGCCGGGCCCGGGCGCGGGAGCGCTACGCCCTGGGCACCGTCCTCGACGCGTACGAGGAGCTGTTCGCCGAGGTCAGCGCGGGAGGTCCGGGACCTCGCGCCAGAAGGCGTCGAGCCGGCGGTTGAACTCCTCGGGCACCTCCTCGAACGGCGCGTGCGCCTGGCCCTCGATCAGCTCGAAGCGCGCTCCCGGGACGGCCTCGGCCACCGCCCGGCCGTAGTCCGGTGGGGCGATGGGGTCCGCGCTGCCGGTGAGGACCAGCGTCGGGACGGCGATCCGCGGCAGCCGGTCGAGGGTCGCGTGGTCCCAGAAGGCGTCGGCGAAGCGCTGGAAGGACTCGCTGGACTGCGGGTACGGGAAGGCCAGCGCGGCCTCGATCGTCCGGTCGACCCGCCCGTCCTCGTGGGCGCGGTGGGTGTAGGCCCAGGCGAAGAAGGCCTCGAGGAACGCCCGCTCGCTCGGCGCCCGCTCGGCCATCCAGAGCCAGGAGCCGACCACGTGGTGCCAGCGGACGTCGGGACGGCCCCAGGTGCCGACCAGCACGAGGCTGCGGACGGTGTCCGGGTGCCGCAGGGCGAGCTCCTGCGCGATCACGCCGCCCCCGGAGTAGCCGACGACGTGGGCGGGGCCGGCTCCGCACTCGAGCAGCACGCCGGCCGCGTCGTCGGCCAGGTCGGCCACCGTGTAGGCCAGGTCCGGGCGGGTCGAGCGGCCGACGTCGCGGTTGTCGAAGGCGATCAGCCGGTAGCGGTCGGACAGCCCGTCGAGCTGGGCCTGCCAGGCCTCGAGCGGGTCACCGCCGCCGTTGACGAGCAGGACCTCGGGCCCGCTCCCCCGCTGCTCAACCCACAGCCTGACGTCGCCCGCTCGCACCGCTGCGCCCATCGGTCCGGCCCTCCACTGCATGGGGCCGGACGGCTCCCGGCCCCGGCTGGGAGCTGCCATCGTCGCGCGCCGCGGCAGCCGGTGGACGGTTCCCGCGCCCGGGGACGGCGCGCCGTCACGGGCAGGTCCCCGGCGCTGTCCGGGGCGCGCGGGACGCCTGCGACGATCGGCCGTGCCCGTCGACGACCTCGTCCTCGCCCGCTGGGACCGCGGGGACGCCGCCTCCGTCCGTGAGCTGGCGGGGACGCCGCCTCCGTCCGTGAGCTGGCGGGGATGCTCGCCGCTTACCACCTCGCCACCGAGGCCGAGAAGGGCGCCGCGGTCGCGTCGGTGGACGAGCTGCCCCCGCGCTACCGGGACGAGGTCGCCGGCCCCGTCCGCGCCCTCGCCTCCGTCACGGTGCTGACCGCGGCGGTGGGCGGCGCCGGCTGCGGGTGCGTCGTCGTCTCCCCGCTCGCGGAGGGCACGTCGGAGGTCTGGCGCCTGTGGGTCGGGCCCGCGGCGAGGGGCCGCGGGGTGGGGCGGGCCCTCGTAGACGCCGCGGTCGCGGAGGCGGGGGCGCGGGGCGCCGGCGTGGTCCGGTTGTCCGTCCGGCACTGGAGGACGGCGGCGGTCGCCGTCTACGAGCGCGCCGGCTTCGTGCCGGTCCCCTCCTGGGACGCCTGCCCGGACCTCACCTGCATGGAGCTGCGCCTCCCCGGCGCATGAGGAGGGCGTACCTCGTCGTCCGGCGTGGACTCAGGCCTCGACCGCTGGGGCCGTCCAGCGGATCTGCTCGATGATGGCCGTCGTCGACACCACGGGCGTCCGCGGCAGGTACTCGACCCGGCAGGAGTCTGCCAGGTGGTCGAACCGGCCCGCCCAGTCGTCGCCCATCACGAGGACGTCGGCCCGCTGCTCGAGGAGGTACCGGCGCTTGTCCTCCAGGCGGTGTTCGACGAAGACGCCGTCGACGCCCGGAGCGCCCCCACGATCGCCATGCGGTCGGCGAGGGAGTATACCGGCGAGCGCCCCTTCTTGCTCAGGTTCAGCTCGTCCGAGCTGATCCCGACCACGAGTTCGTCGCCCAGGGCGGCCGCCCGCTCCAGCAGCCGGAGGTGGCCGGCGTGGAAGACGTCGAAGGTGCCGAAGGTGACGACCCGCACCGGCGGCGGTCCCAGGCTCACAGGGTGTCCGGCCGGAGCGAGCTCAGCGCCGCGGGGTCGATGTCCCGGTCGTGCAGCGGCAGGACCAGCTCGGTAACCAGGTCGGTCAGCTCGGCGACGCGCAGGTGCAGACGGCGCTCCTCGTGCAGGCCGTCCCGGACGCGGGCGACCTCCGCGGCCAGCCCCTGCTCCGGCGAACCGGCCGGGCCGTGCACGAGCTCCTCGAGGCGCGCCACCCGGTCGGTGAGCTCCTGGGTCCGCTCCCGCTCGTGCGCGAGCTCGGCGCGCAGCTCGGCGTCGGCGGCCCGCAGCTCGGCGAACTCCTGCTGCAGGGTGGCCAGCTGCCCTTCCAGCTCCAGGCCGGCCGGGGCCAGCACGCGTCGCACGACGCGAGCGGGCCCGGCCAGGGAGCGGCGCGGTGCCGGGGTGTCGATGCTCATGGGTTCCTCCGTCGCAGGGTGATCCGCCAGATGTCGGTGAGCCGCTCCTCCGGGGCGCCGGCCCAGGAGACCGGCTCAACGCACCGGGTCACCTCGTCCGGGACCAGGCGGTGCCGCGCCGCCTCGGCGAGGACCCCGTCGAGGTGCAGGTGGCGGTGAGGGGCGATGCCGGGGTGACCGTGGTCGGCCACGAGGTCGAGGTGGGCCGTGCCGCCGCGGCGCAGCAGCATCCCGCAGAGCCGGAACACGTTGTCCCGCCCGCGGTCCTCCAGCGCGTTGAGCAGTCGGCGACCGAGGACGGTCCAGGCGCCGGGCTGCGCGGCCAGCTCCGCGCCCAGGCGGACGACCGCACGGGTGTCGAGCAGGTTGAGGACGTCGACGGTGACGTCGAGGTCCTGGCCGGCCAGGGCGTCGCGGGCGACGTCGACGGCGTAGCGGGAGAAGTCCACGGCGTGCACGGTTCGCCCGGCCGCGCCCAGCGCCAGGGCGTCGGTGCCCAGCCCGCAGCCGAGGTCGAGGACCGGCGCGTCGGCGCGGGCCTGCTGGTGCAGTGCGCGGGCCAGGCCGCTCATGGCCGCGCCGGGACGCGGGTCGCCGGCGGCCAGCAGGACCTCGTCTTCCCAGCCCTCGCGCTCGACGTTGTAGTCGGCGAACCAGCCGTAGAAGCGGTCCGAGGTCTCGCGCGGGATGTCGAACTGGTACGCCGGGTCCGGAACCCGCCAGCCCGGGCCGAAGAGCTCGACGAGCATCCGTTCGGGCTCCCGCGGCGCGGGCTCGGGGCGCCCCTCGACCAGCACGGTGACCGGCGGGAGGAGCTCCTTGACGTCCGCCTCACACCGGATCGGGAAGTGCTGGTGCCAGCGGCCGTCGAGCAGGAAACCGGTGAAGACGTCCACGTAGTGGTCCGGGACGCCCTCGTGCTCCACGACCACCTGCAGGTGACCGACCGACAGGCGCAGCACGCGGTGACCGGCCTCGCGGAGCAGCCGGCCGAGCTCGAACGCCTCCAGCGCCACGTCGACCGGGTGCCCGTGCCGGCTCAGGTATGCCAGGTCGGCGTCGTCGTCGTGCGGCAGGACGTGCCCGTCCTCCCGGACCGGTCCCAGCAAGGTCCCGCCGGTGACGTACACCCGGTCGCCGAGCCGCGCCTGCAGGAGTTCGCGGATGGCGTCCATCGAATCGAGCATCCGCGCGACCATGACCGGCCCCGCGTCGCCGAGGGCGTGCCCGAGGCGACCCCACTTGTTGACGACGAGCGGACGGTCGTGCCGGTCCACCAGGCGCAGCGGCCCTGGGTCGCCGTCGAGGCTGACCGTGGCCGGGGCCCAGGCGGCGGCGTCGTCCCCGACGGCCCGCAGCTGCACCTCGAAGGTGCCGCGCAGGTGCGGGACCAGCGCCGGCGGCCAGGGCTGGAAGCCCGGACGGGCACCGGTGGCCACCTCGAGTGGCGGCCCGGGGGCCGTCAGCTCCGGGTCCTCCCGGAACGACCAGACCCGGCGGCCGTTGAGGTGGACGTCGAGGACCCGGCCGGCGGGGCCGTCGACCTCGAAGACCAGTCCGTGCCGGGACGGCCGGAGAGCGCGTGAGGCTGTCATGACTCCGTGGAAGTCGGGCCGCCTCGCGGAACGCCGGACACGGGCAACTGCGTCCGAGACGGCGGCTGATGGCCCGATGTTACGGACCGGTCACCACCCGTATACCCGCGGCTCCCCACGGGCGGGACCGCTGGGTCGCCCGGGGCGGGGGCGCACGCGTGGGACCCGCCCGGCCGCCCACACGTGGCGGGACAGCCAGGCGGCGGGCGGCCTACCGCAGCAGGCTGCGGGCGATCACCATGCGCTGGACCTGGTTGGTACCCTCGTAGATCTGGGTGATCTTGGCGTCGCGCATCATGCGCTCGACCGGGAAGTCCTGCGTGTAGCCGGCGCCACCGAAGAGCTGGACGGCGTCGGTGGTGACCTTCATGGCGACGTCGGAGGCGAATGCCTTGGCCGCGGCGCACAGCCGGCCGAGGTCGAGGTCCACCTTGCCGCCGGAGTGGCCGGCCTCGCCGCGGGCGGCGGCGACATAGACCAGGTGCCGGGCGGCCTCGATCTGCATGGCCATGTCGGCGAGCATGAACTGCACGCCCTGGAAGTCGCTGACCGCCTTGCCGAACTGCTTCCGCTCGCGGGTGTACTCCACGGCGGCGTCGAGCGCGCCCTGCGCGACACCCACGGCCTGCGCGCCGATGGTCGGGCGGGTGAAGTCCAGCGTCCGCAGCGCGGTCTTGAAGCCGGTGCCGGGCTCGCCGATGATGCGGTCGGCCGGGATGGCGCAGTCGGTGAAGTAGAGCTCGCAGGTCGGCGAGCCCTTGATGCCCATCTTCCGCTCCTTGGGGCCCACCGCGAAGCCGGGGTCGTCGCGGTGGACGACGAAGGCGGAGATGCCGTTGGCCCGCTTCTCCGGGTCGGTGACGGCCATGACCGTGTACCACTCGGAGACGCCGGAGTTGGTGATCCAGGCCTTGGTGCCGTTGAGCACCCAGGTGTCGTCCTCGAGCCGGGCGCGGGTCTTCATCGAGGCGGCGTCGGAGCCGGCCTCGCGCTCGGACAGGCCGTAGCTGATCATCGCCCGGCCCTCGGCGATCGACGGCAGGACCTCCTGCTTGAGGTCCTCCGACGCCGAGAGGATGACGGGCATCGAGCCGAGCTTGTTGACCGCCGGGATGAGCGACGCCGAGACGTCGACCCGGGCGACCTCCTCGATGACGATGCAGGTGGCAATCGCGTCCGCGCCCTCGCCGCCGTAGGTCTCGGGGATGTGCGTGGCGTGGAAGCCGGCCGCCGTTAGCGCCTTCTGCGCCTCGATCGGGAAGCGGGAGTTCGCGTCGACGTCCGCGGCGTGCGGGGCGATCTCGCGCTCGGCGAGGTCGCGGACCGCGGCCCGGATCGCGTCGTGCTCCTCGGTCAGCTGGTACAGCCCGCTCGTACTCACGGGTAGATGCTAGGACGTCCCAGCAGATCCGCCGTGGCCGGTCAGCCGGGCCCGCAGCGCCGCGTCGCGGGCGACGACGGAGTCGGCCAGGTCGGCCTGGAACCGCTCGACGGCGGCCCGCAGCCCCGGGTCGGCCGCGGCGAGGATGCGCACCGCGAGCAGGCCGGCGTTGCGGCCGCCGCCGATCGACACCGTGGCGACCGGGACGCCCGCGGGCATCTGCACGATCGACAGTAGGCTGTCCAGGCCGTCGAGGCGGTCCAACGGCCGCGGCACGCCGACCACCGGGAGCGGGGTGGCCGCGGCGAGCATGCCCGGCAGGTGCGCCGCTCCCCCGGCGCCGGCGACCAGCACCCGCAGCCCGCGCCCGGCCGCCAAGCCGGCGTAGTCGAGCATCCGCTGCGGCGTGCGGTGCGCAGACAGGACGTGCACCTCGTACGGGACGCCGAACTCCGCGAGCGCCTCCGCGGCCGGCTCCATCGTGGGCCAGTCCGAGTCGCTGCCCATCACGATGCCGACGAGGGGCTCGCTCACTCAGTGCTCCTCGGGGAAGGCGAACGCGGGGTCGACCACGCCGTCGGCGAGGTAGCGGGCCGCGGCGACGGCGCGGGCGCGGACCTCCGGGAGGTCCTCCCCCAGCGCCGTCACGTGGCCGAGCTTGCGGCCGGGGCGCTGGCCCTTGCCGTACCAGTGCAGCTTGACGTCGGGCCAGTGCGCCATGAGGTGGTGGACGCGCTCGTCGAGGCCCGGGCCGTCCCAGCCCGGCTCCGACCCGCGGCCGCCCAGCACGTTGGCCATGACGACGGCGGGCGCGGCCATCGCCGTCGACCCGAGCGGGTAGTCGAGGACGGCGCGCAGGTGCTGCTCGAACTGGCTGGTGCGCGCGCCCTCGATCGTCCAGTGCCCGGAGTTGTGCGGGCGCATCGCCAGCTCGTTGACCAGCACGCCGTCAGGGGCCTGGAACAGCTCGACGGCCATGACGCCGACGACGCCGACCCGGTCGGCGACCCGGACGGCGAGCTCCTGCGCGGCCAGCGCGGTCGCCTCGTCGAGGTCCGGGGCGGGGGCGAGGACCTCGGTGTTGATGCCGTCGCGCTGCACGGTCTCCACGACCGGCCAGACGGCGACCTGCCCGAACGGCGAGCGGGCCACCAGCACCGCGAGCTCGCGGACCAGCGGGACCCGCTCCTCGACCAGCAGGGTCCCGTGCCGCTCGAGCAGCTCGGCCACCTCGTCGGGCCCGCGGACGACGAAGACACCCCGGCCGTCGTAGCCGCCGCGCGGGGCCTTCACCACGACCGGCCAGCCGACCTCCTCGGCGAACGCGGTCACCTCGTGCACCGTGCGCGCGTCCGTCCACGACGGCTGGGGCTCCCCGGCGGCGGCCAGGGCGCGGCGCAGGACGAGCTTGTCCTGGGCGTGGACCAGCGCGTCGGGGCCGGGGGCGACGCGGACGCCCTCGGCGGCCAGCGTCCGCAGGTGTTCGGTGGGCACATGCTCGTGGTCGAAGGTGAGCACGGTGGCGCCCTCGGCCGCGGCGCGCAGCGCGTCAAGGTCGCGGTGGTCGCCGATCCGGACGTCGGCCGCCACCAGTGCCGCGGACTCGTCGGGGCCGGTGGACAGCACGCGCAGCGACTGGCCGAGCGCGATCGCGGCCTGGTGGGTCATCCGCGCCAGCTGCCCGCCGCCCACCATGGCCACGACGGGCAGGCCGGTCCGCGGGTCGAGTGAGGTCATCGCACGGCCGAGGCTAGTCGTCGCCGCCGGCGCCTCACCCACCGGCGGCCTGGGCGAGGACGGTGGCGCGCAGTGTGCGTCCGACCTCGTCGGCCACCTCCTGAACCGGGTGGACGCCGTCGACGCTGGCGCCGGCCACCCACTGCTCACCCTGCCGGGCCATCTCCCAGGGGTCGACGAAGGTCCACCCCTGCTCGACCGCGACCTGGTAGAGCCGATCGTTGTAATCGGTGGCGGCTTCCGGGCGGCCGGGGCCCGGCGGGATCGCCGACACGACGACGGTGTCGATCCTCAGGGTTCTCGTGATCGTCAGGACGTTGTCCCTGCTGGCCGCCCAGTCGACGCCCCGGGCGATGTCGTTGGTCCCGGCCATCACGACCAGTACGTCACCGTCGACCTTCTGGACACCGGTGCGCAGGTCCGCGGTGGTGGCCCCCGGCACCGCCCAGCCGCCCCCGAGCTTCACCGGGGCACCGAGCGCAGCGGGCACCCAGGAGCCCTCGCCCTCCACCCGGCCGTCGGCCAGGGGCTGGGTGCCGGCGGTCAGCGAGTCGCCGACGACGACGAGGACGACCTCGTCCGGATCGGTGTCGTCCGCCGCGACGTCCGAGGTGGCCGTGCAGGCGACCAGGGACAACACGACGAGCAGCACGGCCGCACCGGCCCGGGCCACTCGGAGCGGCCGGGACGGACGGGGACGGGAACGCATGCGCGGATTGTCGCGCGTGACCGGCGCCCGGCCCTGGAGCCCGCACCGCACGGCGGGGTGGCGGGAGCCCCCGGCCCGTACAGTCGGTGCTCATGGCGCTCCTCCCGGCCCTCCGCCGCCGCGCCGGGAGCACCTGGCGCCTGCTGCTGAAGGAGCTGAGCGCCTTCGGAGCCGTCGGTGCAGGGTGCTTCGTCCTCGACGTCGTCCTGTTCCAGCTGCTGTACGCCTCGGGCACCGGCGCGGTGACGGCGAAGCTGGCCTCCACGTCGATGTCCACCACCGCGGCTTACGTCGGGCACCGGTTCTGGTCCTTCGCGCACCGCGAGCACACCGGCTACCGGCGCGAGTACGTCGCGTTCGTCTTGGTGAACGGCGTGACGATGCTCATAGGGCTGGCGCTGATCGCGTTCGTGCGTCACCCGCTGGGCCAGGAGCACGCACTGGTGCTGCAGGTGGCCAACGTGGTGTCCATCGGGCTCGGCACGGTGGTGCGCTGGTTCGCCTACCGCCGGTGGGTCTTCCCGGCGAGGGCCGTCGCCACGGCCGAGCCGGAGCCCGTCCCGCCCCGGGCACACCCCGGACGTCGGGTGGCGGGCGTCGACCCGGCCGTCAGCGGGACCTGAGCCGCTCACGCTGCCAGGCGCGAGCCCGACCGCCCCGCCACGACCTCCAGCCGGGTGGGGATGCGGGTGCGCAGCTCCTCCAGGTGGCTGATTACGCCGACGGTCCGCCCGCCGCGGCGCAGCTCGTCGAGCACGCCCATGACCGCGTCGAGCGCCTGCGCGTCGAGGGTGCCGAAGCCCTCGTCGACGAACAGGGTGTCCATCTGCACCCCGCCGGCCTCGGCGGTGACGACGTCGGCCAGGCCCAGGGCCAGGGCCAGGGAGGCCATGAAGCTCTCCCCGCCCGACAGGGTCTTCGTCGGCCGCCGCACGCCGGTGTACTCGTCGAGGACGTCGAGGCCCAGGCCGCCGCGGGCGCCGTGGCGGCCCAGCGCGTCGCTGTGCAGGAAGGTGTAGCGGCCGCGGGACATCTCCTGCAGCCGCCTGCTGGCCACCTCGGCGACCTGCTCGAGCCGAGCGGCGAGCACGAACGACTGCAGCCGCATCCGCAGCGTGTTCGCCCCGCGCCCGCCGACCAGGTCGGCCAGGCCCGAGACCTGCTCGGCGCGGGCCCGCCGCTCGGCCAGCTCGACCTCGGCCGAGACGACGTCGCCGGCCAGCGCGTCGAGGGCGTCCGCGCAGCGGCGGGCCTGGTCGAGCGCGGTCACGGCGTCCTCGCGGCGGGCGGTCAGCTCCGCGCAGCGCTGCTGCCCGGCCGCGACGTCGGGGCGCTCGCCGAGGTCGGTGAGCTCGGGGTCGGCGAGGGTGGCGACGACGACGGCGTGCGCCTCGTCGTGCTCGCGCAGCCGACGGTCCAGCGCGGCCAGCCGGCCGTCCTCCAGCAGGGCGGCGGCCGCCTCCCCCACGCCGGCGAACCCGGCCGCGGCGGCGCGCTGCTCCGCGGCGTCCCGGGCCTCCCCGGCGGCGGTGCGGGCGCGGCCCTCCTCCTCGGCGGCGGCGACGGCGGCCTCGCAGCGGGCGGCCTCGGCGGTGAGCCGCGCGACGCGGGCCGGCAGGTCCCGGTCCTCCCCGCGGGCGGCGTGGAGGCGGGCGGCCAGCTCGGCGTGGGTCTCGGCGCGGGCGGCGTGCTCGGCGGTGACCCGCTGCAGCGCCTCGCGGTCGGCGGCCAGCGCCGTGGCGGCGGCGTCGCGCCGCTGCTCGGCCGCCGCCAGCTCGCGGCGGGCGGCCTCCACCCCGCGGGCCAGCGCCGCCACCTCGGCGCGCTCGGCCGCCGCGGCCGCCGCCCGCCCGGCCAGCTCCGCGGCCGGCAGCTCCCCGGCCTGCGCGCGCAGCACCGCGAGCTGCCGCTCGAGCTCCTCGACCGCCCGGCCGGCGGCGGTGCGCCGCTCCTCGGCGGCGTCGACGGCGGCGCGGGCGCGCTCCTCGTCGTCGGCGGTGACCGCGGGGCCGGCCGGCACCGCGGGGCGCGGGTGCTCGGCCGAGCCGCAGACCGGGCAGTCGGCGCCGTCGGTCAGCCCGGCGGCGAGCTCGGCGGCCATGCCCTCCAGCCGGGCGGTGCGGACCTCGACCAGCCGCTCGCGGGCCTCCAGCCAGCCCAGCCGGGCGGCGTCGGCGGCCTTGGCGGCGCGGTCGAGCCGGCCGGTCACCTCCGCGGCGCGGGTGGCCGCCTCCAGCGCGGCGCGGGCGGCCTCGTCGGCGGCGGTGAGGCCGGGCAGGCGGGCGGCCGCGGCCTGCGCCGCGTCGAGCCGCGCCTGCGCCGCGGCGACCCGGGCGGGCTCCTCCTCGACGGCGCGGGCGCCGGCGGCGACCCGGCCGGTGAGCCGTTCGCCCTCGCGGGCCAGGCGGGCGACCTCGGCGGCCAGCTCCGCGGCGCGGTCGGCCTCGGGCAGCAGGGCCCGCACCGCGGCGGCGGCGTCGCGCAGCTCCCGGGCCGGCTCCGGGCCGGCCGGGCGCCCGCCGGAGACCGCGGCCCAGGCGGCCTCGGCGGCCTCCCGGGCGGTGGCGGTCCGCTCGGCGGCGCGGGCGGCGCGCCCGGCGGCGTCCAGCACGTCGCGCAGCACCTCGGCGCGGCGGCCGGCGTCGGCCCGGTCCCGCAGCGGCGCCAGCTCCGGCTCGCGCGCGGTGAGCCGCTCCAGCTCGGCGCGGGCCCGGTCGCGGCGGGCGTGCCGGTCGGCCAGCGCCCGCGCGGCGGCGAGCTCCGCCTCGGCCCGGGTGCTCGCGGCGGCGGCGTCGTCGGCCTCGGCGGCCGCGGCGACCAGCCGCTCGGCCGCCCGGCCCCGCACCCCGGTCACCCAGGCGCCGACCGAGGCGCCGGGGCGGGCGCCGACCAGCTCGGGGGCGAGCTCCTCGGGCACCTCGACGTCGGCGATCTGGGCGACGCGGTGCAGCAGCGTGCTGACCCGGTGCCGGTCGGCGCGCAGCTCCTCCTCCGCGGCCCGCCGCTCCCCGGCCAGCCAGTCCTCGGCGCGGGCGAACCGGTCGACGTCGAACAGGGTGCGCAGCAGCCGGCCGCGGTCCTCGGGCTCGGCGCGCAGGAAGCGGGCGAAGTCGCCCTGGGGCAGCAGCACCACCTGGCAGAACTGCTCGGCCGACAGGCCCAGCCGCACCCGCAGGTACTCCGAGCCCTCGTCGATGCGGGTGCTCACCGGCTCCCAGCCGTCGGCCGTGTGGCGCTGCACGGTGAGCTTGGCCTGCTCGGTGGTCTCCCCGGTGCCGCGCTTCTTCGGCCGGGGCTGCTCCGGGCGGCGGACGACCAGGAGCCGCTCGCCGGCGAGGGTCAGCTCGCAGGAGACCTCGGTGCGGGTGGCTGCGTCGGCGTGGTCGCTGCGCAGCCGGCGGGCCTCGCCGCGGGCGCCCGGGACGGTGCCGTAGAGCGCGAACACCACGGCGTCGAGCAGCGTCGTCTTGCCCGCGCCGGTGGGGCCCCAGAGCAGGAACAGCCCGTCGCGGGCCACCTCGTCGACCCGGACGGTCTCGGTGCCGGCGAAGGGCCCGAAGGCGGTGAGGGTGAGGGTGTGCAGCCTCACCGGGCGAGCTCCTCGCGGCCCGCGGCGCCCAGCGCCCGGGCCAGCAGGTCGCGCTCGGCGGGCGTGACGCCCACCCCGCCGCGGACGTGCGCGACGAACTCCCCCGCGACGTCGAGGTCGTCCCGGCCGCGCAGCCGCTCCTGGTAGCTGCGGCCGTCGCCGCCGGCGGTGCCGCCGATCCACTCCAGGTGCACGCAGTGGCCGAACCGGGTGCGCAGCGCGCGCATCGGGTCGGCGGGGCGGACGGGGTCGGTGAGCCGGGCGGACACCCAGGCCTCCTCGGCGGCGGTGTGGGCGGGGTCGGCGAGCAGGTCGTCGAGGGTGCCGGTGAGCACGGTCAGCGGCCGGGGCGCGGGCAGCGGCACGGACCGGACGCCGGCCAGCCCGCCGGCGTCGAGGTCGACCAGCCACACCTGCTTGTCCTGCCCGGCCTCGCCGAAGGAGTACCCCAGCGGGGAGCCGCTGTAGCGCATCCGGTCGCTGAGGGTCTGCGGGCGGTGCAGGTGTCCCAGCGCCACGTAGTCGACGCCGTCGAACACCGGCGCCGGCACCACGTCGACCCCGCCGACGCAGATGTCGCGCTCGCTGTCGCTGGCCACCCCGCCGCCGACGAAGGCGTGCGCGAGCACCACCGAGCGGGTGCCGGGGCGCAGGAACAGGTCGGCGCGCACCCGGTCCATCGCCGCCCGCAGGACGCCCTCGTGGCTGCGCGCGTCCGGCACGCCGAGCTCGTGCCGGGCGATCTCCGGCTCGAGGTAGGGCAGCCCGTAGACGGCGACCTCGCCGTGCGCGTCGGCCAGCAGCACCGGCTCGTCCAGCCGCGCGGTCTCGGCGCGGACGTGCAGCCCGGCCTTGGTCAGCAGCGAGGAGAAGGTGCCCAGCCGCCGCGCCGAGTCGTGGTTGCCCGGGGTGAGGACGACCGTGGCGCCGGCGCCGACCAGGCGGCCGACCACCCGGTCGAGCACGGCCTGCGCGTCGGCCGAGGGCACCGCCCGGTCGTAGACGTCCCCGGCCACGACGACGGCGTCGACGCCCTCGTCGGCCACGACCCGGGCCAGCCCGGACAGCACCGCCTCCTGCTCGGCGAGCAGCTCCGCGCCGTGCAGCGACCGCCCGATGTGCCAGTCCGAGGTGTGCAGCAGCCGCATGGATCCGAAGCTAAATGGCCGCGGGGACGTTTCGCGGCACCGGCTGCTCCTGGGTGCCTGACGACACCGGAGCCATGACCGGCACCGCCGGGAGAGCTGGCTCTGTCGTCACGGCTGTGCTCCGTCCCACGGACCGGGGCGTGGGCACGGCCGGAAGAGTCGCCTGGTGAGGGGTGGAGGGGCGGCGGGTGACGAGGTCCTTCGCAGGCCGCTCCACCAGGAGCCAGCTCAGCACGGCCAGGATGAGGGTCAGCGTCATGACCTGGAGGACGAGCGGGACCCACCCGTGGTCGGCACCGAAGAGAACCAGCAGCTGGGTGGACGGCCAGGAGTACACGTAGACCCCGTAGGACACGTCGTGGGTCTTCACCAGCTGGGGCGAGGGGAGCGCCGAGGCGAGCCAGAGCAGCGAGTAGGCGAACAGTGGCGCCACTAGCTGAGCGCCCCATGCTGTCTGCCACATGACGACGAGGATGGCCAGGCCGGACGCCGGCAACGCAAGATACCAGCGCAGCAGGCAGCGGTCCTTGACCACGAAGACAACAGCTCCACCCAAGAAGTACGGGAGCAGGTCGACGAGCATGGCGAAGTCCCAGTTACCCCCCGTGTACGAGGACAGGGTCGCCATTTGCGCCTTGGCCAGGACACTGACGACGAACATCGCGATGATCGGCCACGGCCTCCGGCGGACCACGGGCACGATCGCCCCGATCCCGATCAGCACGTAGCAGAGAAACTCGAAGTACAAGCTCCACAGCGAGCCGTTCCACACGTGCGGGTACGGGACGTCGGCCAGCGTCCCGGCCACCGTGTAGTCCCAGATCTTGAGCAGGGCGTTGCCGAAGACGAAGTTCACAGGGGTGTTCGGAGAAGTGAGAAACCCATTGATAGTCCCGTTCTGGACGACGTAGGCAATGGGGGCGAAGACGAACGCAATGACAGTGAGACAGACAAGATAACCGGGCATGATGCGCGCCACCCGGTTGATGAAGAAGCGAGCTCCGTCGGACCGGAGTCGCGAGCCTGTGATCAAGTACCCGGAGAGGGCGAAGAACCCGACGACCGCCCAGCTGCCCGGGGTCTTCCCGGCCCAGAGTGGTTCAGTCCTCCCGGAGATCGGGAGGCTGTGCGAGAGGAGGACCGTCAGGGCCAGCCCCAACCGGATCAGGTTGAGCGAGTTGTCCCGCGGATCCAGGGTCCAGCGCCCGCGGACCGCCGTATCGGACGCCACCCCTCCATGCCGTGGGGACCTCCGACGTCCCGACGACCGCGCTTCGCTCTGTCGGACGGGGTGCACCGCCTGGGCCACGGGATCCTCTTCTCGTCGACTGCCGGACCGGTTCGTCTAGTCCGACACAGGACGCTAGGGACGTCTGAAGGCCACGTTGAGCTGCGCATGCGACGAAGTGCCGTCGGCAACTTGTCAGGTCAGCACAAGGCGTGGTGCACGGGACCCCAGGCGTCACGTCCGTCCCCGGGACCCTCCGCACTGGGGACCTCGCGATGCATCCCGCCTCCTCCCGGTGTCCGCCCGCCGGAGTTCCTGTGACCCGGCGCGTCCTGACGGGGCCGGCCAGCCCGGCCGGGCTAGAGGTCGGTGGTAGCTCAGGACGGCGCGATGGAGTGACTCCGCTTGCGGCGCGAGCGGAGGGGTCGGCCGTGGTTCAGGTTCGGCCCCCAGGGTTCGTGCAGGTCGCCGTAAGGGGCCGCCACATGCTCCCGCCCGTCGGCCGCCTCCTCGATCAGCTCGGTCAGCAGTCGTTGCACTTCTCCGATCACCGGTACCCAGTGCAGGACCGCGGGGCCGCCCTCGCCGGCGGTCTCGACGGTCAGCGTCCCCGAGCGCAGCACCCGCTGCCGGAGCGTCTGGTGGATCGAGACGTCCGTGACGCGCGACAGCGGCACGTCCCGGCCGCGGCGGGACAGCACGCCCGAGCGGACCAGCAGCCGGTGCGTGGTGACGACGGTGTGCGTGGTCCGCCAGCGCAGCACCGGCCGGACGACGAGCACGGCGAGGGCGACCAGCACCGCCGCCAGCAGCGCCATCCGCAGGACGCCCTGCTGGCGTCCGGCCGGGACGAGGGCGGCGAGGTAGGAGCCGGCGCCCACGACGGCGAACAGCCCGGTCACGGGCCAGAACAACGTCGTCCAGTGCGGGTGCAGGTGGACGACGACCTCCTCGTCGTCGGCCAGCAGCCTGTCGGGGTAGGGCACCCGGCCAGGATGACCGAGCGCGGACCGCGCGTCAGGCTCCGGCGGGGCGTGTCCGGACGTGCCGCACGTCTCCGCTGGCCAGCTCCACCGTGCCGCCGTCGGTGCGGACCACCAGCCGGCCGTCCCAGTCGACGGCGGTCGCGGTGCCGCTCAGCGTCGAGCCGTCGGGCAGCGTGACGGTCACCTCGGCGCCGACCGTCGAGCACCAGGCGAGGTAGTCCGCGGCCAGGCCGGTGGCGACCGGGTCGCCGAGCGCCGCCGTCCAGGCCAGGTAGCGGCGCTCGAGCGCGCGGAGGTAGGCCAGCAGGACCGGCCCGCGGTCGACCGGGGCGCCGGTGACCAGCGTCAGTGACGACCCGGTGGGCGGCAGCTCCTCCCGGCGGGTGGTGACGTTGAGCCCGGTGCCGACCACCACCGCGGTCCCCGTGGCCTCGGCCAGGATCCCGGCGAGCTTGGCGCCGTCGACGGCGAGCAGGTCGTTGGGCCACTTGAGCGAGGTGCGCACGCCGGTGACCTCGCCGACGGCCTCGGCCAGCGCCACGCCGGTGAGCAGCGGCAGCCAGCCGCGGCGGGCGGCCGGGACGTCGGGGCGCAGGAGCACCGAGACGGTGAGCCCGGCCCGCGGCGGGGAGGTCCAGGTGCGGTCGAGCCGGCCCCGCCCGGCGGCCTGGTGCTCGGCGACGAGGACCGCGCCCTCGGGCAGGTCGTCGTCGGCGGCCCGCTCCGCGAGGACCGCGTTGGTGGAGCCGACCTCCTCGACGACCTCCAGCGAGCGCCACAGCCGGCTGTCCCTGGTGAGCGCGGTCTGCAGCGCCGCGGCGTCGAGCGGGGGGCGGTCCAGCTCCGACCAGCGGGCGGAGGGCGTGTCGGGCACTCCCCTACGCTACGGGCCGTGAGTGCGGCTGAACTGGAGAGCGCCGGCGAGCACGTCCCCGGCGACATCGACATCCACACGACCGCCGGCAAGCTGGCGGACTTCGAGCGCCGCGTCCAGGAGGCCACGCACGCCGGCTCCGAGCGGGCGGTGGAGAAGCAGCACGCGGCGGGCAAGATGACCGCCCGCGAGCGGATCGAGGCACTGCTGGACCCGGGCTCGTTCACCGAGCTCGACGAGTTCGCCCGCCACCGCTCCACCAACTTCGGCATGGACGCCCGGCGGCCGTTCGGTGACGGCGTCGTCACCGGCTACGGGACGGTCGACGGCCGCCCGGTGTGCGTGTTCTCCCAGGACGTCACCGTCTTCGGCGGCAGCCTCGGCGAGGTCTACGGCGAGAAGATCGTCAAGGTCCTCGACCTGGCCGTCCGCAACGGCTGCCCGGTCATCGGGATCAACGAGGGCGGCGGCGCGCGCATCCAGGAGGGCGTGGTCTCCCTCGGCCTCTACGGCGAGATCTTCCGGCGCAACGTGCACGCCTCCGGTGTCGTCCCGCAGATCTCGCTGGTCATGGGCGCCGCGGCCGGCGGGCACGTCTACTCCCCCGCGCTCACCGACTTCATCGTCATGGTCGACCAGACCAGCCAGATGTTCATCACCGGTCCCGACGTCGTGAAGACCGTGACCGGCGAGGACGTCACCCTCGAGGAGCTCGGCGGCGCCCGCACGCACAACACCAGGTCCGGCGTCGCGCACTACCTGGCCGAGGACGAGGCCGACGCGCTCGACTACGTCAAGGCGCTGCTGTCCTACCTGCCGAGCAACAACCTCGACCCGCTGCCGGCCGTCGAGGTCGCCCCGGCCGACACGACGCCGGACGGCGTCACGGACTCCGACCACGAACTCGACACGGTCGTCCCGGACTCGCCGAACACCCCCTACGACATGCACACCGTCATCGAGCACGTGCTCGACGACGGCGAGTTCCTCGAGGTGCAGGCGCTGTTCGCGCCGAACATCGTGGTCGGCTTCGGCCGGGTCGAGGGCCGGCCGGTCGGCGTCGTGGCCAACCAGCCCACCCAGTTCGCCGGCACGCTGGACATCGACGCCAGCGAGAAGGCGGCCCGGTTCGTGCGCACCTGCGACGCCTTCAACGTCCCGGTGCTCACCTTCGTCGACGTCCCGGGTTTCCTCCCCGGGACGTCGCAGGAGTGGGAGGGGATCATCCGCCGCGGCGCGAAGCTCATCTACGCCTACGCCGAGGCCACGGTCCCGAAGATCACGGTCATCACGCGCAAGGCGTACGGCGGCGCCTACGACGTCATGGGGTCCAAGCACCTCGGCGCCGACCTGAACCTCGCCTGGCCGACCGCGCAGGTCGCCGTCATGGGCGCCCAGGGCGCGGTGAACATCCTCTACCGGCGCGAGCTGGCCGACTCCCCGGACGCCGACGCCCGCCGCGCGGAGCTCATCACCGAGTACGAGGACGCGCTGCTGTCGCCGTACGTCGCGGCCGACCGCGGGTACGTGGACCAGGTGATCCGCCCCTCGGAGACCCGCATCGAGATCACCAAGGCGCTGCGGCTGCTGGCCAACAAGCGCCAGACGCTGCCCCCGAAGAAGCACGGGAACATCCCCCTGTGAGTGAAGACGCGCAGCGCCCGCTGCTGCGGGTGGTCCGCGGCGAGCCCACCGCCGAGGAGCTCGCCGCCCTCACCGTCGTCGTGGCCGCGCTCTCGCAGCGCCGGCCGCGGCGGCGCCCGACCCCGGTCGGTGCGTGGGCGAGCCGGGCCGACGCGCACCGGCAGCCGCTGCAGCCCGGCCCCGGCGGCTGGCGCGCATCCGGGAGGTTCGCGTGAGCGGTATCCGCAGGCTGGTGCTCGCCTCGGCGTCCCCGGCCCGGCTGGCGCTGCTGCGCCAGGCGGGCCTCGCGCCCGAGGTCGTGGTCAGCGACGTCGACGAGACCACGGTGACGGCGCCGCGCGTCGCCGAGCGGGTCGCCCTGCTGGCGTCGGCCAAGGCGTCGGCCGTCGCCGCGCGGGAGGACGACGCCCTGGTGGTGGGCGCGGACTCGCTGCTGGAGTTCCGCGGCCAGCCGATGGGCAAGCCGGCCGACGCCGCCGAGGCGCGGGAGCGCTGGCGGCGGATGTCGGGCCGCTCGGGCGTGCTGCACACCGGCCAGGCGCTGCTCGACGTCCGCGGCGGGGCGGTCGAGTCCCGCGACGTCGTCGTGACCTCGACCGTCGTGTACTTCGCCACCCCGACGGCCGCGGAGGTCGAGGCCTACCTGGCCACCGGCGAGCCGCTGGCGGTCGCGGGCGCGTTCACCCTCGACGGCCTCGGCGCCCCGTTCGTGCGCCGGGTCGAGGGCGACCCGGCGTCGGTGGTCGGGCTGTCGCTGGCCGCGCTGCGGGAGCAGCTGCGCCGCCGCGGGCTCACGGTCACCGACCTCTGGCGGCGCTGACCAGCACGGATCCCGCGGCCCTGGCTGCCACCCGCCGACCGGCCTAGGGTCCGGCCGTGGACACACGCTCCCTGCGCACGGCGTGGGACACCTTCGGCTCGCGGGACCCGATGTGGGCGGTGCTCACCGAGCCCGACCGCCGCGGCGGGCGCTGGGACCCCGAGGAGTTCTTCGCGACCGGCGTCCGCGTGGTCGACGACGTCATGGCGCTGGCCGACTCCCTCCGGCTGCCGGCCCGGCGGGAGACGGCGCTGGACTTCGGCTGCGGGGTGGGCCGGCTGACCCAGGCCCTGGCCCGGCACTTCGACCGGGTCACCGGGGTGGACATCGCGCCGTCGATGCTCGCCGAGGCGCGCCGGCACGACCCCGGGGGCCGCTGCACCTTCGTCCACAACGAGGCGGCGGACCTGTCGGTGTTCCCCGACGACAGCTTCGACCTGGTGCTGTCGACGATCGTGCTGCAGCACATGCCGCCCGAGCTGTCGCTGCGCTACGCCGAGGAGTTCGGCCGGGTGCTGCGGCCCGGCGGGCTGGCGGTCTTCGCCGTCCCCACCGGCCCGTCGGACACCCTGGTCGGCCGGCTGTACCGGACGGTGCCCCGGCCGTTGGTGCACGCCTACGTCCGGCGGCGGTTCGGCGCGGTGCTGCAGATGCACGGCCTGCCGATGGAGGTCCTGCTGCCCCGCCTGACCGAGCGCGGCCTGGTGGTGCTGCGGGTCCAGCCCGACGACAGCCCGGGGCCCAACTGGCGGGGGTTCCGGTACGCCGTCACCAAGCCGTACGCCGTCAGCAAGCCGGCCGCCGGCTGAGCCGCGCTCTCGGCTCCCCGCCCTATTGCGGGCGGGCGGGCGGGCGCTGGCTAGAGTCCGACCGGTCCGTCTTCGAGGGAGTACGCCGGTGCAGAAGGTCCTGATCGCCAACCGCGGGGAGATCGCGGTCCGGGTCGCCCGCGCCTGCCGGGACGCCGGGCTGACCAGCGTCGCGGTCTACGCCGAGCCCGACCGCGACGCCCTGCACGTCCGCGTCGCCGACGAGGCGTTCGCCCTGGGCGGGACGACGCCCGGCGACTCCTACCTGGTCATCGACAAGGTCGTCGACGCCGCGAAGCGCTCCGGCGCCGACGCCGTCCACCCCGGCTACGGCTTCCTGTCGGAGAACGCCGACTTCGCCCAGGCCGTCCTCGACGCCGGGCTGACCTGGATCGGCCCCTCCCCCGAGTCGATCGTCGCCCTCGGCGACAAGGTCGCCGCGCGGCACATCGCCACCGAGGCCGGCGCGCCGCTGGTGCCCGGCACCAAGGACCCGGTCTCCGGCGCCGACGAGGTGCTGGCCTTCGCCCGGGAGCACGGCCTGCCGGTGGCGATCAAGGCCGCGTTCGGCGGTGGCGGGCGCGGCCTGAAGGTCGCCCGCACCGAGGAGGAGATCCCGCACCTGTTCGACTCCGCCGTCCGCGAGGCCGTGTCGGCCTTCGGTCGCGGCGAGTGCTTCGTGGAGCGGTTCCTCGACAAGCCGCGGCACGTCGAGGCGCAGGTCCTGGCCGACACGCACGGCAACGTGGTCGTCGTCGGCACCCGCGACTGCTCGCTGCAGCGGCGCAACCAGAAGCTCGTGGAGGAGGCCCCGGCGCCGTTCCTCACCGACGAGCAGCGGGCGCGCATCCACGAGTCGGCCAAGGCGATCTGCCGGGAGGCCGGCTACCACGGCGCCGGCACCGTCGAGTACCTCGTCGGCGTCGACGGCTCGATCTCCTTCCTCGAGGTCAACACCCGCCTGCAGGTGGAGCACCCGGTCAGCGAGGAGACCAGCGGCATCGACCTGGTGCGCCAGCAGTTCCGCATCGCCGAGGGGCTGCCGCTGGAGATCACCGAGGACCCGGCCCCGCGCGGGCACAGCATCGAGTTCCGGATCAACGCCGAGGACGCCGGCCGCAACTTCATGCCGGCCCCCGGCCCGGTCACCCGGCTGGAGATCCCCCAGGGCCCGGGCGTGCGCTGGGACTCCGGCGTCGAGACCGGCGGCGAGGTGGCCGGCGCGTTCGACTCGATGCTGGCCAAGCTGATCGTCACCGGCGCCAGCCGCGCGGAGGCGCTGCAGCGCGCCCGCCGCGCGCTGGACGAGCTGGTCGTCGAGGGCATGCCCACCGTCATCCCGTTCCACCGCGCGGTGGTCCGCGACGAGGCGTTCACCAGCGAGCCGTTCACCGTGCACACCCGCTGGATCGAGACCGAGTGGGACAACCAGGTCCAGCCCTACGGCGCAGCGCCGGCCGGGGCCGACGAGGAGGCGCCGCGGCAGACCGTCGTCGTCGAGGTCGGCGGGCGGCGGCTGGAGGTCTCCCTGCCCGCCGGGCTGGCCGCGGGCGGGGGGGCGCCGGTGGCCGCCGGCGGTGGCGCCAAGCCGCGCAAGCGGGGTTCGGGCCACGGCGGGTCCGCGGTGTCCGGCGACTCCCTGACCTCGCCGATGCAGGGCACGATCGTGAAGGTCGCCGTCGAGGACGGTGACACCGTCGAGGCCGGTGACCTCGTCGTCGTCCTCGAGGCGATGAAGATGGAGCAGCCCCTCACCGCGCACAAGGCGGGCACCGTGACCGGGCTGTCGGCCGAGGTCGGCGCCACCGTCACCAGCGGCGCGGTCATCTGCACGATCGCCGACGCCGAGGGCTGAGTCCTCCCCCGCACGCAGGACGGGACAGCAGGGACTGATGTGACGGACTGACCGCCCGATTCCGTCCCACTGCCAGGAACGGTCCGTCACCTGTGTCAGGCTTGAGATGACCCTAGGGCTCCCGATGAGCGCCGCCTCCCAATGGCGAGTCCCGCCCCGCCTACTGAATCCCTTTCGAAGGCCCTCTCGTGAATCTCCTCGTGACCGGCGGCGCCGGGTTCATCGGCGCCAACTTCGTTCACTACACGCTGGCGAACCGTCCTGAGTACTCGATCACCGTCCTCGACTCCCTGACCTACGCGGGCAACGAGGCATCGCTCGCACCCGTGAGTGACCGCATCGATTTCGTACGGGGCTCCGTGGCAGATGCTGATCTCGTCGACGGCCTCGTGGCTCGCGCGGACACGGTCGTGCACTTCGCCGCCGAGAGCCACAACGACAACTCACTCGCCGACCCGTCGCCGTTCCTAACGACCAACGTGATCGGCACGTACACGCTGCTCGAGGCCGTCCGGCGGCACGGGGTCCGCCTGCACCACATCTCGACCGACGAGGTCTATGGCGACCTCGAGCTCGACGACCCCGCGAAGTTCACGCCGCAGACCCCGTACAACCCGTCGAGCCCCTACTCCTCGACCAAGGCGGCCTCCGACCTGCTGGTGCGGGCCTGGGTGCGTTCCTTCGGCGTCCAGGCCACCATCTCCAACTGCTCGAACAACTACGGGCCCTACCAGCACGTCGAGAAGTTCATCCCCCGTCAGATCACGAACGTGCTGTCCGGCCGCCGGCCCAAGCTGTACGGGGCGGGCGAGAACGTCCGTGACTGGATCCACGTCGACGACCACAACTCAGCGGTCCACGCCGTGCTCGACAAGGGCGTCCCTGGGGAGACGTACCTGATCGGAGCCGACGGCGAACGGTCGAACCGTGAGGTGCTGGCGCTGATCCTCGAACTCACCGGTCAGCCGGCGGACGCCTTCGATCACGTCACCGACCGTGCCGGCCATGACCTCCGCTACGCGATCGACGCCAGCAAGCTCTGCGACGATTTGGGATGGACTCCGCAGTACACGGACTTCCGCGAAGGGCTCGCGGCCACGATCGACTGGTACCGCGCCAACGAGGCCTGGTGGCGTCCGCTCAAGGACGGCGTGGAGGCGGCATACACGGCACGTGGTCAGTGACCGTCGTCGTCGTCGGCGCGGGAGGTCAGCTCGGGCGTGCTCTGCTCCGGGCCCGCCCCGGCCTGGTCGGGTTGACTCGCGCGGATCTCGATGTCGCGGACCTCGCGGCCGTCCTCCGCCGAGACTGGGACGGAGTGACCGCGATCGTCAACGCGGCCGCCTGGACGGCCGTGGACGCCGCCGAGCAACCCGAGAACCTAGCGGCGGTGCGGGCCGCGAACGTCGACGCGGTCGGGCACCTCGCGGAGGTGGCACGGCGGACCGGCGCGACCCTGGTACACGTCAGCAGCGAGTACGTCTTCGACGGCCGGCACCCGGGCCCCATGCCGGAGGACCTCACCCCGTCCCCCCTGAGTGTCTACGGACGGAGCAAGGCCGACGGGGACCGCGAGGCTCAAGGGGTGGAGCACCACTACGTCATCCGGACCAGCTGGGTCGTCGGGGACGGCCCCAACTTCGTCCGCGTCATGGCCGGGCTCGCTGCCCGCGGTGTCTCCCCCTCGGTGGTGGCCGATCAGGTCGGCCGGCCCACGTCCGCTAACGACCTGGCAGCGGGCATCCTGCACCTGCTGGACGTCCGTGCCCCGTTCGGCACCTACAACCTGACCGGCGATGGGGAGCCAGCATCGTGGGCCGATGTCGCGTCGGCCGTCTTCGTCGCCAGTGGACGAGCTGCCGAGGACGTCCACGAGGTGACCACCGGCGAGTACTTCGCGGACAAGCCATCGGCAGCCCCTCGACCTCTCAACAGCGTGCTGGCTCTGGACAAGGTCAAGGGGACAGGTTTCACACCTCGCGCCTGGACCACCGTCCTGGACGAGCAGTTGGGACCTGCACAGTCCTGATGGACCGGAGAACCCACCCCGGGACCACCGACCTTGTCATCTCTTGCCCCGGCGTCGCAGCGACCGTTCGCACTTGCGTCTGGGCCAGCGGCCACGTCGTCCCGTAGACACCACCTGCTCTGCCCCGAGACCAAGCCACCGGTGCGCAGATCGTGGCCGACGGCTGACGCAGGGACGACCGCGGCTGCAGGCCGGCCGTGCACCGCCGGCCGTCGATGCTCCAGGTGTCTTCCCGTCGCTTGGACGGGCGAGTCCGGACGCCCGAGGGGGCACAGGGCGGTGGTTGCGAGCGGGAAGGGGTTCGGGCATAACCGCTGCCCGAGCAGATGATGCCGGAGCCGGGTCACGGACCCTGACCCGTGGGCCGGTGCACCACAGCCCGAGGCCTGCTCGACCAGGCCTCCACGGCTTCCGCACTTCATCGGGGCGGGCGCCCGCCCGACTCAGCGTGTGCCGACCCTCACCGCTGTCGGCCGGTACGACCGCGTCCCCGGCCAGCCCGCGACCCGATCGTTCACACGACCCTGGCGGCATCCAGCCGCGCAGCTCGATTCGCGCGTGCGCTCACGGGACGACCCGGGCTCGCCGGGCGCCACGATGGTCCCTTGAGGGGGCCACAGACCGGCGGCGGCAGCCCAGGGACGCCCGGTCCGAGGCCGTCGATGGAAACCACTTCATCGGATGTGGTGACCCACACCGGTTCGCCGGGGTCCTGCCCGGTAGGGGCTCAGCCGCGGCGCAGCCGCGGGAGGACCCGCCGGGTGGCCAGCACGGTCCCGCCGAGGCCGGCGACGCCGCCGGCCGCGAGCGCCGGGGTGGTCCAGCCGCTGCCGGCGGGCTCGGTGGCGGCCGCCTCGACCGGTGCCGCGGCGACCGGGGCGGGGTCCTCGACCGCGGGCGCCGCGGCCTGCGGCGCGACGGCGGGTGCGGGCGGCGCGACGGCGGGTGCGGGCGGCGCGACGGCGGGTGCGGGCGGCGCGGCCGGGACGGCGGCGGGCGCGGGGGCGGCCGCCCCGGGGCTGCCGGACAGGACCTGCGGCGCCGGGGCGGCCGGGACGGCGGCCGCCGCGGGGGTGCGGACGACGGTCACCGTGGCACCGGCCGGGGTGACCGCGTCCAGGGTGACGGTCAGCGCGCCGCCGGCGACGGCGACCGGCACGCCCGGCACCAGCGCCGTCTGCAGGTCGGCCTCCCAGCCGGCCGCGGCCGACGGGCTGCCGTCGAGCAGCAGCGAGGTGTCCGGCATCCCGCCGGCGCGGTGCAGCAGCACGCCGCTGTCGAGCCGGTAGCGGTTGTCCGAGGCCAGCCACGCGTCGCGTCCGACGGCGGTGCGGTACTCCAGCCAGTAGTCGGTGCCGGCGGCGCCGGTCAGCCGCAGCGCCCGGGTGCCGGTACCGCCGCCGAGGGGCGCGAGGGTGGCCGTCGTCGTCCCGTCGCCTGCGGTCCGCACGGCCGCGGCCGGGAGCACGCCGAGCCGGTCGGCCTGGGCGGCGGTGAGCGTGCCGATCCGGTCCCAGGAGACGCCCATGACGTCGTAGAAGTCGCGGTAGGCGGCGGTGCGGCAGGCGCCGGTCTCGACGGTGCCGTCGCACTGCAGGGCGCTCGAGTGGCCCAGGCCGAAGTTGTGGCCGAGCTCGTGGGCGACGACCGAGGCCAGGTCGTCGCGGACGTAGAGCCGCCCGCCCGAGGCGGGACCCGTACCGACCTGCCCCAGGGCGTAGGAGCACCCGGGCAGGTCCTGCGGCCGGCTGCTGACGTACAGCAGCAGGTGCCGGCCGGGGCCGGCCTGGAAGCCGACGCGCGCGGCGACCTCGTCCCACAGCGCGGTGGGGTCGGCGCAGCCGGCGGCGGTGGTCATCCAGTCGTGGGCGGCCGTGACCCCGACGGTCACCGCGCCGCCGGTCTGCTGCGCCCAGAAGGCCGCGACGTCGCCGTTGACCGTGTCGACGACGTCCGCGAGCGCGGTGCCGTCCGGGGTGCCGCCGGCGGGCGCGACCATCGCGACGGTCACCTGGTTGGTGACCGAGCCGGCCGGGACCGTGGTCGCCGCCCGCGCGGTGCGCACGACCTGCGTGTCGAGCACCTCGAGCGCCGGCTCGTAGCCGTCCTCGGCGGCCTCGTCGTCGGCGGTGCCGCCGACGGTCACCTCGACGGTGCTGCCGACGTCGATGCCGGCGACCGCGTCGGTCGGCACGCGCACCGAGGTGCCGTCGGCGCCCTCGACGAAGGTCAGCGGCTGCTCGTGCGACTCCCCCGCGTGCTGGCCCTCGAGCGAGGTCTCCGGCCAGGCCCGCACGAGCTCCCCGACCACGGTGGTGGCACCGGCGTCGGCCTGCGCCACGGCCACCGGCCCGGTGCACAGCGCGACGACGGCGCCGGCGAGGGCGATGGCCCGCGGGAGGGACCGCGGCAGGACTCGGGAGGCGTGCATCCCTCCCGGCATCGGCGGACCGGCGTCCCAGGTGCACCACCCGGGACCCCACCCGTCACAGGCGCCCCGACGGCCCCGTCCCGCACGCCCCGGCCGTCACGCCAGCGCGTCGGCCCCCATCAGCCTCCGGCCGGCCTCGGTGATCGAGCCCGACAGCGACGGGTAGATGGCGAAGGTGTGCGCGAGGTCGCTCACGGTCAGGCCCTTGGTGACCGCGAGCGCGATCGGCAGGATCAGCTCGCTGGCGCCGGGCGACACGACCACCCCGCCGACGACGACGCCGGTGGCCTTGCGGGCGAACAGCTTCACGAACCCGGCGTGCAGGTCGCTCATCTTCGCCCGCGCGTTGGTGGCCAGCGGCAGCCGGACGACGTCGAGGTCGTGGCCCTCGGGCAGCGTCTTCTCCTGCACGCCGACCGTGGCGATCTCCGGGTGGGTGAACACGTTGGCGGCCACCGTCTTGAGCCGGATCGGCTGCACCGCCTCGCCGAGCGCGTGCCACATGGCGATCCGGCCCTGCATGGCCGCGACGCTGGCGAGCTGGAAGACGCCCGTGACGTCACCGGCGGCGTAGATGCCGGGCACGTTGGTGCGCGACACCCGGTCGACGACGACGTGGCCGGACTCGCGCAGCTCCACGCCGCACGCCTCGAGGTTCAGGCCGGCGGTGTTCGGCACGGTTCCGACGGTCATCAGCGCGTGCGAGCCCTCGACGGTGCGCCCGTCGGTGAGCTCGACCAGCACGCCCTTCTCGGTGCGCGTCACGGACGCGGCGCGGCCGCGCTCGGCGATCCGCCCGCCGCGGGCCTGGAAGACCTCGGCGATGACGTCGGCGGCGTCGGCGTCCTCGCCGGGCAGCACCTGGTCGCGGGAGGAGACGAGGGTGACCGGCACGCCGGCCTCCAGGTAGCCGGAGGCGAACTCCGCGCCGGTGACGCCCGACCCCACGACGACGAGGTGCTCCGGCATCTCGTCGAGGTCGTAGAGCTGGCGCCAGTCGAGGATCCGCTCGCCGTCGGGCTCGCTGCCGGGAAGCACGCGCGGGTCGGCGCCGGTGGCGACGAGGACGACGTCGCACTCGAGCGTCTCCCGCACCCCGCCGTCGCGGTCGAGGACCTCGACGCGGTGCTCGACCAGCCCCCGGACGTCGTCGGCGAGCCGGCCCTGCCCGGAGACGAGGCGCACGCCCTCGGCCTCGAGCCGGGCGTGGATGTCGGCCGACTGCGCGACGGCCAGGCCCTTGACGCGGGCGTTGACGGTGGCGAGGTCGAGGCCGACGGTGGCCAGGTCGGCGCCGCGCAGGCCGAGGACGCTGGAGTCCCGGACCGACGTCATGGTGCCCGCGGCGGCGATGAAGGTCTTCGAGGGCACGCAGTCGGTGAGGACGCTGGCGCCCCCCAGGCCGTCGCGTTCCACGACGGTGACCTGCGCACCGAGAGAGGCGGCCACCAGCGCGGCCTCGTAGCCGGCCGGGCCGCCGCCGATGATGACGATGCGGGTCATGCGGGTCTCCTGCGTCGTGGACCGGGGGTTCGCCGTCCATCCTCCCAGTCCGGGCGGGCGGTGTCGGCAGGCTCACGGGGTCGCGCGGGCCACAGCGGCCGTAGGCTCGGTCGGCGATGGGTCTCTACGCCGCGTACGGGTCCAACATGGACCCCGAGCAGATGCTGCGCCGCTGCCCGTCCTCACCGCACGTCGGCACCGGCTGGATCCGCGGCTGGCGGCTCGCCTTCGGCGGCGAGGAGTACGGCTGGGAGGGCGCGCTGGCCACCCTCGTGCCCGCCGAGGACCGCGAGGCGCCCGGTGTGTTCGTCGCCCTCTACGACCTCACGCCCGCCGACGAGCGCGAGCTCGACGCCTGGGAGGGCGCCGACCGCGGGCTCTACCGCAAGCTCAACCTGCGGGTGCACACCCTCGGCGGCGACGTCGTCGCCTACGTCTACGCGCTGGACGCCTTCGAGGGCGGGCTGCCCTCGGCGCGGCACCTGGGCGCGATCGCCGACGCCGCCGAGGCCGCCGGGGCACCCGACGACTACCTCGCCGAGCTCCGCGCCCGTGACTGCCGCTCCGCCTTCTGACCACTTCTGCCGCGCCCCTGCGGCCGGTTCCCCCGCGATCACGGAGTTCGCGTGGCGACACGCCGTCGCCGTCCGGTGTGTCGCCACCGGAACTCCGTGATCACCGCCGGACGGGCAGCCGGAGGGCCCGCGCCACCTCGGCGACCATCCGCCGGTGCTCGCGGTGGACGTCCGCAGCCGTGACGTGCAGCAGGGTCCAGCCGCGCTCGGTGATGCCGTCGTGCCGGCGCCGGTCGTCGCGCAGCTGCTCCGGCGTCATGTGCGCCGCGTGCCCGTCGTACTCGGCGGCGACCCGCTGCTCCCGCCAGCCGGTGTCGAGGTACCAGCTGCACCCGTCGCCGAGGACCCGGACCTGGACGTCGGGCGCCGGGAGCCCACCCTCGATGAACCGCCAGCGCATCCGCGACTCCATCGGCGACTCGGCCAGCCCGTTCGCGTGCGGGACGAGACGCCGCAGCCGGACGACCTCGCGCAGTCCGGGCTGCCGCTCGACCTCCGCGGCCAGCTCCGCCCGGGTGCACTCCCTCGTGCCCAGCGCCGCGTCGAGCGTCGCCAGCCCGTCGATCGGCGCGGTCGCGCGAACCACGTCGCAGGCGGTCCGCGCCGGCGGCGTGCACCAGACGCCGTCGAGGAGCACCGCGTCGTCGGTTCCGAGGACCGACGGGTGCACCCGGATGCCCGGGCGGCTCCGGTTCGCCACGGACGGCGGGCCGAGGAAGTGCAGCGTGTCGCCGCCGAGGACGTCGAAGCCCCAGAGCGCCGCGGCTGTCGAGTGGCACGCGACCAGGTCGGCGCCCACCACCAGCGCGGCCGCGCGCACCTGCGACCCGAGAGAGTCCGGCAGCTCGGCGTCGGCCAGCACGCCGCGCCAGCGGGTGCGCCGCCAGCGCCCGGAGTCGACCAGTCGCCGGACCTCCCACTCGGTCAGCCCCTCGCGGGCCTGCGTGACTGTGAAGACGCCACCCTGGCGCGCGATCGTCCGGTACAGCGCGAAGTCCACGCCGCGACCCTCGGGGCGGACGGCGCCGCCGGGCGCCGCCGCGGACCGGCTGTGGACGCCCGCCCGGCTGTGGACCGCCCGTGATCATGGAGCTGCGGTGGCGACACACCAGGCATCGGCGACGTGTCGCCACCGGCGCTCCATGATCGCGGGGGCGGGGACTCTCAGGCGTCCGGGGGGCCGAGGAAGGTCTCCAGGATCTGCCGGGCGGCCAGGGCCGGGGTGAGCTCGCCGGCCAGCACGGCCTTCTCCAGCTCCGGCGCCGACGACCGGACCGCGGGGTGCGCGCGCAGCCGGTGCTCGAGCCCGTCACGCACGAGCTGCCAGGTCCAGCGCACCTGCTGCGCCCGGCGACGCTCGTCGAACGCCCCCGAGGCCCGCGCCCGGTCCTGGTGCTCGACCAGCTTGGCCCACACGTCGGCCAGCCCCTCGCCGGTGAGCCCCGCGCAGGTCAGCACCGGCACGTCCCACTCGGAGTGCCCGCGCAGCATCCGGATCGCCCCGGCCAGCTCCCGGGCGGCCTTGCGCGCGTCGGCGGCGGCCGGCCCGTCGGCCTTGTTGACGGCGATGACGTCGGCGAGCTCGAGGATGCCGCGCTTGATCCCCTGCAGCTGGTCGCCGGTGCGGGCCAGCGTCAGGAACAGGAACGAGTCGACCATCTCCGCGACGGTGACCTCCGACTGCCCGACGCCGACGGTCTCCACCAGCACGACGTCGTAGCCGGCCGCCTCGACGACGACCATCGACTCCCGCGTCGCCTGCGCGACCCCGCCGAGCGTCCCCGCGGTCGGCGCGGGACGGATGAAGGCGTCCCGGTCGACGGCCAGCCGCGCCATCCGGGTCTTGTCGCCCAGGATCGACCCGCCCGAGCGCGCCGACGACGGGTCGACCGCCAGCACCGCCACCCGGTGCCCGGCGGCGGTCAGGTCGACGCCGAGCTGGTCGATGAACGTCGACTTCCCCACCCCGGGCACGCCGGAGATGCCGACCCGCCGGGCGTCCCCCGCGTGCGGCAGGAGCTCGACCAGCAGCTCCTGCGCGCGCTCGCGGTGGTCGGCGCGGCGGGACTCGACCAGCGTGATCGCCCGCGCCAGCGACCGGCGGTCGCCGCCGAGCACCCCCTCGACGAGCGCGGGGACGTCCGGCGCGGGCATCAGTGACCGAGACGCGAGGACAGCGTCCGCAGCAGCTCCTGCGCCGCCTCGGCGATGACCGTGCCCGGTGGGAACACCGCGGCCGCGCCCATCTCCTCGAGTCGCGGCACGTCGTCGGGCGGGATGACGCCACCGACCACGACCAGGACGTCGTCGGCCCCGAGCTCGGCCAGCGCGTCACGCAGCGCCGGCACCAGCGTCAGGTGCCCGGCGGCCAGCGACGAGACGCCGACGACGTGCACGTCCGCCTCGACCGCCTGCCGCGCGACCTCCTCCGGCGTCTGGAACAGCGGACCGACGTCGACGTCGAAGCCGAGGTCGGCGAACGCGGTGGCGATCACCTTCTGCCCGCGGTCGTGGCCGTCCTGGCCCATCTTGGCGACCAGGATGCGGGGGCGCCGTCCCTCCGCCTCCTCGAACGCCTCGGTCATCCGGCGGGTCTCCTCGAGCGGCCCGGAGCGGCCGGCCTCGTCGCGGTACACACCGGAGATGGTGCGCACCTGACCGGAGTGCCGCCCGTAGACCTCCTCGAGCGCGTCGGAGATCTCCCCGACGGTCGCCTTGGCCCGCGCCGCGTCGACGGCGAGCTTGAGCAGGTTGGAGTCGAGGTCGCGCCCGCGCCGTCCCTCCGCCGCGGCGCGGGCGGCGTCGGTGAGCCGGCGCAGCGCGTCGCGCACGGCGGAGTCGTCCCGGGACGCCCGGAGCTCGGCGAGCTTCGCCTTCTGCTGGGCGAGCACGTCGGCGTTGTCGACGCGCAGCACCTCGATCGCCTCGTCGGCCTCGACCCGGTACTTGTTGACGCCGATCACCGGCTGGCGGCCGGAGTCGATGCGCGCCTGCGTGCGGGCGGCGGCCTCCTCGATGCGCAGCTTCGGGATGCCGTCGTCGATGGCCTGCGCCATGCCGCCGTGCTCGGCGACCTCCTGGATGTGCGCCCAGGCGCGGCGGGCCAGGTCGTAGGTCAGCTTCTCCACGTACGCCGAGCCGCCCCACGGGTCGATCACCCGCGTCGTCCCCGACTCCTGCTGCAGCAGCAGCTGGGTGTTGCGGGCGATCCGCGCGGAGAAGTCGGTGGGCAGCGCCAGTGCCTCGTCGAGGGCGTTGGTGTGCAGCGACTGGGTGTGCCCCTGGGTGGCGGCCATCGCCTCCAGGCAGGTGCGGACGACGTTGTTGTAGACGTCCTGCGCGGTCAGCGACCAGCCCGAGGTCTGCGAGTGGGTGCGCAGCGACAGCGACTTGTCCTTCCGCGCGCCGGCCTCCTTCACCAGCCGCGCCCACAGCAGCCGCCCGGCGCGGAGCTTGGCGACCTCCATGAAGAAGTTCATGCCGATGGCCCAGAAGAACGACAGCCGCGGCGCGAACGCGTCGATGTCCAGGCCCGCGGCCTTGCCCGCGCCCAGGTACTCGACGCCGTCGGCGAGGGTGTAGGCCAGCTCCAGGTCGGCCGTCGCCCCGGCCTCCTGGATGTGGTAGCCGGAGATGGAGATCGAGTTGAAGCGCGGCATCTCCGCCGAGGTGAAGGCGAAGATGTCGCTGATGATCTGCATCGACGGCTTCGGCGGGTAGATGTAGGTGTTGCGGACCATGAACTCCTTGAGGATGTCGTTCTGGATGGTCCCCGTGAGCTGGTCCGGCCTCACCCCCTGCTCCTCGGCGGCGAGGACGTAGAGCGCCAGGACCGGCAGCACGGCGCCGTTCATGGTCATCGAGACGCTCATCCGGTCCAGCGGGATGCCGTCGAACAGCTGCCGCATGTCGAGGATCGAGTCGATCGCGACCCCGGCCATGCCGACGTCGCCGACCACCCGCGGGTGGTCGGAGTCGTAGCCGCGGTGGGTGGGCAGGTCGAAGGCGACCGACAGGCCCTTCTGCCCGGCGGCGAGGTTGCGCCGGTAGAAGGCGTTGGACTCCGCCGCGGTGGAGAAGCCCGCGTACTGGCGGACCGTCCACGGCTGGGTCGTGTACATGGTCGGGTAGGGCCCGCGCAGGTAGGGCGGCAGGCCGGGGTAGGTCTGCAGGAAGTCCAGCCCGGCGAGGTCGGCCGGGGTGGCCAGCGGCGGGACGGCGATGCCCTCGGGGGTCTCCCAGGTCGCCTCCTCCACGCCGCGTCCGGTCGCCTCCTCGAACGCCTTGGCCCAGTCGTCGGCACCGGCGTGCGCCGCCGGGCGGCCCAGCTCGACGCCGCCGAAGTCGGGGATCCCGCTCATGCCCGCTCCTCCTCCGAGGAAGCGGCAGAGACGGCCGTCTCTGCCGTCAAGCCGAGTTGCCCGTGCACGGTCCTGAGCACCTCGAGTGCGTCACACCCGGCGTACACGTACCCGTCCACGCCGTCCACCCCGAGCGAGGGCTTCCCGGCCAGCCACACGTGCTCGGCGCCGGCGGCCCCCAGCTCGGCGGCCAGCGCGGCGGCGGCCTCCGCGTAGTCGGCGTCGGTGCCGCAGATGCAGGCGACCGTCGTCCCGGCGTCGGCGAACCCGGACGCGCCGTCGGCGGCCGGGGTGGCCACGCCGCCGGCCTGGAACAGGTTGCCCGCGAAGGAGGCCCGCGCGGTGTGCCGCGCGATCGGTCCGATGGTGGCGAGGTACACCTGCGGCCGCCGGCCGGCGGCGTCGGCGCGGTCGCGCAGCTCCTCGTACTCCTGCGCGGCCCGCACCCGGGGCAGCCCGCCGGTGGGGTGCAGGTCGGCCGCCGGCTGCCGCTCGGGCAGCTTCCCGGTCAGGTCGGGGAACTCGCTGACGCCGGTGATCGCGTCGCTGCGCGTCGCCAGCCGCTTCGCGCGGGCGTCCCAGGCGGCGGCCAGCCGGTCGCGGACCAGCCCCGAGGTCAGCGCCGCGCCCAGCCCGCCGGCCCGCTCGACCTCGGTGAACCAGGCCCACGCGGCCTGCGCGAGGTCCTCGGTGAGCGACTCGACGTACCAGGAGCCGCCGGCCGGGTCGAGCACGTGGGCCAGGTGCCCCTCCTCGACCAGCAGGCTCTGGGTGTTGCGCGCGATCCGCCGGGAGAAGGCGTCGGGCAGGCCGAGCGCGGCGTCGAAGGGCTGCACGGTGACGACGTCGGCCCCGCCCACGCCCGCGGCGAAGCAGGCGACGGTGGTGCGCAGCATGTTCACCCAGGGGTCGCGCCTCGTCGTCATCACCGACGACGTCACCGCGTGCTGGCGCTGCGCCCGGGCCGCCTCCGACGCGCCGCTGACCTCGCCGACCCGGTCCCACAGCCGGCGGGCGGCGCGCAGCGCGGCGATCGTCGTGAACTGGTCGGCCGGGGCGGAGTAGCGGAACTCGACGCGCTCGAACGCCTCGTCCACGGTCAGCCCGCCGTCGGTGAGCGCCCGCAGGTAGGCCACCCCGGCGGCCAGCGAGCAGCCGAGCTCCTCGACGGCGGTCGCGCCGGCGTCGGCGTACACGGTCGCGTCGACGACGACGGTGCGCCAGCCCGCGGGGGTCCGCCGGGCGAGGTCGGCCAGGACGGCGAGGTCCTGCTCCTCCCCCGACGCGGCCTGGTCGCCGAGCGGGTCGAGTCCCAGCGAGCCGCCGGGCGCGAGGTCGGTGCGGTCGCCGGCCAGCGCCAGCAGCGCCTCGGCGGCCGGGAGCCCGCCGGTGACGGCGACCGGCGCGAGGTCGAGGTAGACGTCGGCGAGCACGTCGCCGAGGGCGTCCACGGGCACCGCGCCGTCGCCGAGGTGCAGCCACAGCGAGGTGACGCCGTTCTCCAGGTCGGCGGCGACCGCCTCCCGGGTGACCGCGACGTCGGGGTGGGCGTGCCGCTGGCGGACGTCCCAGCCCGCGGGCACGCCGCTGTCGGGCGAGGAGCCGGCGCGGGCGCCGCGGACGAACGGCGGCAGGCCGGGCACGCCGACCGACGTCGGGAGGTCGCCGGCGTCGTCGGCGGTGTAGAGCGGCGCGACGCTGACGCCGGTGGCCACCGTGCGGCGCAGCGCGTCCTCGACCGGGTCGGGCAGCTCCTCGCGGCCCGCCTTGCGCAGGACCCCGGCGACCAGCTCGCGCCACTGCTCGCGGCCGACCGGCGGGAAGTCGCCGGCGAGGGACAGCTCGTCGGGCACCTCGTGCTCGGCGGGGACCTCGTCCTCGCCGGGCGTCGCGGTGTCGGTGGCGCTCATCGGTGAACTCCCCGCATCGGGTGCACGGTCGGGGAAGGTTCTACCGGCGCTCCCGCGAGTGCGGACGCGCGGGGTGGCCGGGGCCGGGCGCACCGGCGGCCGAGCCCGACGTCCCGGCGGCGGCGGCCAGCGCCTGCAGCGCGGTGCGCACCATCAGCCGGATCCCGACCCCGATGGCCCGCTCGTCGACGTCGAAGGTGCCGCGATGCAGGTCCAGCGGCGCGCCGCCGCCGTGCGTGCCCAGCCGGGCCAGCGCGATCGGCAGCACGTCGGCGAACCAGCCGAAGTCCTCCCCGCCCATGCTCTGCGGCGACTGGCGCAGGTGCTCGCTGCCGACGGTCTGCAGCGCCGCGGTGCGCAGCAGCGCCACCGCGCGCGGGTCGTTGACCACCGGCGGCACGCCGGGGACGTACTCCACCTCGACGCCGGCGCCGGTGGGCGCCACCACCTGCTCGACCAGCTCGCGCAGCAGCCCCTCCGCGCGCTGCCACTCGTCGCGGTCGAGCACCCGCACGGTGCCGCGCAGGGTGCCGCGCTGCGGGATGGCGTTGGCCGCGACGCCGGCGTTGACCGCGCCCCAGACCAGCGAGAACCCGGCCCGCGGGTCGACCTTGCGCGACAGCAGCCCGGGCAGCCCGGTGACCAGCCGGCCCAGGGCGTCGACCAGGTCCACGGTCAGCTGCGGGCGGGCGGTGTGCCCGCCGGGCCCGGTGAGCGTGACGTCGATGCGGTCGCAGGCGGCGGTGATCGAGCCGGTGCGCAGGCCGACGGTGCCCGCCGGGATCGCCGGGTCGCAGTGGAGCGCGAACGCCCGGGACGCGCCGTCGAGGACGCCGGCCGCCACCACGTGCGTCGCGCCGCCGGGGACGGTCTCCTCGGCCGGCTGGAACACGCAGCGCACCGTGCCCGGCAGGTCGTCCAGCGCGGCCAGCGCCAGCGTGGCGCCGAGCAGCACGGTGGTGTGCACGTCGTGGCCGCAGGCGTGGCACATGCCCTCGCGGGTGGAGGCGTAGGGGACGTCCTTGAGGTCGGCCAGCGGCAGTGCGTCGATGTCGGCGCGCAGCACCACCGTCGGGTCGCCGGACCCGACCTCGACCACCAGCCCGGTCCCGCTGGGCAGCCGGCGCGGCGCGAGCCCGGCGCCGGCGAGCCGCTGCTCGAGGAACGCCGTCGTCTCCACCTCGGCGAAGGCCAGCTCGGGGTGCATGTGCAGGTGCCGGCGCACGCCGACCAGGGAGTCGTTGCGGGCGGCCACCCACGTGTCGAGCCCGGCGGCCAGTTCCTCGGGGGTCCGGGTCATGCGGCGTGGCCGCCGGCGCACGCCGCCGGGCCGGGGACGGGACCGTCGGGGCCGGCGGCCGGCCCGGAGGTGGGCAGGCCGTCCCGCAGCTCGGCGAGCAGCCCGTCGACGACGACGCGCAGGTCGCCGCCGGACGCCAGCGCCGCGGCCCGCTGCCGCTGGTAGGAGGCGCCGACGGCGAGCACCCGCTCGACGCCCGCGAGCTCCGCCTCGCAGCCCAGCCGCTTCGCCGTCGGGGTCAGCTCCTCGGCGAGGTCGAGCAGCGCCTGCCGCACCGGGCGCACCGTGCCCTTCTCGTCCACCACCACGTCGGCGTCCAGGCCCCAGCGGGCCGCGCGCCACTTGTTCTCCTTCACCACCCAGCTCGGCGGGGTGGGCAGCGTGTAGCCGCGGTCGAGCTGGGTGTCGAACTGCTCGACCAGGCACTGCGACAGCGCCGCGACGACGCCGACCTCCTCGAGCGTGGGCAGGCCGTCGCAGATGCGCAGCTCCACGGTGCCGAAGCCCGGGTGCGGGCGGATGTCCCACCACACCTCGCGCACGCTCTCGATGGCCCCGGTGGAGATCAGCGTCTCCATGTAGGTCTCGAAGCCGGCCCAGTCGGGCAGCTGGGTGGGCAGCCCCGCCGTCGGCATGGCCTCGAAGACCTTGCTGCGCGCGGAGGCCAGCCCGGTGTCGCAGCCGACCCAGAACGGCGAGGACGCCGACAGCGCGAGGAAGTGCGGCACGTACTGGGTGAGCGCGTTGACGATCGGCATCGCCTTGTCCGGCGAGCGGACGCCGACGTGCACGTGGACGCCGAAGATCTGCAGCCGCCGGGCCAGCCACTGCATCCGCTCGACCAGGTGCAGGTACCGCTCCTTGGGCGAGATCAGCTGGGTCTGCCAGTCGGTGAACGGGTGGGTGCCGGCGCACAGCAGGCCCAGGCCGCGGCGGTCGGCGGCGGCGGCCACCTCGGCGACCGTGCCGGCGAGGTCGGCGGTGGCCTCCTCGACGGTGGTGCACACGCCGGTGATGACCTCGACGGTCGACTGCAGCAGCTCGTGCTTGGCCTTCGGGTGCTCCTCGGCGCCGTCGGGGCGGATCTCCTCGAGGATCTCCGTCGCCCCGGCGGTGAGCTCCCGGCTCTGCCGATCCACGAGCTGCAGCTCCCACTCCACACCCAGGCTGGAGCGTTCCGAGGAGGAGAACGGGATCTGCACGCTGCCGAGGATAGGGAGATCGGCGCTCCCGCACCCCCTGGACAGCGCGGATCCCCCGGTGGACTCAGACCACCGCGGGGACGGTGCCCGGTTCCGGGGTCCGCGGCCGCGGCAGCAGCGCGGCGGGCGGCACCCGGCCGGTGACCGCCGCGACGGCGCGGCGCCCGTACAGGTCGGGGTGGACGCGCACACCGCACAGGTCGCGGCCGACGACGGAGACGCCGCGGCCGTCGTCGGTGGGCACCACGGCCTCGACCCGCGACCACGGGATGCCGTGCACGTCGCCGTCGGCGTCGGTGTGGGCGAGGCCGTCGTCCGAGACGACCAGGGCCACCCGCGCGGCCGGGTCGAGCAGCCGGCGCAGCAGCGGCGGGCGGAACACCGTGCCGGCCGGCAGCTCCGGGAGGGTGCCGCACAGCGGGCGGCGGGCGACGCCGGCCGGGCCGTCCCAGGCCGCGGTGTCGGGGACGCCGAGGACGGCGGTCGCCGCGGCCCGGCGCAGCGCCGCGGTCACCTGGGCCGGCGTCACCGCGCGCCAGGCGGCGAGGGTGTCCACGGCCGGGCGGAACGGCAGGCCGGTGGCCGCGCAGTAGGCGGCGTCGGCCAGCTCCGTGCCGACGGCGTCCTCGTCGTCGAGCTCGGCCTCCAGTCCCGCGACGGCGTGCGCGACCTCCGCGGCGTCCGGCCCGTCGGCGCACAGCCCGGCGAACGTCTCCCACAGCAGCCCGGCGACCTCGGCGCCGCGGCCGGTCCGGGCGTCGACCACGACCGCCACCTCGCGCCGGCCCGGCGCGAGGTCGAGGGTGAGGGAGTCGACGCCGTAGGACAGGCCGCGGCCGTGCCGCGCGCGCTCGCGCAGCCGGTCCTGGAGCACGTCGACGCCGACCGCCAGCGCGGGGTCGCCGGGGGTGTCGGTGGCCAGCAGCAGCCCGACGCCGGGGGCGTCGGTGTGCGTCCAGACCGGCCCGTCCTGCGGGCGCGGCGCCGGCACCCGGCGCACCGGGCGCGGCCCGTCGGGCAGCGGCAGCCGCAGGCCCTCGGGCAGCGGGCCGTGGCACCACAGCGCGGCGTTGGAGCGGACGAACCAGCGGGCGGCGTGCGCCCGGACGGTCTCCTCGGTCAGGTACTCCGGGCCCGGCCCCGCCGACACGGTCAGGCCCGGCCCGGTCAGGCCGTAGCGGGCGGCCCACAGCGCGCTGACCGTGGAGGAGCCGGTGCCGCAGCCCTCGGCCTGCAGCACGCCGGCCTCGGCGGCCAGGCGCTCGGTGGGCAGGTCGGCCAGGGCGCGGCAGACGCCCTCGAGGAAGGCGGCGACGGTGTCCGGGCGGCCGGTGGCGAAGAAGGCGGTGCTGTCGACGTCGGTGACGGCGTTGCAGCGCAGGTGCGTGCGCGGGAGCGCGGCCATGGCCAGGTGCTCGACGAGGTGGGTGACCTCGATGGTCGAGAACGTCTCGTCGCGCAGGCCGACGCCGAACACCAGGGCCGCCGTCGTCCGCTCCCGCCCGCCGGCGGTGAACACCGGGACCCCGTCGATGACCGTTCGCTGCACCGAGCCATGGTCCGGGAGCCGGCCCGTCGTCCCCGGCCGACACGCGGCCGGGGACGACGGGGACGAGTGGTTCGACGGCGGTCGCGTCCCCGGTGGACCGCCTCGGGCGGCGGGGACGTCGGCCGGGGTCGCCGCGACGGCGCTGGGTTAGCGTCGCCCGGTGAGCGCACCCGATCCCGCGGCCCTGGCCGCCACCGCCGCCGCCGACCTGACCGCAGCCCTGGGGAACGGCCACGACGTCGCCGTCGTCATGGGCTCGGGCTGGGCCCCCGCGGCCGACGCCTTCGGCGAGCCCGCGGCCTCCGTCGCCATCGGCGAGCTGCCCGGCTTCGCCGCCCCCACGGCCGTCGGGCACGGCGGGCAGGTGCGGTCGGTGCGCGTCGGCGACCGGCGGGTGCTGCTCTTCCTCGGCCGCACGCACCTCTACGAGGGCCGCGGCGTCGAGCCGGTGGTGCACGGGATCCGCACCGCCGCCGCGGCCGGCGTGCGCACCGTCGTCCTCACCAACGCCGCCGGCGGGCTGGCGCCCGACCACCGGGTCGGCCAGGCGGTCCTCATCAGCGACCACCTCAACCTCACGGCCCGCTCGCCGCTGGTCGGCGCCACGTTCGTCGACCTCACCGACCTGTACTCCGCGCGGCTGCGCGAGCTGGCCCGCTCCCTCGACCCGGACCTCACCGAGGGCGTCTACGCCGCGCTGCCCGGCCCGCACTACGAGACGCCGGCCGAGATCCGCATGCTGCGCGGCCTCGGCGCCGACCTCGTGGGCATGTCCACGGCGCTCGAGGCGATCGCCGCCCGCGCCGCCGGGATGGAGGTGCTGGGGCTGTCGATGGTCACCAACGCCGCGGCCGGCATCACCGGCGAGAAGCTGGACCACGAGGAGGTGCTCGCCGCGGGCAGGGCGGCGGCCGGGCGGCTCGGCGAGTTCCTGGTCGAGTTCATCGGGCGCCTGCCGTGACCGGCTCGGTCGTGGACACCGCCCGGGCCTGGGCCGCGGCCGACCCGCACCCCGGCGACCGGGCCGAGATCGAGGCCCTGGTCGCCGCCGGGGACACCGCGGAGCTCGAGCGCCGCTTCGCCGGGCCGCTGACCTTCGGCACCGCCGGGCTGCGCGGGCCGCTGCGCGCCGGGCCGGCGGGCATGAACGCCGCCGTCGTCACCCGGGCGGCCGCCGGGCTGGGCGCCTGGCTGACCGCGCACGGGCACGGCGGCGGGGCCGTCGTCGTCGGGTTCGACGCCCGGCGCCGCTCCGACGAGTTCGCCCGGGTCACCGCCGCGGTGCTGTCGGCCGCCGGGTTCGCCGTCTCGGTGCTGCCGCGGCCGCTGCCCACGCCGGTGCTGTCGTCGGCGGTCCGGTCGCTGGGCTGCGTCGCCGGCGTGATGGTCACCGCCAGCCACAACCCGCCGCAGGACAACGGCTACAAGGTCTACCTCGCCGACGGCGCCCAGCTCGTGCCGCCGGCCGACCGGGAGATCGAGGCCGCGATCACCGCCGTCGGCCCGGCGGGCGAGGTGCCCACCTCCGACGCGTGGACGACCCTCGGCGACGACGTCGAGGCCGGGTACGTGGCCGCCGTCGTGCGGGCGCTGCAGCCCGAGCGGGTGGACGCCGCCGCGCGGGCCGGCCTCACCGTGGCCTACACCGCGATGCACGGCGTCGGCGCGGCCACCACGCGGGCGGTGTTCGCCGCCGCCGGGTTCGCCCCGCCGGTCAGCGTCCCCGAGCAGGACGCCCCCGACCCGGCGTTCCCGACGGTCGCCTTCCCCAACCCGGAGGAGCCCGGCGCGGTCGACCTGCTGCTCGCGCTGGCCGGCCGCTGCGGCGCCGACGTCGCCATCGCCGAGGACCCCGACGCCGACCGCTGCTCGGTGGTGTGCGACGGCCGGCAGCTGACCGGCGACGAGGTGGGCGCGCTGCTCGCCGACTGGCTGCTGCGCCGCGGCGTGCGCGGCACGTACGCGGCCTCGCTGGTCAGCGGCTCGCTGCTGGCCGCGCTCGCGGAGGCGCACGGCGTGCGGTTCGCCGAGACGCCGACCGGCTTCAAGTGGATCATCCGCGCCGGCACCGACGCCGAGCCGCTGGTGTTCGGCTACGAGGAGGCCCTGGGCTACGCGGTCACCCCGGAGGTGGCCCGCGACAAGGACGGCATCTCCGCCGCCCTCGCCGTCGCGCTGCTGGCCGCCGAGCTGGAGCAGACCGGCCGCACCCTGGTCGACCGGCTCGACGAGCTGGCCCGCGAGCACGGGCTGTTCGCCACCGGCCAGCTGTCGGTGCGGGTGGAGGACCTGTCGCTGATCTCCGACGCCATGGAGCGGCTGCGCGCCGACCCGCCGGCCCGGCTGCTCGGCCGTGAGGTCACCGCCACCGACCTGCTGGCCGAGGACCCGCCGGTCGACGCCGTGCGGCTGCTCGGCGACGGCGTCCGCGTGGTGGTCCGGCCCAGCGGCACCGAGCCCAAGCTCAAGGCGTACCTGGAGACGGTGGTCCCGGTGCACGACGACGCCGGGGTCATCGCCGCCCGCGGCCGCGGCGCGGACGAGCTCGACCAGCTGCGCGGCGAGATGGCGCACGCGCTGGGGCTGTAGCCGTGGACGTCGGCGCGCTGGCCTTCGACGTGTTCGGCACGGTCGTGGACTGGCGCGCCGGCGTGGCCCGGGAGGCGGCCCGGCTCCTCGGCCCGGACGTCGACGCGCACGCGTTCGCCGACGCCTGGCGGGCGCGGTACCGGCCGTCCATGGAGGAGGTCCGCTCCGGCGGGCGGCCGTTCGTCCCGCTCGACGTGCTGCACCGCGAGTCGCTGCCGGAGGCGCTGGCCGAGGCGGGCGCGGGCCCCGTCCCCGACGACGTCGCCGCCGAGCTGGTGCTGGCCTGGCACCGGCTCGACCCGTGGCCGGACGCGGTGCCGGGCCTGACCCGGCTGCGGCGGCGGTTCGTGCTGGCGCCGCTGTCCAACGGCGGGGTGCGGCTGCAGGTGGACCTGGCGCGGCGGGCCGGGCTGCCCTGGGACCTCGTGCTCGGCGCCGAGGTCGTCGGCCGCTACAAGCCCGACCCGGAGGTCTACGACGCGGCGGCGCGGCTGCTGGCACTGCCGCCGTCGGCGGTGCTCGTGGTGGCCGCGCACGTCGACGACCTGGCCGCGGCGCGCGCCCGCGGGCTCCGGACGGCGTACGTGCACCGGCCCGCCGAGTTCGGCGGGACGCGGGTGCCGCCGGGGAGCGACCCCGACGCCGACCTGTCGGTGTCCTCGCTCGAGGAGCTGGCCGCCGCCCTGGGCTGCTGAGGCCGGTCAGCCGCCGTGGCGGGGCCGGGTCCCGGTGCCGCGCCGGCCCGCGGCCACGGCGCCGCCCGCGGCGAGCAGCGCGATCACCAGCCAGCCGATCCCGGTGAGGACGTCCCGCTGCTCCCCGGCCGCGTCGCGGGTCTCCACCCACAGCACGGCGGCGGCGGTGCCGAGCAGCCACAGCAGCACCGCCAGCGGCCGCCAGCAGCGGAGGTCGGCCATCACGACCACGGGTGCGAGGACGACCACCCCGACCAGCACGATGATCACGCCGGGAGTGTGCCGGACGGGTCCCTCACCTGCGGCGCCGCCCCGGGCGGGCCCGCGGCGGGGACCACTCGAGGGTCCAGCTCTCCCCCACCGGCAGCGCCCGCCAGCGCCGCCCGGCGTCGGCCAGGGCGGCCGCGGCGGCGGCCAGCCGCTGCGGTGGCAGGTCCAGCGCGGCGGCCTCGCCCGGCAGCACCGCCGCGCCGCGCGCGGAGCGGGACACGAGGTCGGCCACGCCCTCGGCCCGCGTGACGGCGGCCGCGCGCTCCCGCTTGAGCCGGGCCGACCGCTCGGCCGCGTGCGGGGGCTGCCGCCCGGAGACGTGGCGCATCGTCGTCCAGACGACGCCGTCGGCGATGCAGCCCCAGATGCCCTCGCGCATCCCGAGCTCGGTCTCGACCAGCGCGTGCACCAGGTCGTGCGGCAGGTCGGCGCCGCCCCCGGCGCCGCGCAGGGCGAACACCACGCCGTCGTCGCGCTCCACGCGGGTCTCCACCGCACGCCGGTCGGCCAGCCGGGAGAAGGTCATCCGCACCCCTCCAGGCTGGCCGGTCCGGTCAACCGGTCTCACCGGGTCGCGAGTCGCGGCTCCCGCCGGGCCGGGTGCGGGGCGCCGTCGTACTGGTTGCGGCCGGGCTCGCTCGGCGAGAAGCCGAGGGTCACGAGCAGGACGATCGCGCCGGCGACCGGGACCAGGCCCCACAGCAGGAACCAGCCCGAGCGGCCGGTGTCGTGCAGCCGGGTCACCGCCGCGCTGATCGAGGGCGCGAACAGCGCCAGCGAGACCAGCAGGGTGATCGGCCCGCCCGAGAAGGTGACGTCGGCGCTGTAGGAGTAGTAGCCGTAGGACTCGTAGCTCGCCGTGTACCAGGCGGTGCCGAACGCGATGTCGGCCCAGATCGCCGCGACGCTCGCCGCCCACAGCGGCAGCGCGTAGTGCAGCCAGTAGGTGCGCCGGTCGATCCGGCCGCGCCGCACGTACCAGCTGCCGTCCGAGACCGCCCGCGCGTCCGCGCGGTCGTGGCCGAGGTACGGGTACTCGCTCATGTCGTCTCCCTGTCCGGCCCCGGGCCCCGGGGCTCCCTGTCGTCGGGGGAGACGGTGTCGGCCGGGGCTTGTCCGGCCCTTGCGCGCGACTGGAGGCCGCGCCGCAGGTCGGGCTCAGGCGGGGACGTCCTCCCGGCAGCCCGAGGCCAGCGCCCGCTCGGCGGCGGCCAGCACGACGACGACCTCCCGGCCGAAGCCGACGTCGCAGGGGTGCGTGCCGCCGGTGACCGCCGCCGCGGTGAGCTCGTCGACCGCCGCCGTCAGCGACGCGACCGGGCTCTCGGTGTCGGGCAGGAGCACCAGCCGCCCGGCGTCGCCGTGGACGGAGAACTCGATGCCGGTGGCCAGCGGCGCCACCGTGTGCGACAGCGTGACGGTCGAGGCCACGCCGGGGGTGGCGTGCTGGAGGACCAGGTGCACGGTGTCGCCGGCGCCCGCGCCCGCCTGCACCGACACCACCGGGCCCAGCGCCGGCACCAGCAGCGACAGCGCGTGCGGGCCGATGTCCCACAGCGCCCCGTAGCGGCGGCGCCAGGCCGAGTCGAACGGGCTCCCGGCCAGCGCCGACAGCCACGAGGCGGCGCCGCCGGCCAGCCGGGTGCGGCCCGCCTGGGCCAGCCACGACGTCGTCTGCGCCTGGAACCGGAAGGTGAAGAACACGACCGAGGCGACCCCCGCGGACCGCACCGCCGTCACCACCCGGTCGGCCTCGTCGACGGTCAGCCCGATCGGCTTCTCCAGCAGCAGGTGCCGGCCGGCGGCGGCCGCCTGCTCGGCCAGGGGCACCTGCACGTCCGGCGGGACGGCGACCGACACCGCGTCGACCCGCTCCAGCAGCGCCGCGAGGTCGTCCGTGCCGGGGACGTCGAACTCCGCGCCCACCTCGGCGGCCTTGCCCGCGTCCCGGCCCCAGATCCCGGCGAGCTCCGCGGTGGGGTGCGCGGCGATCGCCGCCGCGTGCACGGTGCGGGCCCAGTGACCGGTGCCCAGGACGGCGAACCGCACGGTCAGACCGCGCCGAACTGGCGGTCCCCGGCGTCGCCGAGGCCCGGGACGATGTACGCCTTCTCGTTGAGGCCCTCGTCGACGCTGGCGGTGAACACCCGCAGCGGCAGGCCGCTCTGCTCCAGCCGTTCCAGGCCGACCGGCGCGGCCAGTGCGCACAGCACGGTGATCTCGGTGGCGCCGCGGTCGGTGAGCAGCGTGCAGCAGTGCACCAGCGAGCCGCCGGTGGCCAGCATCGGGTCCAGCACGAACACGTGCCGGCCGACGAGGCTCTCCGGCAGCGAGGCCATGTACGCCTCGGGCTGGAAGGTCACCTCGTTGCGCGCCAGGCCGACGAAGCCCATCTGCGACTCCGGCAGCATCCCGTGCGCGGTGTCGGCCATGCCCAGCCCGGCCCGCAGGACCGGGACGATCAGCGGCGGCGCGGCCAGCCGGTAGCCGGTCGTCGTCGTCACCGGGGTGGTGATCGGCTCCTCGGCGACGGCGAGGTCGCGCGTGGCCTCGTACACCAGCATCTGGGTCAGCTCCCGCAGCGCCGCCCGGAAGGCGGCGTTGTCGGTCCGCTCGTCGCGCATCCGCGACAGACGGGCACGGGCGAGCGGGTGGTCGACGACGGTCAGCTGCACGGGCGCCACCGTAACGGTCAGGGCGCGACGGCCAGGAACAGGAAGCCGGCCAGCAGGACCAGGTGGACCACGCCCTGCAGCCGGGTCGCCCGGCCGGGCACCACGGTGAGCACCGCGACGACGACGGTCACCGCGAGCAGCACCATCTGCGTGGCGCCGAGCCCGAGCAGCAGCGGCCCGTCCAGCCAGATCGAGGCCACCGCGATCGCCGGGATGGTCAGCCCGATGCTCGCCATCGCCGACCCGAACGCCAGGTTCAGGCTGGTCTGCAGCCGGTTGCGGCGGGCGGCGTTGGCGGCCGCGAGCGTCTCGGGGGCCAGCACCAGCAGCGCGATCACCACGCCGACGAACGACTGCGGGAAGCCGATCGCGGCCACCCCGGCCTCGATGGCGGGCGACTCCACCTTCGCCAGCCCGACGACGGCGACCAGCGCCACCAGCAGCAGCCCGAGGCTGGTCAGCGCGGTCCGGTCCGACGGCGGCTCGGCGTGCTCGTCCTCGTCGTCGCGGCTGTCGTCGACGGGGACGGGGAGGAAGAAGTCGCGGTGCCGGACGGTCTGGGTGACCACGAACGCGCCGTAGAGCACGAGCGAGGCGAGCGCGGCGAAGGTCAGCTGCGCCGTCGAGAACTCCGGCCCGCTGACGCTCGTGGTGTAGGTGGGCAGGACCAGGCACATCACCGCGAGGGTGAGCACGGTCGCCAGCGCCGCCCCGGCCCCCTCGCGGTTGAAGACGACGACGTCGTGCCGCAGCGCCCCCAGCAGCACCGACAGCCCGAGGATGCCGTTGCAGGTGATCATCACCGCGGCGAACACCGTGTCCCGCGGCAGCGACGCCGCCTCGGGCCCGCCGGACGCCATCAGCGTGACGATCAGCCCGACCTCGATCACGGTGACCGCGACGGCGAGCACCAGCGACCCGAACGGCTCCCCCACCCGGTGGGCGACCACCTCGGCGTGGTGGACGGCGGCCAGCACCGCGCCGACGAGGGCGACCGCGTCGACCACCACCACGAGCGCCCCGGGGTCCCCTCCCCAGGTGAGCGCCAGCAGGACCACCGCGGCCACGGGCGCGACGGTGGTCCAGGACTGCAGGGCCGGTCTCGTCGTCGTCGTCGCCATGTCCCCACGCTGCCATGCCCGGCCGGCTCCCCCGGGTGACCGCGGTCCCGGAGTGGCCGATCGCACTGGGAGGATGGGCGCATGACCCACGTGCTCGATCCCGGGACGCTGGCGGCCGGGACCCGGCCCGGCCCGGGGCCCGCGGCGCCGCTCGACGACGTGACCCGCTCGGACGCCGCCCTCCGCGCCTTCCTGCACGGCCTGCCCGGCGTCGACCAGGTGGGGGCCGAGCAGCGCGCCGCCACCCTCGGCACCCGCTCGATCAAGACCACGGCCAAGGCCTGGGCGATCGACACCGCGATCTCGATGGTCGACCTGACCACCCTCGAGGGCGCCGACACCCCCGGCAAGGTCCGCTCCCTGGCCGCCAAGGCCCGCCGCCCCGACCCCGAGGACCCGACCGCCCCGTCGGTCGCCGCCGTCTGCGTCTACGGCGACCTGGCGGGCGTCGCGCGGGAGGCCCTGGCGGGCACCGGCATCCACGTCGCCGCCGTCGCCACCGCCTTCCCCAGCGGCCGCGCCAGCCGGGAGGTCAAGCTCGCCGACGTCCGCGACGCCGTGGGCAACGGCGCGGACGAGATCGACATGGTCATCGACCGGGGCGCGTTCCTGTCCGGCCGCTACCTGGAGGTGTTCGACGAGGTCGTCGCGGTGAGGGAGGCGTGCGGGGACGCGCACCTCAAGGTCATCCTCGAGACCGGCGAGCTGGTCACCTACGACAACGCCCGCCGCGCCTCGTGGCTGGCGATGCTCGCCGGGGCCGACTTCATCAAGACCTCCACCGGCAAGATCTCCCCCGCGGCCACCCTGCCGGTGTGCCTGGTGATGCTCGAGGCGGTCCGCGACTTCCGCGCCGCCACCGGCCGGCAGGTCGGCGTCAAGCCCGCCGGCGGCATCCGCACCACCAAGGACGCGATCAAGCACCTGGTGCTCGTCAACGAGACCGTCGGCGCCGACTGGCTGTCCCCCGACTGGTTCCGCCTCGGCGCCTCCAGCCTCCTCAACGACCTGCTCCTGCAGCGGCAGAAGCTGCGCACCGGCCACTACTCCGGCCCCGACCACGTGAGCGTCGACTGATGACCACCAGCCCCCTGTTCGAGTACGCCCCCGCCCCCGAGTCCCGGTCGATCGTCGACGTCGCGCCGTCCTACGGCCTGTTCGTCGACGGCGAGTTCGTCGACGGCTCCGGCGAGACCATGAAGACGGTCAACCCGGCCACCGAGGAGGTGCTCAGCGAGGTCGCGGTGGGCACCGAGGCCGACGTCGACCGTGCCGTGAGGGCCGCCCGCCGCGCGTACACCCGCGTGTGGGGCCCGATGCGCCCGGCCGACCGCGGCAAGTACCTGTTCCGGATCGCGCGGATCCTGCAGGAGCGGGCCCGCGAGTTCGCCGTCCTGGAGTCCCTGGACAACGGCAAGCCGATCCGGGAGTCCCGCGACGTCGACGTCCCCCTGGCCGCGGCGCACTTCTTCTACCACGCGGGCTGGGCCGACAAGCTCGCCTACGCGGGCCTCGGGACCGACCCGCGGCCGCACGGCGTGGCCGGCCAGGTCATCCCGTGGAACTTCCCGCTGCTGATGCTGGCGTGGAAGGTCGCCCCGGCGCTGGCCACCGGCAACACCGTCGTCCTCAAGCCGGCCGAGACCACCCCGCTGACCGCGCTGCTGTTCGCCGAGGTGTGCCGGCAGGCCGACCTGCCGCCGGGCGTGGTCAACGTCGTCACCGGCGCCGGCGACACCGGCCGGGCCGTCGTCGAGCACGAGGACGTCGACAAGGTCGCGTTCACCGGCTCGACCGAGGTCGGCCGCTCGATCGCCCGCGCCGTCGCCGGCACCCGCAAGGCGCTGACCCTGGAGCTCGGCGGCAAGGCGGCCAACATCGTCTTCGACGACGCCCCGATCGACCAGGCCGTCGAGGGCATCGTGCGCGGCATCTTCTTCAACCAGGGCCACGTCTGCTGCGCGGGCTCCCGGCTGCTGGTGCAGGAGTCGGTCCACGACGAGGTCATCGCCTCGCTGCAGCGGCGGATCGGCACGCTGCGGGTGGGCGACCCGCTGGACAAGAACACCGACATCGGCGCGATCAACTCGGCCGAGCAGCTCGCCCGCATCCGGGAGCTGTCGGAGATCGGCGAGGCGGAGGGCGCGCAGCGCTGGCAGCCGGCCTGCGACCTGCCCGACCGCGGCTTCTGGTTCCCGCCGACGGTGTTCACCGACGTCTCCCCCGCCCACCGGATCGCCCGCGACGAGGTGTTCGGCCCGGTGCTGTCGGTGCTGACCTTCCGCACGCCCGACGAGGCGGTGGCCAAGGCCAACAACAGCACCTACGGGCTGTCGGCCGGCATCTGGACCGAGAAGGGCTCGCGGATCCTCGCGATCGCCGACCGGCTGCGCGCCGGCGTGGTCTGGGCCAACACGTTCAACCAGTTCGACCCGACGTCGCCCTTCGGCGGCTACAAGCAGTCCGGCTACGGCCGCGAGGGCGGCCGGCACGGGCTGGCCGCGTACCTGAAGGAGAGCTCCCGGTGAGCGACCGTCTCGCGGTCCGCAAGACCTACAAGCTGTACGTGAACGGGACCTTCCCGCGCTCGGAGTCCGGCCGCACCTACGAGGTCACCGACGCCAGGGGCGCGTTCCTCGCCAACGCCGCGCTGGCCTCCCGCAAGGACGCCCGCGACGCCGTGGTCGCCGCGCGGGCCGCGTTCGGGAAGTGGTCGCGCGCGACCGCCTACAACCGCGGCCAGGTCCTGTACCGGGTCGCGGAGGTGATGGAGGGCCGGCACGCGCAGTTCTGCGAGGAGGTCGCCGCCGGCGAGGGGCTGTCGGCCGGCCGCGCCCGCGCCGTCGTGGACGCCGCCGTCGACCGCTGGGTCTGGTACGCCGGGTGGACCGACAAGCTGGCCGCCGTCCTGGGCAGCGCCAACCCGGTCGCGGGGCCGTTCTTCGACTTCTCCCTGCCGGAGCCGACCGGCGTCGTCGCGGTCCTCGCCCCGCAGCGCTCGTCGCTGCTCGGCCTGGTCAGCGTGCTGGCGCCGGTGCTCGCGGGCGGCAACACCGCCGTCGTCGTCAGCTCGCACGAGCGCCCGCTGCCGGCGGTCACCCTCGGCGAGGTGCTGGCCACCAGCGACGTCCCCGGCGGCGTGGTCAACCTGCTCACCGGCGACGCCGGCGAGATCGGCCCCTGGCTGGCCGAGCACGACGACGTCGACGCGATCGACCTGACCGGCGCGCCCGCCGGCCGGGCCATGGAGCTCGAGCGGCTGGCGGCCGGCAGCATCAAGCGGGTGCTGCGCCCGCCGGCCGAGGAGCCGGACTGGACCGCCGACCCCGGCACCGGCCGGATGACGCGGTTCCTGGAGACCAAGACGGTGTGGCACCCGAAGGGGGTCTGAAACCCCCGGGTGCGCTCCCGGGCGCACCGGGCAGGATGGGCTCCGTGGCCAGGCCCAGCATCGTCCCCATCGCCCTCACCGTCGACGACCGCACGGGCTACACCCTGTGGGCGCCGCCGTGGGAGGAGGACGGCGAGGAGTGGCAGGCCTTCCTCGGTACCTCCGAGGGGGAGACCGCCACGGTCCACCTCTTCCCCACCCCGGCCGCACTCGCCGCGTTCTGCCGCACCGCCACCGACCACGACCTCGCCGACCACCCGGTCTGGCCGGTCGTGGTCGGGCTGGGCGCGGCGGACCTGACGCCCGACGACGACCACCGCTACGACCTCGACGGCGTCTACGACATCGCCGCCGAGAACCCGGACCGGTGGGCGGTCGAGGAGCTCGCGGCCACCATCGACATCGTCAGCCGGCTGGCCGAGTGCCTGGACACCGCCGGGGACGACGACGAGGACGGCGCGACCTCCTCGCGGGCCGGCACGGACGCCGACGAGGACGCCGACGAGGACGCCGACGAGGACCTCGACGAGGAGACCGAGTTCCCCTCCCTCGCCGAGCTGGTGGCCCGGCCGGAGATCGGGTCGCTCGGCCTCGGGGTCGACGCGTTCGTCGGCCGCTCGGGCGAGGACGCCTGGATCGGCGTCGGCGGCGCGCTCGACGAGCTGTGGGAGGACGTCCTCGAGGAGCTCTCGGCGCACCTGGACTGGACCGGCGCCGGCACCACCACCCTGGAGGCCTACCCCTCGGCCGCCGACGAGGACGAGACCGACGACGAGGACCTGACCGACGAGGACCTGACCGACGAGGGCCCGTCCGAGGCCGCGCGCGCCGGCCGCGGCGCGGAGGCCACCGTCGCGCGGGGCCCGGACGGCTCGGGCGACCGCCCGGCCGCGGGCTCGACGGCCGCCGCGCCGGCGGAGGCGGCCACCGCCGGGGTGAGCACCATCCGCGGCGGCAGCCGGATCACCGCCACCCCGGCCGCGGTCGCCGCGGCGGCGGAGTTCTGGGAGGCCGTCGGCATCCTCCCGGTCGAGCTCGTCGTCCCCGAGGGCGCCGGCGTGACGCTGCGCTGCTACGTGGAGGACGTCGCCCGGTTCCTCGGCCGCGACGGCGAGGTCTACCTGTTCGACACCCCGGCCGACCTCGCCCGGTTCTGCGCCGGCGACGAGCAGCACGACCTCACCGAGATCGCGTCCTGGCCCGAGGTGGCCGACACCGACGTCATGCCGCTGCCGGCCGAGCAGGACCGCTACGACCTCACCGAGCTGTCCGAGGTGCTCGCCGAGGTGGCCGGGGGCGCGGCGGGCCTGGTCGACCACCGGGTGTTCGCCCAGCCGGTCGAGGGCGTGCGCGACGTCGCCGAGTACGCGGGCCTCACCCGGGTCGACGAGCTGCTCGCCCCCACCGCGCCGCTGGGCCGGGCGGTGGCGCGCGGCGAGCGGGAGCCCGGCGCCACCCTGCGCGCCGAGGACGCCGCTCCGCTGCGGGAGGCCTGGGACGAGGTCGTCGCCCAGGTCGGCGGGGCGCTGGTCTTCCGCCACTGACGGACGTGCCCCGGGCTCCGCACCCGGGCACGGCCGGGCGCCGGGACCTGCCTGCCGTGAGCTCGTGCTCTGCCCACGGGTGAGGGCAGAGCACGAGCGACCACGGAACAGCACAGCGGCCGGCCCCGGGAGTCCCGGGACCGGCCGTGGTGAGGTGCTGGAACGCCCCGAGTCAGGGACCCGCCGCGGGCGTGCGAGCGGTGGGGGACGCGGGGTCCTCCGTCAGTCGCGCGCGGGCGCGGGGCGGTCGGACCGCCCGCCGCGGTGGCCCTCGCCGGGGCCGCGGTAGCGGTCGCGGTCGCCGGAGGGCCGGCGCGGCCGGTCGTCACGGCGGCCGCGGTCGCCCTCGCCGTAGGAGCGGCGAGGCCGGTCGCCGTCGCGGCGCGGACGCCGGCCGCCGGGGCCGCCGTGCGGGCGGCGCGACTCGCGGGCCGGCCGCTCGACCGGCTCCACCGGCACGCCGCTGGCGACGAGCTCGGCGATCGGGGCGTCGCCCGGCCGGATGCGGTCGACCTGCGGGTCCACCTTCGCCTGCCGGAACCGCCGCTTGGCCTGACCGACCTGGTCGGGCAGCAGCAGCGAGACCACGACGCCGCCGGCGCCGGCGCGGGCGGTGCGGCCCGAGCGGTGCAGGTAGGTCTTGTGGTCGGCCGGCGGGTCGTAGTGCAGGACCAGCGAGACGTCGTCGACGTGGATGCCGCGGGCGGCGACGTCGGTGGCCACCAGCACGGGGCTGCGGGCGTCGGTGAACGCCTCGAGCGCCCGCCGGCGGGCCGACTGCGGCAGCCCGCCGTGGATCGCCTCGGCCTTGATGCCGACGGCCTGCAGGTTCTCGGTGAGCCGGTCGACGCCGAGCTGGGTGCGGGCGAACACGATCGTGCGGCCCGGCCGCGCGGCCAGCTCCTGGGTCACCGGCACCTTGTCGCGGAAGGCGACGCTGTAGGCCAGGTGCTCGGCCGGCGGGGCGTCGTCGCCGGCGCGCTTGACCTCGTGCCGCGCGGGGTCGGTCAGGTAGCGGCGGACCAGCGTGTCCACCTCGCCGTCCAGCGTGGCCGAGAACAGCAGCCGCTGGGCGTCGGGACGGGTCTGGTCGAGCAGCTCCTGCACGACGGGCAGGAAGCCGAGGTCGGACATGAAGTCGGCCTCGTCGACGACGCTGACCTCGACGTCGGCGAGGGTGACCTCGCGCTGGCCGATCAGGTCCTGCAGCCGGCCGGGGGTGGCGACGACGACGTCGACGCCGCGCCGCAGCTGGGAGATCTGGCGTCCCATCGAGGCGCCGCCGTAGACGGTGGCGAACTGGGCACCGACGGCCTGGCCGAGCGGGGCCAGGTTGTCGGAGACCTGCTGGGCGAGCTCGCGCGTGGGCACGAGCACCAGCGCGCGCGGGGCGCGGGGGCCGCGGCGGGCGGTGAGGCCCATGCGGGCGAGCATCGGCAGGCCGAAGGCCAGGGTCTTGCCGGACCCGGTGGCCGCCTTGCCCAGCACGTCGCGCCCGGTGAGGGCGTCGGGCAGGACGGAGGCCTGGATGGCGAAGGGCGCGCGGATGCCGCGCCGCTCGAGAGCGGTCACCAGCTGCTGGGGCAGGCCCAGCTGGGCGAACGTGGGGCCCGCCGGGGCGGGGGTGTCGAGGGTGCTCTGGACGTCGACGGTGTCGGACGTGGTCATGCGGGGGTGGGGACTCCGATACAGCTCGGGCGCGTCCCGTGGTGGTGCGCGGGCGCCGTCAGTCGGCGTCCTCACTGGCGATCGCGGGCGTCATGGGACGCGGCGGATCTGCACGGATGCGCTCATGCCCGGACGGACCGTCCGGGAGGATGTCCGGCGAGTGCCGGCACACCCACGGTAACAGCGGCGCCCGGTCCGCCCTTCCGCAGCGGGCGGTGGCCGTGATCACCCGCGGAGGGCGGCGTACCCCGGGCGGACGACGTCGTCGAGCAGCCGGGCCCGCTCGGCGTTGTCGGTGAACGCCGCGGCCAGCGCCCGCTCGGTGACCGTCTGGAGGTCGTCCCAGCCCCAGCCGTGGGTGGCGGCGACGTCGGTCAGCTCGCTGGTCACCGAGACGCCGCTCATCAGCCGGTTGTCGGTGTTCACCGTGACGGCGAAGCCCAGCCGGTGCAGCCGGCCCACCGGGTGCCGCGCGATCGAGGGGTAGGCGCCGGTCTGCACGTTCGACGACGGCGCGACCTCCAGCGGCACCTGCTCGTCGAGGACCCGCCGCGCCAGCGGGCCGAGCGGGCCCTCCATCGGCACCTCGTCGGCGATCCGCACGCCGTGGCCGAGCCGCTCGGCGCGGGCGCCGTCCAGCGCGGCCCGGATGCTGTCGACGCCGGCCGCCTCGCCGGCGTGGACGGTGCGGTGCGCGCCGGCGCGGTCGAGCAGCGCGATCGCCCCGGGGATCCGGTCCGGCGGGAAGCCGATCTCCGGCCCGGCCAGGTCGAAGCCGACGACGCCGGCGTCCCGGTACCGGACGACGAGGCCGGCGACCTCCTCCCAGCGGTCCTCCTGCCGCATCGCGCACAGCAGCGTGCCGACCGTGATCGGCGTCCCCGCCGCGGCCGCCTCGGCGCTGCCCGCGGCGAACCCGTCGAGGATCGCCTCCACGGCCTCCTCGATCGGGGTGCCGCCCGCCGTCACCAGCTCCGGCGCCATGCGGACCTCGGCGTACACGACGCCGTCGGCGGCGAGGTCGAGGGCGCACTCGCGGGCCACCCGGCGCACCGCCTCGGGCCGCTGCATCACCCCGACGGTGTGCGCGAACGTCTCCAGGTACCGCACCAGCGAGCCGGAGTCGGCGGCCTCGCGGAACCAGGTCCCCAGCGCCTCCGCGTCGCGGGCGGGGAGGGCGCGGTAGCCCGCCTCGTCGGCGAGCTCGAGCACCGTCTGCGGACGCAGCCCGCCGTCGAGGTGGTCGTGCAGGAGGACCTTGGGCGCGCGGCGGACCGAGTCGGCGTCGAGTGGTGCGGGCACCACCCGACGCTATCTCGTGCCGCGCTCCTGCCAGCGGAAGGTCAGGACGCAGAGCACCAGACCGGCGGCGCACCACACGGCCAGTACCAGCGCCACCCGCCCGAGCTCCCAGGACCCCGCCGGCTCCTGCGCGGCGAGCGCGTCGGGGAGGAACACCGAGCGCAGGCCCTGCGCCATCCACTTGAGCGGGAACAGCGACGCGACCGTCTGCATCCAGCCCGGCACCTGGCTGAACTGGAAGAAGACGCCGGAGATGAACTGCAGCACCAGGGCGATCGGCGTGACCGTGGCCGACGCCGACCGGCCGTTGCGCGCGAGGCTGGACACGGCGATGCCGAGCAGCGTGCACGCCGCGGCGCCGAGCGCGGTCACCCAGGCGAAGGTCAGCCAGTCGCGGCCCGAGGGCAGGTCGACGTCGTAGAAGACCGCCCCGACCGCCAGCAGGACCACGATGATCAGCACCGTGACGGCGAGGACCTGCACGACCTTGCCGACGAAGTAGGCGCTGCGCGGCATGGGGGTGCCGTAGAGGCCCTTGAGCGTGCCGTCGGCGCGTTCGGTGGCGATCGAGATCGCCATGTTCTGCAGGCTGGCCCCGAGGATGCCGGCGGCGATCACACCGGCCAGGAAGTACTGGACGAAGCTGACCCCGCTGCCGAGGTCGTAGTCGAGCACCGCGCCGAACACCACGAGCAGCAGCACGGGGAAGACGAGGGTGAACACCACCGACTCGCGCTGCCGGAAGAACTCCTTGAGCTCCACCCCGGCGCGGGAGCGGTAGACGGCGGGCAGCGACGGCAGCGCCGTCCGCCCCCGGGTGACGGTTCCGGCGCTCACGCGCGGGCCTCCCCGATCATCTGCAGGTACACGTCCTCGAGGGTCGGGCGGGCCACCGCCAGGTCGGGCACCTCGCCGGGAAAGCGGGCGGACAGCGCGGAGACGAACGCCGTCGGGGTCGCGGTGGCCTCGCTGCGCCGGACGCCGTCCTCGGTCCAGCTGACCACCGCCGGCGCGCGCCCGCGGCCGCCCAGCTCCGAGGGGACGGCGACCTCGGCCAGCCGCCCGTGCGCGATGACGCCGACCCGGTCGGCCAGCGCCTCGGCCTCGTCCAGGTAGTGGGTGGTGAGCAGCATCGTCGTGCCGAGGTCGCGCAGCGAGCGGATCAGCGACCAGAACTGCCGCCGCGCCTCGGGGTCGAAGCCGGTGGTCGGCTCGTCGAGGAACAGCAGCGAGGGGCGGCCGACGATGCCGAGCGCGACGTCGAGCCGGCGGCGCTGGCCGCCCGACAGCGAGCGGCCGCGGGCGCGGGCCTTCCCGGTCAGCCCGACCAGCTCGAGCACCTCGTCGGGGTCGCGCGGGTCGGGGTAGTAGGACGCCTGCGCGCGCAGCAGCTCGCGGCAGGTCAGCTGGCTGTCCCCGGCGCCGGACTGCAGCACGATGCCCAGTTGCGCCTTCCACCGGCGCCCGCCCGAGGCCGGGTCGGTGCCGAGCACCCGTACCTCGCCGCCGTCGCGGTCGCGGAAGCCCTCGCAGATCTCGACCGTCGTCGTCTTGCCGGCGCCGTTGGGGCCGAGCAGCGCGAAGATCTCGCCGCGCCGGATGTCGAGGTCCAGGCCGTCGACGGCGGTCGCGGTGCCGTAGCGCTTCACCAGCCCGCGGACGGAGATCGCCGCGTCCGGATCGAGGGGCTCCCCGGCGCGCGGGGCGGCGGTGGAGGTCGGTACCGCGGACGTGCTGGTCACGAGGACCCAGTGTCCTCTCCGATCGCGGCCCCGCGCCGACCGCCCTGGCCCGGCCCTCCTGCAGGGGCCCGCCGCCGGCCCCCTCCCGAGCCTGCGAGGGGTGAGGAGGACGGGGTCCTTCCCGGGTGGGGGCAGGAGGGCCCTTCAGGCGGAGATGCGGTCGATCAGCAGGGGCAGCGGCTCGTCGCCGGTGTCGACGCCGAGCGCACCCTCCAGCGCCTCCAGCGCCCGCGGGATGCGCGCGGCGTCGTCGGTGTGCAGCTCGAGCAGCGGCTGGCCCTCGGTCACCCGCTCCCCCACCGTCGCCGTCCAGGTGACGCCGGCGGCGGCGGAGACCGGGTCCTCCTTGCGTGCGCGGCCGGCGCCCAGCCGCCAGGCGGCGACGCCCAGGGCGTAGGCGTCCAGGCGGGTGAGCGTGCCGGTGGCCGGGGCGGTCACCACGTGCTTCTCCGCCGGCTGCGGCAGCGGCGCGTCGGGGTCGCCGCCCTGCGCGGCGACCATCCGCCGCCACACGTCCATCGCCCGGCCGTCGCGCAGCGCGTCGGCGGGGTCGACGTCGGGGCGCCCGGCGCCGGTGAGCATCTCCCGCGCCAGGGCCAGGGTCAGCTCGACGACGTCGGCCGGGCCGCCGCCGGCGAGGACCTCCACCGACTCGGCGACCTCGACGGCGTTGCCGGCGGCGCGGCCCAGCGGCCGGTCCATCGCGGTCACCAGCGCCACGGTGTTCACCCCGGCCGCCTCGCCGAGGCCGACCATGGTGCGGGCCAGCTCGCGGGAGGACTCGGGGTCCTTCATGAACGCCCCCGAGCCGGTCTTGACGTCGAGCACCAGCGCGTCCGCGCCCTCGGCGATCTTCTTGCTCATGATCGAGCTGGCGATCAGCGGGATCGACTCGACCGTCGCGGTCACGTCGCGCAGCGCGTAGAGCTTCTTGTCCGCCGGCGCGAGGTCGTGCCCGGCGGCGCAGATCACCGCGCCCACCTCGGCGAGCTGCCGCAGGTAGGCCTCCTCGTGCACGTCGGCCCGCCAGCCGGGGATCGACTCGAGCTTGTCCAGCGTGCCGCCGGTGTGGCCCAGGCCCCGGCCCGACAGCTGCGGCACCGCGACGCCGCAGGCGGCGACCAGCGGCGCGAGCGGCAGGGTGGTCTTGTCGCCGACGCCGCCGGTGGAGTGCTTGTCGGCGGTCGGCCGGCCCAGCGGGGACAGGTCCTTGCGCTCGCCGGAGTCGATCATCGCCTGCGTCCACACCGAGAGCTCGCCGGCGGACATGCCCCGGAAGAACACCGCCATGAGCAGCGCGCTCATCTGCTCGTCGGGGATCGTACCGTCGGTGTAGGCGCCGATCACCCAGCGGATCTGCTCGTCGGTGAGCCGGTCGCCGTCGCGCTTGGCGCGCAGCACGTCGATGGCGTCGAACGCGGCCATCAGCCCTGCCCCCGCTCCGCCGCGGCGACCAGGTCGTCGGGGCCGAAGGCGTCGGGCAGCACCTCGCGCATCGGCACGATGCCCAGCGACACCGTCTCGATGAGCATGTCGGCGCCGCCGTGCTCCCACAGCAGCTGCCGGCACCGGCCGCACGGCATGAGCGGCTGCCCGTCCCCGCCGACGCAGGCCACCGCGACCAGCCGGCCGCCGCCGGTGCGGGCGAGGTCGCTGACCATCCCGCACTCGGCGCACAGGCCCAGGCCGTAGCTGGCGTTCTCGACGTTGCAGCCGGTGACCACCCGGCCGTCGTCGACCAGCCCGGCCACGCCCACGGGGAACCGCGAGTACGGCGCGTAGGCGTGCGTCATGGCCTCCCGGGCCGCGCCGCGCAGCGCGTCCCAGTCGACGTCCGCCATCTAGTGCTCTCCTCTTCGGTAGACCAGCCCGTCGGCCTTGGGCATCCGCAGCCGTTGGGACGCCAGCGACAGCACCAGCAGCGTGGTCAGGTGCGGGGTGAAGAAGACGATCCCCTCGGGCAGCCGGTCGATGGTGAGGAACCCGACCAGCGAGGCGGCGGCGAAGACCCCGGCGATCCCGGCGACCAGCCACCTCCCGCGCCGCGCCTGCACGACCGCCAGGACGGCGAGGAGGACGGCGATGAGCAGCAGCAGGGCCACCACCGCGGTCTGGCTGCGCAGCTGCAGGGCGTCGGCGAACCCGAACAGGCCCGCCCCGGCCGCCAGCCCGCCGGGACGCCAGTTGCCGAAGATCAGGGCGGCCAGGCCGATGAAGCCACGGCCACCGGTCTGACCCTCGCGGTAGATGCCCGCGACGAACACGAGGAAGACGCCGCCGAGGCCGGCCAGTGCGCCGGAGACGATCACCGCGAGGTACTTCAGCCGGTAGACCGGCACGCCCAGGGAGTCCGCGGCGGCCGGGTTCTCGCCGCACGAGCGCAGCCGCAGGCCGAAGGCCGTCCGCCACAGCAGCAGGTAGGAGACCGGGACGAGCAGCACGGCGAGCAGGGTCAGCAGTCCCACGCCGCTGGTCAGCCCGCGCAGCAGGCCGGCCAGGTCGCTGACCAGGAACCAGTGCTGCCGTTCCAGGTCGCCGAGCAGGTCCGGTCCCGAGGACAGCACCGGCAGCGAGAAGTCCGGCGGGTCGCTGGCCAGGGACGGCGACTGCGTCGGACCGCCACCGGTCTCCTCGTTGAACAGCAGCTCGGACAGGAAGCGGACGACGCCCTCGGCGAGGATGTTGATCGCGACGCCGGAGACCACGTGGTCGACGCCGAACGTCACCGTGGCGACCGCGTGCAGCAGACCGCCGGCCGCGCCGAAGACCACGCCGCCGATGACCGCGCCGGCCCAGCCCCACTGGTAGCCGGCCCAGCCCGCGCCCCAGGTGCCGAGGATCATCATCCCCTCGAGGCCGATGTTCACCACGCCCGCGCGCTCGGACCACAGCCCGCCGAGCGCCGCCAGCCCGATGGGGACGGCGAGCAGCAGCGCGGCCCGGAGCGTCGAGGACGAGGTGAGCTCCTGCTCGCCCGAGACGACGCGGACCAGCGAGAACAGCAGCCACAGGCCGACGAGCACCCACAGCACCCGCCGCGCCCGGCCGCCGCCGGTCAGCAGGTCGGTCAGCGGGCCGCGGCCGGGCTGACCGGTACGGGTCGTCGCCGTCGTGCTCATGCTCGTGCTCCCTGCTGGTCCCCGGGCACACCGGCGCGGACCTGCTGCCCGCCGTCCGGGGCGGGAGGCGGCGGCACCGCTCCGTCCCCGCCGCCGTCCGGTCCCGGACCGGCCGACGCGCCGGCCCGCTCGGCCGAGCGCAGCGCCAGCCGCCGGGCGATCTCGTTGGCGATCACGACGGCGAGCACGATCGTGCCCTGGATGATCGTGACGACCGAGGACGGGATGTCGGCGAACTGCAGGGGCAGTGCCGCCCGGTCGAGGAAGGCGAACAGCAGCGCGGCCAGCGCGATGCCCACCGGGGTGCTGCGGCCCAGCAGGGCGACGGCGATGCCGAGGAAGCCGAGGCCGGCGGTGAACTCGGTGCCGTAGTCGTACTGCGAGCCGAGCAGGTCGGGCAGGCCGATCAGGCCGGCGATCGCGCCGGAGATGAGCATGGTCTTCACCACCATGCGCCGGGCGTCGACGCCGCTGGCCGTGGCCGCGGAGGGCGACAGGCCGGTGGCGCGCAGGTCGAACCCGAAGCGGGTGCGCTTGATCAGCACCGCGACGACGACCCCCACCACGACCGCGACCAGCAGGAAGCCGTAGAGACCGCTGCGCGGCGCGGCCAGGCCCAGCCCGGTGAGCTGCCCGTTGAGGCTCGGGAAGCGGCCGGACTCGGGGATCTCCGCGGTCGTGATGATCGAGGCGCCCGGCGGGCTGCCCCGCAGCGGGCCGGTCAGCAGGAACGACGCCAGGCCCAGCGCGATGAAGTTGAGCATGATCGAGCTGATGACCTCGCTGACGCCGCGGGTCACCTTGAGCACGCCGACGATGCCGGCCCACAGCGCCCCGACCACCATCGCGACGACGACGACGAGCAGCACGTGCAGCGGACCCGGCAGCACGACGGCCGCGCCGACCGCGGCGGCCAGGATGGTGGCCAGCCGGTACTGACCCTCGACGCCGATGTTGAACAGGCCCATCCGGAACGCGACCGCGACGGCCAGCCCGGCGAGGAACAGCGGCACCGCCCGGTTGAGGATGACGACGATCGACTGCACTTGCTGCGAGGGGGTGGTGCCGAGGTCGACCATCACCCCGAACGCCTCGAACGGGTTCTGGCCGATGAGGGCGATGACCACCGCGGAGATGACCAGGGCGACCAGGACCGCGAGCACCGGGCCCAGCAGGGAGAGCCCCACCCGGCGGAGGACGCCGTTCACGCCGCACCCGCCGTCGTCCGCGCGCCGGTCATGTGCCCGCCGAGCTCCTCGGGGGTCACCCGCCGCGGGTCGAGGGTGGCCACCAGCCGGCCGCGGAGCATCACGTGCAGCGTGTCCGACAGTCCGATGAGCTCGTCGAGGTCGGCGGAGACGAGCACGATCCCGAGTCCCTCCGCGCGGGCGTCCTTGAGCAGCTCCCAGATCACCGACTGGGCGCCGACGTCGACGCCGCGGGTCGGGTGGGCGGCGATCAGCAGCCGCGGCGCGGCGCTCATCTCGCGCCCGACGATCAGCTTCTGCTGGTTGCCGCCGGAGAGGGCGACGGCCAGCGTGTCCGGACCGGGCGCGCGCACGTCGTACTCCCGCATGATCCGCGCGGTGTCGGCGCGGGCGCCGCGCCGGTCGATGAAGGGCCCCTTCACGGCCGGCGGGCGGGTCTGGTGGCCGAGGATGCGGTTCTCCCAGAGCGGCGCGTCCAGCAGCATGCCCTGGCGGTGCCGGTCCTCGGGGATGAAGCCGACGCCGGCCTCCCGGCGGGCGCGGGTGCTCCAGCCGGTGACGTCCTCCGTCCCGAGGACGACCGACCCGGCAGCCAGCGGGCGCAGTCCCATGATCGCGTCGACGAGCTCGGCCTGGCCGTTGCCCTCGACCCCGGCGATGCCGACGACCTCGCCCTCCCGCACGGTGAGCGTGACGTCGTCCACCACGGGGCGGTGCCCCACGTCGGTGACGGTGACGCCGACCAGCTGCAGCACGGGGGTCTCGCGGACGGTGGACTCGCGGGTCTCCGGGGTGGGCAGCTCGGCGCCGACCATCAGCTCGGCCAGCTGCCTGGCCGTCGTCGTCCTCGGGTCGGCCGTGCCGACCGTGGTGCCGCGCCGGATGACCGTGATCGAGTCGGCGACGCGGCGCACCTCGTCGAGCTTGTGCGAGATGAAGATGACCGTCAGGCCCTCGCGCTTGAGCTCGGCGAGGTTGGCGAACAGCTCGTCGACCTCCTGCGGCACGAGCACGGCGGTCGGCTCGTCGAGGATCAGGGTCCGCGCGTTGCGGTAGAGGACCTTGGCGATCTCGACCCGTTGCCGGTCGCCGACGCCGAGGTCCTCGACCAGCGCGTCGGGCCGCAGTCCGAGGGAGTAGCGGTCGGAGATGTCGGTGATCCGGCGGCGCGCCTCGGCGAGGTCCAGCCGGCCGCGCCGGGTGGGCTCGCTGCCGAGGACGACGTTCTCCAGGACGGTGAAGTTGTCGGCCAGCATGAAGTGCTGGTGGACCATGCCGATGCCCGCCGCGATGGCGTCGGCCGGGCTGCGGAAGGTCACCTCGCGGCCGTCGACGAGGACCTGCCCCTCGTCGGGGCGGTGCTCGCCGTAGAGGGTCTTCATCAGCGTCGACTTGCCGGCGCCGTTCTCGCCCACGATGGCGTGCACCTCGCCGCGACGGACCCGCAGCTCGATGTCCCGGTTCGCCACCACGCCGGGGAAGCGCTTGGTGATCCCGCGCAGCTCGACGGCGAGGGGGACGTCACCCGCCGCCGGACTGTCTGCTGGCGAGTCCGCTGGTGCCATGCCGGCATCTCCTCGCTGTGGCCCGCCGGTGGGCGGGAGGTCACTTTGGACGGCTCCGGCGCGCGGGATCAGCCGCTGCGCCGGGCTTCGGGGCCCTGGGGCCGTGCGTATGGTGCCCTACCCACCGGGCTCCGGCCGAGCCCGGGGCGACCCCGGCGCACCGCGGGCCCGGGCGTTTCCCGCCCGGGCCCGCGTCGCAGGGTGGATCAGTCGTGCGGGCAGACCCGCACGAGGGTCACTCGATCGTCGTCGGGACCGTGATGGTGCCGTCGATGATCTGCTGCGCGTACCCGTCGATGTCCTGCTGGATGTCGTCGATGTACCCGCCCGACGTGGACAGGCCCACGCCCTCGCCCTCCAGGTCGTAGCGGACGTCGGCAGCGCCCTCCACGGTGCCCTCGGAGAACTCGTTGATGAACGCCTCCACCGCGTTGTCGACCCGCTTGAGCATCGAGGTCATGATCACGGCCTGCAGCGCCGGGTCGTCGACCGTCTGGTACTGGTCGGAGTCGACGCCGATGGCGCGCTTGCCGGCGCTCGCGGCGGCCTGGAAGACGCCGACACCCGAACCACCGGCCGCGTGGTAGACGATGTCGGCCCCGGCGTCGTACATGCCCTGGGCGACGATCTGGCCGCGGGCCGGGTCGTTGAAGCCGCTGAAGTCACCGGCCGGCGAGATGTACTGCCGGTCGATGACGATCTGCGGGTTGACCGCCTGGGCGCCGGCCACGTAGCCGGCCTCGAACTTCTCGATCAGCGGGCTCTCCACGCCGCCGACGAAGCCGATGTGGGCGCTCTCGCTCTTCAGCGCGGCGGCGACGCCGGCCAGGAACGACCCCTGCTCCTCGGCGAAGACCAGCCCGGTGACGTTGTCGCCCTTGGCGCCGTCCTCGTTGGACCCGTCGACCTGCGCGAACGTGGTGTCGGGGAACTGCGGCGCGACCTCGGCGATGACGTCGTCGTAGTTGAAGCCGACGGCGATGACCGGGTTGAAGCCCTGCTCGGCCAGCTGGGTGAGCAGCTCCGCGCGGTTGGAGGCGTCGTCGTTGGGGCTGAGCTCCTGCAGCTCGCCGTCGAGGGCCTCGACGGCCGCCGACGCACCGGCGTAGGCGGAGTCGTTGAACGACCGGTCACCGCGGCCGCCGGTGTCGTAGGCGAGGCCGACGCGCAGCTCCTCGGTGGCGGTGCCGCCACCCTCGCCGCCGCCGCCGGCGGCGGGCTCGTCGCTGGCACAGGCCGCCAGGGCCATGCTGCCGGCCAGCAGCAGCGCTGCGGCCTTCATCTTCCGCGCTCGGCGCAAGACGATCTCCTCTCTGGAGGGAGCTGCCCGCGCAGGACGCGGAGGGCGCTCCCGTGGGTCCTGGTCGCGGCCGCCCGCGGGCGGCCGCCCGGACGTGGACGACCCCGGCACGCTAACCGCGCCCTCCGGGCAGGCCGCCATGCCTGCGGCGGACCGAGACGGGATCGTTGTGAAGCGGCCCGGATCCGTGGCCCCCGCCACTGCGCCCGGTCCCCGCAGGTGCCCCCGCCGGGGCTAGCGTCCCCTCGTGCGGCGACGACGGGGTGCGCTCGCGGCCGTCCTGGCCGCGCTGGCCGTCCTCCTCGGGGGCGGCCCGGCGGTGGCCGCCCCGGACCCCGCGCGGCCCACCGCCGACCCCGCCGCCCCGACCCCGACCGCGCCGCTGCCCGGCGGCCCGCCGCAGGGCGAGGGCCCCGGTGGGGTCACCGTGGGCGGGGAGGGCCTGGACACCCGCGGCACGGTCGTCGTCGACGGCGCGCCACCGCTGCCGGCCGACGTCGTCGCGGCCGGGTGGCTGGTGGCCGACGCCGGCACCGGCGACGTCCTGGCCGCCCGCGACCCGCACGGCCGCTACTACCCGGCGAGCACGCTCAAGACGCTGACGCTGCTCACCCTGGCCCACCGGCTGGACCCGGCGGCGGTGGTCGCCGGCACCGTCGAGGACGAGGCGATGGAGGGCAGCAAGGTCGGGATCGTCGTCGGCGGCCACTACCCGGTCGGGCTGCTGTTCCAGGCACTGGTGATGCAGTCGGGCAACGACGCGGCCAACGCGCTGGCCCGGGCGTTCGGCGGGACGGCGGCCACCGTGGACACGATGAACGCCACCGCCCTGGAGATGGGCGCCTTCGACACGGTCGCGGGCTCGCCGTCGGGCCTCGACGTCGCCGGCCAGTCCTCCTCGCCCTACGACCTCGCGCTGTTCTTCCGGGCGCTGGTCGCCGACCCGTTCACCGCCGGGATCCTGCTGACGCCGACGGCGCAGATGCCCGGCGTCGAGGGCCGCTCGCCCGGCTTCCAGATCCAGAACGAGAACCCGCTGGCCGGCTACCCGGGGACCCTGGGCGGCAAGACCGGCTTCACCGACGCCGCCCGGCACACCTTCGTCACCGCCGCCGAGCGCGACGGGCGGCGGCTGGTGGTCAGCGTCATGGGCACCGAGAACGTGCCGCGCCGGGCCTCCGACCAGGCCGCGCTGCTGCTCGACTGGGGCTTCACGGTGCCGCCGTCGCTGGGCGGCGTCGGCACGCTGGTCGACTCCGCCGCCGACGTCGTCCCTCCCGAGCCGACGACGACCGCCGCCCCCTCCCCCGCCGGGCCGGCCGAGGTCGCCGCCGGCCCGGCGGCGCCGGCTCCCCCCGCCGACGACGGCCCGCCGGCCCTGGGCGCGGTGGCGCTCGGCGCGGCGGCGGTCGCGGTGGTGGCCGCGACGCTCATCGGCCGGCGGCGGGCGGTGCGCCGGGCTCCGCGGGGACCGGCGGGTCCGCAGGCCCGGCGGGGCGCTCGGGACCGGCGGGGACCTCCGGGGCGGTCGGGACCGTCCGCTCCAGGGCCGGGAGGGTCGCCGTCCACGCCGCGGTGAAGAACGCGAAGCGGGCTACGAGGTTGATCCAGACGAGGATGCCGACCGCGCCGCCGAACGCCGACGAGGTGACGCTGCCGGAGATCAGGGACAGGTAGAGGCTGCCGGCCAGCTTCATCAGCTCGAAGCCGGCCGCGCCGAAGAGCGCACCGGGCAGCAGCAGCCGCAGCGGGTGCGACGTCGAGGGCACCACCCGCAGCAGCCACAGGAACACCAGGACGTCGCCGGCGAAGGCGAGCACGATGCCGAGCACGCTGCTGACGGCGCCCCAGCCGGGCGCGTCCTCGACGCCGAAGACCGTCAGGACGCCGTCGGCGGCCTGGGTGGCGAACCCGGTCAGGCCGATGCTGGCCAGCCCGGCCGCGCCGAGGGCGACCAGCGCGACGAGGTCGGCGAGGTTGTCCCGCCAGAACTCCGGCTCGTCGACCGTCCCCTTCCAGATGCGCTCCATGCCGATCCGCAGCTTGTCCATCGCGCGCAGCCCGGCGTAGAGGAAGCCCGCGACGCCGATCAGGCCGGTGAGACCGGCCGCGCTGACGGCCGAGCGCAGCTCCCGGACGATCTGCTCCCCGGTCTCGTCGGGGAACGCGTCGCGGATGGCGCCGTAGAGCTCCTTCTGCAGCAGCGCGTCCCCGGAGAGCACCAGCGCGATGACCGACGCGACCAGCAGCAGCACCGGGAACAGCCCGAGGAACACGAAGTAGGTGACGCCGGCGGCCATGAGGTCGCCCTGGGTCCGGGTGTAGCGCCCGCCCGCCCGCGCCAGGTGGTCGAACCAGGGCCGGCGGCGGCGCTGGGCGTCGACGACGGCGGTGATCCGGGAGCCGAGGCCGGCGATGCGGGACCAGGGCGCGCGGACGACGTCGGCGGCGCGCGGCCGTCCGTCCCGGGGTCCACCCACCGGTCCGAGTCTGGTCCCTGGCCGGGGGTGACGCGCGGGGGCCTAGTGCGGCGGGCCGGTGAGCGGGTACTCGCGGGCGACCGCCCAGGTGCCCTCCGGGGTCTGCTCGAACTCGGTGAACGAGGTGACGCGGAACTCCGCGGAGAGGTCGCCGAGGCCGGTGTAGGCCAGCTCGAGCATGTCGCCCGGCACGTCGTGGGCCACGGTCACGTGCGGGTGGTACGGGTAGGTCAGCGAGCGGGCCAGCGGGCCGGACCGGACGTCGGTGGCCAGCAGCTCGCAGTTGCCGATGCCGCGCGCGACGGCGACGAACACGACGTCCGAGACCGGCGTGAACGTGCCGGTGCCCGACAGGTGCATGTCGAAGGGCGGGTGCGCCGCGGCGACGCGCCTCAGGTGCTCGGTGATGGCCGCCCGCTCGACGCAGGGCACCTCGGTGGGCGGCAGCAGCGTGACGTGCGGTGGCACGAAGCCCGCCTGCGGGTCGCCCACCTTGGCGCGCCAGTCGGTCAGCAGCTGAGCCCACGGCTCGGGGATCGGCACCAGGACCCCGACGACGGCGGTCTCCGGCGGCGCCACACGGCTGCGCGGGACAAAGGTGTCGTCGTTCACGACTCCGCCACCGGTGCCAGGAAGCCGACCCGCTCGTAGACCGCGCGGACGGTCCCCGCGGCCACCTCGCGCGCCCGGGCGGCACCGGCGGCCAGCAGCCGTTCGAGCTCGGCGCGGTCGTCGAGCAGCTCGTTGGTGCGCTCGCGGACCGGCGTCACGAACTCGGCGACGACCTCGGTGAGCTCCTTCTTCAGGTCGCCGTAGCCGCGCCCGGCGAAGTGCTCCTCGAGCTCCGCGACCGGCGTGCCCGACAGCGCGCTGTGGATGGCCAGCAGGTTGGTGACCCCGGGCTTGTCGACCGGGTCGGCCACGATCTCCCGGCCGGTGTCGGTGACCGCCGAGCGGATCTTCTTCGCCGTCACCTTCGGGTCGTCGAGGAGGAACACGCAGCCGGCCGGCGGCAGGCTCTTGCTCATCTTCTTGTCCGGCGACTGCAGGTCCATGATCCGCGCGCCGCCGGCCGGGACGAGGGTCTCCGGCAGGGTGAAGGTCTCGCCGAAGCGGCTGTTGAAGCGGGTGGCGAGGTCCCGGGTCAGCTCCAGGTGCTGGCGCTGGTCCTCACCCACCGGCACCTGGTCGGCCTGGTAGACGAGGATGTCGGCGGCCTGGAGCACCGGGTAGGTGAACAGCCCGACCGACGCCGAGGCGGTGCCCTCGCGCTGGCTCTTGTCCTTGAACTGCGTCATCCGGCCGGCCTCGCCGAAGCCGGTGAGGCACTCGAGCACCCACGACAGCTGCAGGTGCTGGGGCACGTGGCTCTGCACGAACAGCGTGCTGCGCTGCGGGTCGACGCCGAGGGCCAGCAGCTGGGCGGCCGAGACCAGGGTGTTCCGGCGCAGCTCCGCGGGGTCCTGCGGCAGCGTGATCGCGTGCAGGTCGACGACGCAGTAGAAGGCCTCGGTCGTCTCCTGCAGCGCGACCCACTGGCGGAGCGCACCGAGGTGGTTGCCGAGGTGGAAGGAGCCCGCCGTCGGCTGGATGCCGGACAGGACACGGGGAAGAGGCACGACGGCCATCAAACCAGCCGGGCGCTAGGCGACCGGCGCGCCGGGGCGCACCGTGTCGGGGGTCGTGACGGCGAGCACGTCGTCGAGCGCGGCGAGGAACAGGTCGTCCTCCTCGGGCGTGCCGACGGTCACCCGGATCCCCTCGCCGGCGAACGGCCGGGTGATGACGCCGCGGGCCTCCAGCGCCGCGGCGGTCGCGGCGGACGGCTCCCCCAGCGGCAGCCACACGAAGTTGGCCTGACTGTCGGGCACCGCCAGGCCGCGCCCGCACAGGGCCGCGGTGAGCCGGTCGCGTTCGGCGACGACGGCGGCCACGCGGCGGCGGACCTCGTCCTGGCTGCCGAGCGCGGCGACGGCGGCGGCCTGGGCGAGCATCGAGACGCTGAACGGCACGTGCGTGCGGCGGACGGCGTCGGCGACGGCGGGGTCCTCCGCGACCAGGTAGCCGACCCGCAGGCCGGCCAGGCCCCAGGCCTTGGAGAACGTGCGCAGCACCGCGACGTTCGGGCGCCCGCGCATCAGCTCCAGGCCGTCGGGCACGTCGGGGTCGGTGACGAACTCGCGGTAGGCCTCGTCGAGCACGACCAGCACCGTGCCGGGCACCCGGTCGAGGAACCGCTCGAGCTCCGCCCGCCGGACCGCGGTGCCGGTCGGGTTGTTGGGGTTGCACACGAACAGCAGCCGGGTGTCGTCGTCCACCGCGGCGGCCAGCGCGTCGAGGTCGTGGGTGTCGGGGGCGCCGCCGGGGGCCGAGGGCACCAGCGGCACCTGGACGCCGCGCGCGCCGGCGACCTGCGCCAGCAGCGGGTACATCTCGAACGAGCGCCAGGCGAAGGCGATCGCCGTCCCGGGGTCGTTGAAGGCCTGGGCGAGCTGCTGGCAGAGCATGACCGCACCGCAGCCGGGGACCACCTGCGCCGGGTCGACGCCGTAGTGCTCCGCCAGCGCGGCGGTGAGGACGGCGGCCCCGTTGTCGGGGTACCGGTGGGTCTCCCCCGCCGTCTCCGCCAGCGCCCGCACCACCGCCGGCAGCGGCGGGAAGGGCACCTCGTTGCTGGCCAGCTTCACGGCGCGGTCGACGCCGAGCTCGCGCGCCAGGTCGGCCGGGTTGCGGCCGGGCTTGTAGGCCGGCAGCGCCTGCACCGCCGGACGTGCGCTCACCACGGACAGGTCCTCCCGGGCGACGGCTCCTAGGGTGGCCCCATGCGCGTTCTCGTCGCCGGTGGGGCCGGCTACATCGGCAGCGTAGTCACCGCCGCCCTCCTCGAGGGCGGCCACGAGGTCACCGTGCTCGACGACCTGTCGACCGGGCACGCCGACGCCGTGCCCGAGGGCGCCCGGTTCGTGCAGGCCACGCTGCAGGACTCGGCGCCGGTGCTGGCCGAGGTGCGGCCGGAGGCGGTGCTGCACTTCGCGGCGAAGAGCCTGGTCGGCGAGTCCCAGGTCAGGCCGGAGATCTACTGGGAGCACAACGTCGGCGGGTCGCTGGCGCTGCTCGAGGCGATGCGGGCGGTCGACTGCCGGCGGATCGTCTTCTCCTCCACCGCCGCCACCTACGGCGAGCCCGAGCAGGTGCCGATCCGCGAGGACGCGCAGACGCGGCCGACCAACACCTACGGCGCCACGAAGCTCGCCGTCGACGCGATGCTGACCTCGTACGCGACCGCCCACGACTTCGCCGCGGTGAGCCTGCGGTACTTCAACGTGGCCGGCGCCGCGTACGGCCTGGGCGAGCGGCACACCACCGAGACCCACCTCATCCCGATCGCGCTGCAGGTGGCGGCCGGGAAGCGCGAGGCGATGACGATCTACGGCGAGGACTACCCGACGCCGGACGGCACCTGCATCCGCGACTACATCCACGTCTCCGACCTCGCCGACGCGCACCTGCTCGCGCTGACCGCCCCGGAGCCGGGCGAGCACCGGATCTACAACCTGGGCAACGGCACCGGCTTCTCCGTGCAGCAGGTGGTGGACGCCGTCCGCGAGGTCACCGGGCACCCGGTGCCGGTGGAGGTGGGCGACCGGCGGGCCGGCGACCCGGCGCAGCTGGTGGCCTCCAGCGACCGCATCCGGGCGGACCTGGGCTGGACGCCGCGGCACCCCGACCTGGCCGGCATCGTGCGCGACGCGTGGGAGGTCGCGCAGAAGCGGGGCTGACCGGCCTCAGCCGGCCGAGGTGTCCTCCCCGGCCGGCTCGACGTCGGGCGCCCGGGTGACCGACAGGCGGGCGATCCGCCGTCCGTCGAGCTCGAGGACGGTGAGCGTGCGGCCCTCGACCTCGACGGCGTCGCCGACGTCCGGCAGCCGGCCGAGCTCGGCGAGGACGTAGCCGGCGACCGTCTCGTACGGGCCCTCGGGCAGCCGCAGGCCGGTGACCTGCGCGAAGTCGTCCAGGTTGAGCAGCCCGTCGACGTCGTGCGGACCGCCGGGCTCCTCGCCGTCCTCGGGGGCGACCTCCTCGTCGTACTCGTCGTAGATCTCCCCGATGACCTCCTCGATGAGGTCCTCGAGCGTGACGATCCCGTCGGTGCCGCCGTACTCGTCGACCACGATCGCCAGGTGCTGGTTCTCCCGGCGCATCTCCGACAGCGCCGTCAGCACGCCCGCGGTGCCGGGCAGCCGCTTCACCTCGCGGGCGAGGTCGCCCACGGTCGCCGCGCGCCCGGCCGGGTGCGTGGGGAACAGCAGGTCGCGCACGTGCACGAACCCGACGACGTCGTCCTGGTCACGGCCGGCGACCGGGTAGCGCGACCAGCCGGACTCCGCGACCTGCCGCGCGGCGCGGCTGACCGTCGTCGAGGCGTCGAGGAACTCGACCTCGGTGCGCGGGGTCATGACCTCGCGCACCTCGCGGTCGCCGGCGCGGAAGACCTCGTCGATGAGCCGCCGCTCGTCGCTGGACAGCGACTCGTGCGCGGCGACGAGGTCGCGCAGCTCCTCCTGGCTGATCGCCTCGCCGCTGGCCTTCGGGTCCCCGCCGAGCAGCCGGACCAGCACGTTCGTCGACGCCGACAGCAGCCAGATGACCGGGCGGGACAGCCGGGCGATGGCGTTCAGCGGCCGGGCGACGAGCAGCGAGAAGCCCTCGGCGCGCTGCAGCGCGAGCCGCTTGGGGGTCAGCTCCCCCACGACCAGGGACACGTAGCTGATCGCGACGGTGACCAGCACCAGGGCCAGCGGGTCGGCGACGCCCTCGCGGAGGCCGCGGCGCACCAGCCAGTCGCTGAACGGCTCGGCCAGGGTGCTGGCACCGAAGGCGGCGGACAGGAAGCCGGCGAGGGTGACGCCGACCTGGACCGCGGCGAGGAAGCGGTTGGGGTCGCCGAGCAGCCGGGCCAGCGCGCGGCCGCGGCGGCCCCGCTCCGACAGCACCCGGACCTGGGCCTCGCGCAGGGACACGAGCGCGATCTCCGCACCGGCGAACACGCCGCCGATCAGCACGAAGACGACGACCATGACGATGTCGAGCCAGACGTCGCTCACCGGCGGCGCGCTCCTCGTGTCTCGGGGTGGTGTCCGTCCATGCTGCCCGGACGGGGACCCGAAACCCACCGCGCGCCCGGGAGACGTCCCCCACGGCCCCCGGCGCGACCTCTGTGTGACCTCGGTCACGTCACTCTCCCGGGTGACCTCCGACTACGGCTACTCTCCACGAAGTCACAGAAAGCGACTTGTCGACTTCGTGAGGTAATCACTCCGTGCGCCACCGGTCTTCCCCGCCGTCCGCCCGCCACGCCGCCCGGGTGGCACCCCACCGCCCGCCGCGGCGCCGGGGCCGCGCCCGCCGCCTGCTGCCGGTCCTGCTGGTCGTCCTCGTCGTGGGCGGCATCGCGCTGCTCGTGCCGCTCATGGCCGCCGGCCGGGGCGGGCTGTCGACGGCGGAGTCCGCGGCGACCTCCGCGGCGGACGCGGTGGAGGACGGCGCGGAGGACGGCGCCGAGCGCACCGGCGTGGTCACGATGGGCGTGGACGGCACCCCGACCACCGCTCCGGGGACGGCACCCGGCGCACCGGGCTCGTCGGCGGCGGACACCCCCGCGCCGGGCTCCTCCGCGACGGACACCCCCGCGCCGGGGACCTCCTCGTCGGCGGGCCGCTCCACCGCGTCAGGCGGGTCGTCGTCGGCGCCCTCGTCGTCCGCGTCCTCGTCGTCCGCGTCCTCGTCGTCCGCGTCCTCGTCGTCCGCGTCCTCGTCGTCGGCGTCCCCCGTGCTGCCCGGGTCCCCGGCCCCGGCGCCGGGCGGGCCCTCCTCGTCGGCCGGGTCCTCGTCGTCGGCCGGGTCCTCCTCCGCGTCGGCGGCGGGGTCGGGGACGCAGACGCCGCCCTCGTCGTCGGAGCCCGCACCGGCGCCGGTGGCCCGGACCGCCGCCCCGGCCGACCCCTCCGCGGAGGCCGCGGTGCTGACCCTGGTCAACCAGGAGCGCACCGCCGCCGGGTGTGCGCCGGTGGTCGCGGACGCGGCGCTGGCCGCCGTCGCCCGGGCGCACAGCGCGGACATGCGCGACCGCGGCTACTTCTCGCACGACACCCCCGAGGGGCTCGACCCGTTCGACCGGGCCCGGGCCGCGGGCGTCGGCAACGCGCGGGCGGAGAACATCGCCCAGGGCCAGCCCGACCCGGCCGCGGTGATGGCGGCGTGGATGAACAGCCCCGGCCACCGGGCGAACATCCTGAACTGCTCGCTGACCGAGCTCGGCGTGGGCGTGGCCGAGGGCTCCGGCGGCCCCTGGTGGACCCAGCTCTTCGGCGCCTGAGCCCTCGGCGCCAGGTGATCACGCCGGGTCAGGAGGGCTGTCAGCGTTCCGCTGGCACTGCTGGGTCCGGGGTGATCACCGGTCGAGGGCGCGCGCCAGGTCGCGGAGCAGGTCGTCGGGCCCCCGGAGGTCGCCCTTCGTCACGAAGTGGACGCGCCAGCCGGCGGACGTCAGCCCGTTGAGACGGCGCCGGTCCCGCGGCAGCTGGTCGGGCGCCCCGTGCCAGGCGCCGTCGTACTCGAGCGCGAGCCGGTGCTCAGGCCAGGCGAAGTCGACGCGGGTGACGAAGCGCCCTCCGCACCGGACCTCGTACTGCGCCACGGGGAGGGGCAGGCCGGACCGGTGCAGGAGGAGTCGCAGTCGCGTCTCCTGGGGCGACTCGGCGAGCCCGTCGGCGAGTGCCACCGCCCGGCGGGCGTACGCGCTGCCACGGCACCGGGGCAGCGCCGCGACCGCGGACCGCACGGCAGCGAGGTCCGCGACGCGGGCGCGGACCAGTCCGTCGAGCAGGACGACAGCCTCGTCCGTCCCGTCCCGCCGGACGAGGTCCACCGCCGTCCGCACCCGCGCGGTCCAGCGCAGCCAGGATCCGTCGTGGACGACGTCCCCGCGCAGCGGGGCGCTCCGCACCGCGACTCCGGGTCCCGGGCTCCAGCGTCGCCCTGGCGGCACGACGACCTCCACCGGGTCCCCGGCTCCCGCGAGGTCAGCGGCGCCCCAGAGCACCGCCGCGGTCCGCCCACCCAGCGCGGCGGACCGCGGCATCACCAGGCTGCCCCCGCGGGCCATCAGCCGGTGGTCGACGGGCAGCCCGGCATCGGCGTAGACGTCCTGGCGCAACCGGCGCCAGGCCCCGCTCCGCAGCTCGTCCTTCGTCAGCACACCCGCCGCCACCGCCCACGTACCCCGGAACACCCGTCCGTGGAGCAGGGGTGGGCGGCGGGGCGCGACGGGCACCGGTGGAGCCTGCCCGGCGCCGGTCGTTCGGCGTGCCCGCTGTCCACAGCCTCGACCACCTCGGGTCGGGAGGGCGCTCGACGCCCGCGAGTGCCCGCTGGACCCGAGGTGGTCACGCGGCCCCGAACGCGAGCGGCCCCCTCACCGCAGGGTGGGGGGGCCGCCGGCGTCAGCGGCTACGTCAGGCCATGGCCTTCTGCAGGTTGCTGTCGATGGCCGCCAGGAAGTCCTGGGTGGTCAGCCACGGCTGCTCCTTGCTGATCAGCAGCGCCAGGTCCTTGGTCATCTGACCGCCCTCGACGGTGTCGATGCAGACCTTCTCGAGGGTCTCGGCGAACCGGGTGACCTCGGGGGTGCCGTCCAGCTTGCCGCGGTGGGCCAGGCCCCGCGTCCACGCGAAGATCGACGCGATCGGGTTGGTCGAGGTCTCCTTGCCCTGCTGGTGCTGGCGGTAGTGCCGGGTCACCGTGCCGTGGGCGGCCTCGGCCTCGACGGTGCGGCCGTCGGGCGTCATGAGCACCGAGGTCATCAGGCCCAGCGAGCCGAAGCCCTGCGCGACGGTGTCGGACTGGACGTCGCCGTCGTAGTTCTTGCACGCCCAGACGTAGCCGCCCTCCCACTTGAGGGACGCGGCGACCATGTCGTCGATGAGCCGGTGCTCGTAGGTGATGCCGGCCTGCTCGAACTGGTCCTTGAACTCGGTCTCGAAGACCTCGGCGAAGATGTCCTTGAACCGGCCGTCGTAGGCCTTGAGGATCGTGTTCTTCGTCGACAGGTACACCGGGTAACCGCGCTGCAGGCCGTAGTTCATCGAGGCCCGGGCGAAGTCGCGGATGGACTCGTCGAGGTTGTACATCGCCAGCGCGACGCCGGCCCCGGGCGCCTGGAAGACCTCGTGCTCGATCGGCGCGGAGCCGTCCTTCGGCGTGAAGGTCACCGTCAGGGTGCCCTCGCCGGGGAAGCGGAAGTCGGTGGCGCGGTACTGGTCACCGAAGGCGTGACGGCCGACGATGATCGGCTTGGTCCAGCCCGGCACCAGCCGCGGCACGTTCTGCATGATGATCGGCTCGCGGAAGATGACGCCGCCGAGGATGTTGCGGATCGTCCCGTTCGGGGAGCGCCACATCTTCTTGAGGCCGAACTCCTCGACCCGCGCCTCGTCCGGGGTGATCGTGGCGCACTTGACGCCCACGCCGTGCTTCTTGATCGCGTTGGCGGAGTCGACGGTGACCTGGTCGTCGGTGGCGTCGCGGTGCTCGATGCCCAGGTCGTAGTACTCCAGGTTGACGTCGAGGTACGGCAGGATCAGCTGGTCCTTGATGAACTGCCAGATGATCCGGGTCATCTCGTCGCCGTCGAGTTCGACGACGGTGCCCTCGACCTTGATCTTGCTCACGTCAGACATTCCCTCTCTGCAGCCCCGGCCCGTCGGGCCGGGAGTCGGTCAGGTCGCGGTGCAGTCGCTCTACAGCTCCGCGACGTCGGCCTGCTTGGCGCGCACGGCCTCGGCCGCCTCGCGCAGCCCGGCCAGCTCGCTCTCGGTGAGGTCCCCCTCGACCACCCGGCGCACACCCGCGCGCCCGATCTCGGCCTCGACGCCGAGGTAGACACCGGAGATGCCGTACTCGCCGTCGACCCAGGCGCACACGGGCATGACGGCGCCGGAGTCCTCCATGACGGCGCGGGCCATGCGGGCCGCGGCCGCCGACGGCGCGTAGTACGCCGACCCGGTCTTGAGCAGCGCGACCACCTCGGCGCCGCCGTTGCGGGTGCGCTGCACGAGGTGCTCGACGCGGTCGGGGGCCAGGACGTCGGCCAGCGGCTTGCCGTCGACGGTGCAGCGCGAGGGCACGGGCACCATCGTGTCGCCGTGCGAGCCGAGGGTCAGGGTGCGCACCGAGGACACCGGGACGCCGAGCTCCTCGGCGACGTTGTTGGTGAACCGTGCGGTGTCGAGCATCCCGGCCTGGCCCATCACCCGCTCCTTCGGGAAGCCGGTGGCCAGCTGCGCCAGGGCGGTCATCTCGTCCAGGGGGTTGGACACCACGATGACGACGGCGTCCGGCGAGGTCCGCGCGACGTTCTCGGACACGTCCCGGACGATCTTGGCGTTGGTCTCGATGAGGTCCATGCGGCTCATGCCGGGCTTGCGCGGCAGTCCGGCGGTGATCACGACGACGTCGGACCCCTCGGTGCCCTCGTACGAGCCGCCGCCGACGCCGACGACCCTCGTCTCGAAGCCCTCGATCGGCCGGGACTGGTTGATGTCGAGGGCCAGGCCCTCGGGCTTGCCCTCGACGATGTCGGTGAGGACGACGGTCTCGAAGACGTCGTACTCCGCGAGCCGGAGGGCGGTGGTGGAGCCGTAGAAGCCGGCACCGACGACGGTGACCTTGCCGTTCCTGGGCTGCTCTGCCATGGGCGTCAACCTAGACCCGGGACCCCGGTCGCCGCGCCCGCGGGCCGACGCTCAACTGCCCGGGACCGCGAGGGCCAGCGCCGACAGCGCGACCCCCGTCCCGGCCATCAGGACGACGTCGACCGGCCGGCTGCGGACGGCGAGGAAACCGACCCGGCGGACGGGCAGCACCAGCCGCAGCACGCCCGCGCCGACGAGCGCCAGCCCGACCACCAGCAGGCCGCGCCGCCAGTGCTCCAGCGCCACCATCCCGAGCCCCACCGCGACCACGACCAGCACCGCGAACAGCGGCAGCTGGCGCAGCAGCCCGGCCAGGAACGGCCGGCGCAGGTACAGCGGCGGGCGCGTCATCAGGCGCTGAGCACCTCGTCCGCGGCGGCGCGCTCGGCGGCCAGCACCACGTTCTGCAGGAGCATCGCCCGGGTCATCGGCCCGACCCCGCCGGGGTTGGGCGCCACGTGCCCGGCCACCTCGGCGACGTCCTTCGCGACGTCACCGGCGATCTTCCCGTCGACCCGGCTGACGCCGACGTCGAGGACCGCGGCGCCGGGCTTGACGACGTCGGCCGTGACCAGCCCCGGCACGCCCGCGGCGGCGACCACGACGTCGGCGGCGCGCAGGTGGGCGGCCAGGTCCCGGGTGCCGGTGTGGCAGAGGGTCACCGTGGCGTTCTCGGTGCGCCGGGTGAGCAGCAGCCCGAGCGGGCGGCCGACGGTGATGCCGCGCCCGACGACGACCACCTCCGCGCCGGCCACCGGGACGTCGTACCGGCGCAGCAGCTCGACGATGCCGACCGGCGTGCACGGCAGCGGCCCGTCGACGCCGAGCACCAGCCGGCCGAGGTTGACCGGGTGCAGGCCGTCGGCGTCCTTGGCCGGGTCCATCGCCTCGAGGACGGCGTACTCGTCGACCTGGCGGGGCAGCGGCAGCTGGACGATGTAGCCGGTGCACGCGGGGTCGGCGTTGAGCTCCTCGACGACGGCGAGGACGTCGGCGAGCGTGGCGGTGGCCGGCAGCTCGCGCTGGATGCTGGCGATGCCGACCTGCGCGCAGTCGGAGTGCTTGGCGTTGACGTACCAGCGGCTGCCAGGGTCGTCGCCGACCAGCAGCGTGCCCAGGCCGGGCCGGTGCCCGGCTGCCGTCAGGGCCGCGACCCGCGCGGTGAGCTCCTGCCGGATGGTGGCTGCGGTCGCCTTGCCGTCGAGGATCGTCGCGGGCACCCCGACAGTGTGCCGGAGGCGCCTCCCCGCCGACCGCCGCGGCCCTACGCTTCGAGGTGAGCCCCCGCACGGCCGGATCCCTCGAGGAGAGCTGATGACCGAGCGCGACCCGTCCACCCGGCAGCTCGGGGCCGACTGGCGGGAGCAGACCACGCCCGGGCCGGCGCCCGTGGCCGGCGCGTCCGCGGGGGGCCCCGGCGCGTACGGCCAGGCGGGCCCGAACCCCTACACGACGCCCAGCTACTCCGACCGGCCGGTGCCGGTGCGCGGGCCGGACTCGCTCGGCGGGCTGCTGCTCATCCTCGCCGGCATCGCCGCCGCGGTGAGCCTGCCGCTGCGCTGGCTGGCGCGGGCCGGCGACACCGGTTGGGGTCTCGTCGGCCGCGGCTTCGACGAGGCGGACGCCGGCTTCGGCGCCCTGGTGGACTCCGGCTTCTGGCAGCCGCTCGCCGTCGTCCTGGGCGGGGGCGTGCTGTTCCTGCTCGGCGTCCTGCTGTGGCTGCCCGCCCGGACGCACCGCCTCCTCGGCGTCCTCGCGCTGTTCGTGAGCGCGCTGGCGATCGCCGCGGTGCTCGTGCCGTTCGCCGTGGAGGACTGGGACCCGGCGGCGTTCGGCGTCGGCTTCTGGTCCGCCTGCGCCGTCGGCGTCCTCGGCCTGCTCGGCGCGCTCAAGGCCATGCTCACCGGCCCCCGCTACCGCTGACGGTCCGCGACACTGCCGTCCCACCGGACGGCACCGCGGCCAGGAGCCGTCCCCGGCCCGTGTCGGGCCGCTCCCGGCGCTCGGTCGCGGAGCCTCCGGCCCCCGCTCCTCCCGCCGCCCCCGGAGTGCCTGGCTCAGCCCTCGACGAGGGCGCCGTGGGCGCGGGCGACCTGCACCGCCTGCACGAGGTCGATGCGGACGCCGGTGAGCTCCAGGCCCCGCCAGGGCCAGGCCTCGGTGGCCGCGCCACGCAGGTCGGTGCCGCGCAGCTTCGCGCCCTGCAGGCGGGCGCGGTCGAGGTCGGCGCCGGTGAGGTCGCACTCGCGCAGGTCGGCGTCGGTGAGGTCGGCCTCGCGGAACCGCTGACCGGACAGGTCGCTGCCGGACAGGTCGACGCCGCGCAGTGACGTCCAGCTCCAGTCGGAGTCGGTGCTGGTCAGCGGCCGCAGGACGGCGCCGGGGAACTGCGAGCCGGTGAGCTTGCAGCCCTCCCAGACGGCGTCGATCAGCCGCGCCCGGTCGAACCGGCAGGACAGGAACGCGCTGCCGCGGTGCCGCGACCCGCTCATCCGCACGCCGGTGAGGACGCAGGAGTCGAACACGCAGCGGCGGGTGGCCAGCTCGGTGAGGTCGGCGTCGTCGAATCGGCAGCGGGTGAAGGTGACGCCGTCGAGCTCGGCGCCCCACCAGTCGACGCGCGCGAGGTCGGCGTCCTCGAGCTCCTCCCCCGGCTCCGGCGGACGGACGTGGGGCCGGCCCCTCGGTGCGCCCGACCTCAATGCGCGAAGTGGCGGGTGCCGGTCAGGTAGAGCGGGACGCCGGCCGCCCGCGCCGCCGCGACGACCTCCTCGTCCCGCACCGACCCCCCTGGCTGCACCACCGCGCGCACCCCGGCGTCGAGCAGCACCTGCAGGCCGTCGGCGAAGGGGAAGAACGCGTCGGAGGCGGCCACCGACCCCGCGGCCCGCTCCCCCGCCCGCGCGACCGCCAGCCGCGCGGAGTCCACCCGGTTCACCTGCCCCATGCCGACGCCGACGGTCGCCCTGTCGTGGGCGAGCAGGATCGCGTTGCTCTTCACCGCGCGGACCGAGCGCCACGCGAACACGAGGTCGTCGAGGCCGGCGGCGTCCAGCGGCTCCCCGCACGCCAGCGTCCAGGTGGTCGGGTCGTCGCCGGCGGCGTCGATGCGGTCGGCGCTCTGCAGTAGCAGCCCGCCGCCGACCGGCCGCAGCTCGACCGGGGGCCGGCCGGCCTCGGGCAGCCGCAGCAGCCGGATGTTCTTCTTCGCCGTCAGCACCTCGACGGCGTCGGCGGTGAACGACGGCGCGACGACGACCTCGGTGAACACGCCGGCCACCTGCTCGGCCATCGCCAGGTCGACCTCCCGGTTGGCCGCGATGACGCCGCCGAACGCCGAGACCGGGTCGCAGGCGTGCGCCTTGCGGTGGGCGGCGGCGACGTCCGGGCCGACGGCGATCCCGCACGGGTTGGCGTGCTTGACGATCGCCACGCAGGGGTCGTCGTGGTCGTGCGCGGCCCGCCACGCGGCGTCGGTGTCGACGTAGTTGTTGTAGGACATCTGCTTGCCGTGCAGCTGCTCGGCGTGCGCGATCCCCCCTGTCCCGGCGCCCGGCTCGCCGCTGCGGTACAGCGCCGCCCGCTGGTGCGGGTTCTCCCCGTAGCGCAGCACGTCGGCGCGCTCCCAGGACGCGCCAACCCAGGACGGGAAGCCGGACTCGTCGTCGGGGGCGAGCACGTTGCCCATCCACGAGGCGACGGCGATGTCGTAGGTGGCGGTTTGCCGGAAGGCGGCCACGGCCAGCCGCTGCCGCTCGGGGAGGGTGAAGCCGCCGGCGGCCACGGCGGCGAGGACGTCGCCGTACCGGGCCGGGTCGACGACGACGGCGACCGACGGGTGGTTCTTCGCGGCCGCGCGCACCATCGCCGGGCCGCCGATGTCGATCTGCTCGACGCACTCGTCCGGGGTCGCGCCCGAGGCCACGGTCGCGGTGAAGGGGTAGAGGTTCACGACGACGAGGTCGAAGGCGGCGACGCCGAGCTCCTCGAGCTGCGCGACGTGCTCGGGCTTGCGCCGGTCGGCGAGGATGCCGGCGTGCACGGCGGGGTGCAGCGTCTTGACCCGCCCGTCGAGGCACTCGGGGAAGCCGGTGACCTGCTCGACCGGGGTGACCGCGATCCCGGCGTCGGCGATCCGCCGCGCGGTGGCCCCGGTGCTCACCAGCTCCACGCCGGCGTCGGCCAGGCCGCGGGCGAGCTCCTCGATCCCGGTCTTGTCGTAGACGCCCAGCAGGGCTCTGCGGATGGCGGTCCGGCTCTCGGTCATCGCGGGCTCTCCTCCGTCGTCCCGGTGACGAGTCGCGCCACCGTCTCCACCAGGAGCGTCCGCTCCACGGCCTTGATGCGTTCGTGCAGGCGGTCCTCGTCGTCGCCCGGCAGCACCGGCACCTCGCGCCGGGCGAGCACCGGGCCGGTGTCGACGCCGGCGTCGACCAGGTGCACCGTGCTGCCGGTGACGTCCACGCCGGCGGCCAGCGCGTCGCGGACGGCGTGCGCGCCCGGGAACGCCGGCAGCAGCGCGGGGTGGGTGTTGACCAGCCGGCCCTCGTAGCGGGCCAGGACGGCGGGACCGACGATCTTCATGAACCCGGCGGACACCACGAGGTCGGGCTCGTGCGCGGCGATCGCCTCGGTCAGCGCGCGGTCCCAGGCGGCCCGGTCGGGGAAGTCGCGCAGCGCGACGGTGAACGTCGGCAGGCCGCGGCGGCGGGCGTGCGCGAGCCCGGCGGCGTCGCGGTCGGCGCCGACGGCGACCACCTGCGCCGGGTAGCCGGGGTCGTCGGCGGCCTCGAGCAGCGCCGCGCACAGCGAGCCGGTGCCCGAGATCAGCACGACGACCCGCGCCCGCGGGGAGGACTCGGGGCCGGGCACGTCCGCGACCCTATCGACGGCGCCGGGGTCCTCAGCCGAGGGACCGCCAGCGCGCGGTGGCCGCCCCGACCGCCGCGGCGACGCCGGCCTGCAGCGCGAAGGAGAGCGCGGTGGCCACGGGCGGCGCGCCGACGTCGGCGAGCGCGCCGTCGCCCAGCGAGCCGCCGGCCACCGCGGCGAGGACGCCCACGCCCAGCCCCAGGACGGCGCCGGCCGGCACGCCCCACAGGCCGGCGACCACCGAGCCGCCGTCGTCGTCGGTCATGCGGCGGCCCAGCGCCACCCCGGCGACCAGCCCGGCCAGCGCCGGGACCGCCTGCGAGACGAACGCCAGCAGCGGCACCGCCTGGGTGTCGGGCAGCGCGGCCAGCAGCGGGAACGCCGGCACCGGACCGAGGCTGATCCCGTGCACCGAGACGACGGTGCCGGCGCCGACGGCGAACCCGGGCCCGGCCGCCACCCCGAGCGCGGCCGCGGCGGCGTTGGGCAGCAGCAGCGCCCCGAGCGCCAGCGTGCCCACCGCACCGGCCCCGGAGCCGCCGAGGGCGCCCGCGACCGCGGCGTAGCCGGAGGCGTCCGCGGCCAGCGCGACGGCGACGACGGCGAGACCCAGTGCGCCCGCGGCGAGCAGCCCGGCGAGGGCGGCGGGCAGCAGGGGCCGCACCGGCCCGGGCAGGCGGTCCAGGACGCCGTCGAGCAGGTCTCCCTCCCGGAGCACGCCCCAGCCGACGGCGACCGCGGCGAGGACGGCGGCGCCGAGGCCGCAGCGCAGCAGGTCGGTGCGGGCCCCGGGCCCGTCGACGACGAGCCCGAGGAGGACCGCCAGCAGCGCGTGCACCGCGACCGCGGTCGCCACGACCCCGGCGGCGGCGCGGGCGCCGGCGGGCTCGGCGACGCGCAGCACGCCCCGCCCGGCCCGATCGAGCCCCCAGGCGACGGCGAGGGTGAGCAGCAGCGGCGCGAGGACCAGCGGCCCCGACGGCAGGTCGAGCCCGCCGCCGTTGGCCAGCAGCCACAGCCGGCCACCGACGCGGGCCGCGCTCGGGACCGAGAACCCGCCTGCGGGATCGAGCGTCTCGACCACCACGACCGCGAGCCCGAGCCCGAGCAGCCCGAGCAGCGTGACCGCGGCGGTGGCGGCGGCGGTCAGCGCGGCCGGGTACCAGGGCCGCCCGGCACCGGGGCCGCGCTGTCCCGGCACGGGCAGGCGCGCCAGCAGGGAGACCACGTCCCCACTCTCGCAAGCGTCCCCGCCGTCTGTCCGACGCACGCGCCGGGAGGGGCGCCGGAACGGCGACGAGGGCCGGCGGCAGTGCCGCCGGCCCTCGTCGGGACGGGTGCGCCCGTGACGGAGCGCGGTCGGGTCAGGGCTGGCCGTGACCCGAGGCGGAGGAACCGCCGTGCTGGCCGGAGGAGTGCTGGCCGGAGGAGTGCTGACCGGGGTCGGTGACCGGCGACGGGGTGTACGGCTGACCGTGGCCCGGCTGCCCCGGCTGGCCCCACGGCTGCGCCGGCTGGCCGCCGTAGGGGGCGGGTCGGCCGTAGGGGCCCGGGGCGCCGTACTGGCCGGGAGCCGCCGGCGGGCCCGGGGCGCCGCCCTGGCCGGTGCCGAAGTCCGGCGCCTGCTGGTTGGCCCACTGCGCGGCGCCGGCGAAGGCGCCGGGCAGCGCCGGCCTGTTCCGCATCTCCGGCAGCAGCCGCAGGAACGCGAACACCGCCACCGCGACGGTGACCAGGAAGCCGAGCAGCGCGAACACCGAGAAGCCGGCGTCGAAGGTCTGGATCCAGGCGACCAGGGTGAGCAGCACGGCCAGCCCGGCCAGGCCCACGGTGATCCAGCTGCGCGGGAAGCCCAGGTCCAGCTGCACGAACGCCGGCAGCAGCGCCCACACGCCGGCCAGGAGCAGCAGCACGAAGCTGAAGGCCACCAGGCCGCTGACCTCGAAGCCGGAGAAGCTGTAGCTGATCTCCGGGACGTCGAAGCCGGGGACGTCGAAGCCGAAGTCGTCACTGCTGGAGAAGGTCGCCCACGGCAGCAGCGCGAGGACCAGGTAGACCAGCGCGCCGGCGGCGACGACGTAGTCGGCCGTCCTCAGGCGCCCGAGGTCGAAGCCCGCACCGGCCGGGCGCGGGGCCTGGCCGTACAGCGACGGGGCGCCGGGCGGCGGCTGCTGGCCGTACGGCTGCCCGTAGGCCTGCGGGGCGCCGTGGGGCTGCTGGCCGTGGGGCGGCTGCTGGCCGTAGGGGGCCTGCTGGCCGTAGCCCGGCTGGCCGTACCCCGGCTGGCCGTACCCAGGCTGGCCGTACCCCGGCTGGCCGCCCGGTCCCGGCTGCCCGGGCATCCCGGGCTGCTGAGGCGGCTGACTGGACGTCATCGTTCGACTCTCCCTCGTCACATCGGTACGGCGTCGCGGATGCTCTCCCCCGCCGTCGACGGGCTGCAACCTCGCCACGCTCGCCCCTCACCACGAGGGGCGAGATCGTGACCGCCCCGCAACCCGTCCCCGGGAAGCGGAACTGCCCCGGCTCCTGGGGAGGGGCCGGGGCAGTCCACGGGGCGGCGATCAGGCGCCGACGAGCTCCCGCATGAGGCGGGCGGTCTCCGACGGCGTCTTGCCGACCTTGACCCCGGCGGCCTCGAGGGCCTCCTTCTTGGCCTGCGCGGTGCCGGCCGAGCCGGACACGATGGCGCCGGCGTGGCCCATCGTCTTGCCCTCGGGCGCGGTGAACCCGGCGACGTAGCCGACGACCGGCTTGGTCACGTTGGCCTTGATGAAGTCGGCCGCGCGCTCCTCGGCGTCGCCACCGATCTCACCGATCATGACGATGGCCTCGGTCTCCGGGTCGTCCTGGAAGGCCTGCAGGCAGTCGATGTGCGTGGTGCCGATGACCGGGTCGCCGCCGATGCCGACGCAGGTGGAGAAGCCGATGTCCCGGAGCTCGTACATCATCTGGTAGGTCAGCGTGCCGGACTTGCTGACCAGGCCGATCTTGCCCTGCTTGGTGATGTTGGCCGGGATGATGCCGGCGTTGGAGCGCCCGGGGCTGATCAGGCCGGGGCAGTTCGGGCCGATGATCCGGGTGGCGCCGCCCTGGGCGTGGGCCCAGAAGTAGGTCGAGTCGTGCACCGGGATGCCCTCGGTGATGACGACGGCGAGCCCGATCTGGGCGTCGACGGCCTCGATGACCGCGCCCTTGGCGCCGGCCGGCGGCACGAAGATGACGCTGACGTCGGCGCCGGTCTCCTTCATGGCCTCGGACACGCTGCCGAACACCGGCACGCTGGCGCCCTCGAAGTCGACGCGCTCGCCGGCCTTCTTCGGGTTCACGCCACCGACGATCGCGGTGCCGGAGGCGAGCATGCGCTGGGTGTGCTTGCGCCCCTCCGAGCCGGTCATGCCCTGGACGATGACCTTGCTGTTCTCGTTGAGGAAGATCGACATCTCTTCAGGTCCTGTCTGGAGGTGAGGGAACGGCCCCTTTCCAGGGGCCCGCCCCGAGCCTGCGAGGGGTGGGGAGGGAAGGGGTCCTTCCTCAGGCGGCGAGCTCGGCGGCCCGGCGCGCGGCGCCGTCCATCGTGTCCACCAGGGTCACCAGCGGGTGGTTCGCCTCGGCGAGGATGCGCCGGCCCTCCTCGACGTTGTTGCCGTCGAGCCGGACGACCAGCGGCTTGGTCGCCTCGTCGCCGAGGATGCCCAGGGCGCTGACGATGCCGTTGGCGACGGCGTCGCAGGCGGTGATGCCGCCGAAGACGTTGACGAACACGCTCTTCACGGCCGGGTCGGAGAGGATGATCTCCAGGCCGTTGGCCATGACCTCGGCCGAGGCGCCGCCGCCGATGTCGAGGAAGTTGGCCGGCTTGACCCCGCCGAACTCCTCGCCCGCGTAGGCGACGACGTCGAGGGTGCTCATGACCAGGCCGGCGCCGTTGCCGATGATCCCGACCTCGCCGTCGAGCTTGACGTAGTTGAGGTCCTTCTCCTTGGCGCGCGCCTCGAGCGGGTCGGCCGAGGCGGAGTCCGCGAGCTCGGCGTGCTGGGGGTGCCGGAAGGAGGCGTTCTCGTCGAGGGTGACCTTCGCGTCGAGCGCGAGGACGGTGCCGTCGGGCGCCTTGGCCAGCGGGTTGACCTCGACGAGGGTGGCGTCCTCCTGGGCGAAGGTCTCCCACAGCTGGACGGCGATGGCGATCACCTGGTCGCGCACCTCGGGGGCGAACCCGGCGGCGTCGACGATCTCGGCGGCCTTCTGCGCGTCGACGCCGGTCGTGGCGTCGACGGGGATGCGGGCGAGGGCCTCGGGCCGCTCGACGGCGAGCTGCTCGATCTCCATGCCGCCCTCGACGCTGGCCATGGCCAGGAAGGTGCGGTTGGCGCGGTCGAGCAGGTAGGAGAAGTAGTACTCCTCGGCGATGTCGCTGGCCTGCGCCACCATCACGCGGTGGGTGATGTGGCCCTTGATGTCCAGCCCGAGGATGTCCTGGGCGCGGGCCCTCGCCTCGTCGGCGTCGTCGGCCAGCTTGACGCCGCCGGCCTTGCCGCGGCCGCCGGTCTTGACCTGCGCCTTGACGACGACGGTCTGCCCGATCTCGCGGGCGATCGCCTCGGCCTGGTCGGGTGTCTCGGCCACGCCGCCGGGCAGCACGGGCACGCCGTGCGAGGCCAGCAGGTCACGCGCCTGGTACTCGAAGAGATCCACGAACAGGCACCGTAAACCTCGCGCGCCCCGGCCGCCGCACCGGCACCGGGCCCCGTGCCCCGGGTCACAGACCCCCGGACAGCCGCCGCAGCGCGGCCACGACGTCGTCGGGCGTGGTGCCGCCGGGGAAGCGGCGCACGTCGGCCGGCAGGTCGCCTCCGCCGTCGTCGCCGTCCCCGAGGACGAAGGCGGTGACGTCGTCGACGCCGGCGGCGGACAGCCGGGCGAGCACCTCGCCGAGCAGCCCCGGCCGCGCCCCGGCCACGCCGAGGGCGTCGGCGTCCTCCTGCACGACCGTCGCGGCCAGCCGCCCGGCCGAGTCGACCTCGCCGGTCAGCACCACCTCGGCGCCGGAGTCGCGCAGCGCGCGGGCGAGGGCGACCGCGCGCGGGTCGTCCCGGCCCTCGGGCCCGGCGACGACGACGCGCAGCCGCTCGCCCGCCGTCACCGGGCGGTCGTGCGGCGCAGCCGCCAGGCGAGCACGGTGAGCAGCGCGTAGCCCAGCCCGGCGGCGAGCAGCCCGGCGCCGGGGACGGTCCACTCCAGCTCGTCGGAGGCGAGGGCGTCGCGCAGCCCGCCGAGGCCGGCGGCGAGCACGGTCACCGCGACGGCGAGGAAGCCGCCGACGGCGGCCAGCCGCGGCCGCAGCGAGGGCGCCAGCACCGAGGCGAGCAGGACGGCGCCGGCCAGCAGCAGCCCGCCGAGCAGCGCCAGCCCGGGCCGCTCCAGGAGCGCCTGCGGGCCCTGCTGCTCGACCACGACCTCCAGGCCGGTGGACGGGTCGTCGACCAGCCGGTCGGGGACGTCGGCGGCCGGCAGCGCCAGGCACAGCACGGTGAGGACGCCGAGCAGCACCGCCGCGCCGGCCAGCGCGCCGCGGGCGGGGTCGAGCGCCCCCCGGTCCTCCATGACCGTGCGGCTCCACGCCGCCGCGGCGCAGACCGCGGCCAGGACGGTCAGCGCGAGCCCGGCGACCTCGAGCCACCAGCCGGCCCCGGTCTCCACCGAGCTGGTGAGCACCCGCTCCCCGGCCAGCACCTCGACGCCGGGACGGACGGTGGAGGCGCTGCCGCGGTAGACCTCGATGAGCAGGGAGCCCAGCGCCAGCACCCCGCTGACGCCGGCGTGGGCCAGCCCGAAGCGCGGCACCCGGCCGGCGGCGAGGCCGGCCCCCACCGCGACGGCGGTCAGCGGGACGACCAGGCCGACCAGCGCGCCGCCGGGCCCGCCGGCCAGCGACAGCTCCCGGCCGCCGACGACGAGGTAGGTCGGGAACAGCGCGGCGACCCCGGCCAGGCCGGCGAGCACGAGCAGCACCCCCGCGGTGCGGGCGCCGCCGGGGAGGTGCCCGACGACGAGCCCGTCGTCCGGGGCGGGAGGGGCGGCCGGGGTGCGGGCCGGGCGCCGGTCCGCGGCCGGGCGGGCGCCGGTGCGCCGCGCCCCGGCGGCCGCGGCCCCCGTGCGGCGGGCGGCACCCGTGGCCCCGGTCCGCCGGGCGCCGTCCCGGGTCCGGTCGTCGCGGGCAGCACTCTCACGGCCGGCCACGGGTCCCCCTTCGTCGAGATGTGTCGCGTTCCGGTCTCGATCTCGTCGAGATCCCCGCATCGTCCGTGTGACCGTCGCCACACCAGGGCATTACCGTCGTGTGAACCGAGCACCACAGCGGTGCTCCGCCGTCGACGGACCCGGGTCCCGGGACACCGCCGGCGGCCGCCGAACGGGGAGGACGTCCATGCGCGCGACCGGCGACCCCGGGTGCCGTCCAGAGTGGCACACGGGAGAGCCCTCCCCGGGTACGCCACGGGACGCGCTCCGGGCACTGGTCTCCCCCACCACCGTCGCCGGCGGGCTCACCGAACTGGCCTGGGTCGGGGCGCACGCCCTGCTCTACCCGCTCGGCACGCGGACCGAGGCCCTGCTGCTCGACCCGCGCCGCCGCCCGGGGGTCCAGCCGGCCGCCGTCCGCGCGCTGTTCGCCGCCGACCCGCTCGCCGCGCGCGTCCCGGTGCTGCTGGTCCACGGGCTCATCGACAACCGGTCGATCTTCACCGTCATGCGCCGCCGACTGCGGCGGCGCGGGTTCACCCAGGTCTGCACCTGGAACTACAGCCCGCTGCTGGGGGACGTCGCCGAGGGCGCGCGTGACCTGGGGGAGCACGTCGAGCGGATCTGCGCCCGGACCGGCCACGACCGGGTGCACCTGGTGGGACACAGCCTCGGCGGCCTCATCGCCCGGCACTACGTGCAGCGCCAGGGCGGGGGCCGGCGGGTGGAGTCGCTGGTCACCCTCGGCACGCCGCACGGCGGCTCGGTGCTGGCCCACCTGTTGCCGACGCCGATGGTGCGCCAGCTGCGGCCCGGGTCGCCGGTGCTCCGGGAGCTCGCCGAGCCGGCGCCGGACTGGTCGACCCCGATGACCGCCGTCTACAGCAACCTCGACCAGATCGTCGTCCCCACCGTGGCCGGCCGGTGCGACCACCCGGACCTGCGGGCGCGCAACGTCCTCGTGAGGGGCGTGGGGCACATGTCGCTGCCGTTCCACCGCGGCGTCGTCGACGAGGTGGCCGCGACGCTGGCCGGGCTGCGGCCGGCCGCCCCCGCGCCGCTCGCCGACGCCGCCTGAGCGGCACCCCACCCCGGGGAGACATGGCGACACGCAGCGTCGCTTCCCCCGGTCGGCCCTGACGGAACGTTACGGTCCGATCACGGCGCCGGTACCCACCGGCGGGCGTCCTCCCAGGCGCCTCCACCGCCGTCGCTCCCCCGACGGGCTGCTCCGTGCAGTGGTCCCGGGAGCGTGGACGAAGGGTGTCCCGTGACCGCGCTCCTCGAGCCCGCGGCGACCGGCCGCCGGGCGACCGGGCCCGACGCGACCGGCCGCATCTCGTCCGGCCCGCTGGGGACCCCGGCCGTGCCGCCGGTCCCGCGGCCCGCGGTGCCGAGCACCGTCCTCCCCGCCCGGGTGGTCGCCCCCGTCACCGCTCCGGCCGGGGACGCCGCCGAGGTCGAGGACGCTGCCGAGGTCGAGGACGCTGCCGAGGCCGCCTCCGAGGCGGCCGACACCGAGCCCGACACCGAGCCCGACACCGAGCCCACCGCGCGGCGCACCGTCCGCCGCCCGCCCGGGCGCCGCGGCCCGCTGTGGCTGGGCGCGCTCGTCGCCGGTGCGCTCGTCGCCGCCGTCCCCGCCCTCACCGGCGGCACCCCGGCCCCGGCCGCCTCGGTGAGCGCGGCCGACTACGGCCTCGGCGCCGCCGACATCGGCCTGACCGGGGACATGGAGGACGCCGGGGTCCGGCAGGGCATCACCCAGGCCGAGGCCGCCGTGCGGCTGTCGGAGCTGGCCGCCTCCCGCGCCGCCCGCGAGCCCCGGACCGTCGCGCCGACCACCGGCCGGATGACCACCTGCTTCTGCCAGCGCTGGGGCTCCATGCACTGGGGCATCGACCTGGCCAACTCCCTCGGCACGCCGATCCACTCGGTGACCGACGGGGTCGTGCTGCGTGCCGGCCGGGCCTCCGGGTACGGCAACGCCGTCTACATCCAGGACGCCGACGGCAACGTGCACGTCTACGGGCACATGCGCTACTACGACGTCGAGGCCGGCCAGATCGTGCACGCCGGCGACGAGATCGCGAAGATCGGCAACGAGGGCCAGTCCACCGGCCCGCACCTGCACTACGAGATCCACCGCGGCGGCATGACCGGCCGGCCGATCGACCCCGAGGAGTGGCTCGCCGACCACGGCGTCACCCTGTGACCCGGCGTCACTCCGCTCCCGGAGCTCCCCCCGCGCTCCGGGAGTGCTGCAGCACCCCCGGAGGCCGCGAACGACCCCAGGAGCGCCCCTCCCGCGGCGGAGCGCGGGCCTAGAGCTTGACCAGCGGGGCGTAGCGCAGGACGAGGCGCTTGGTGCCGCCGGAGCCGAAGTCGACCGTGGCCTGCGCCTTGTCGCCGGCGCCGTTGACCTCGACCACCGTGCCCAGACCGAACGCGTCGTGGCTGACCCGGTCGCCGACCTCGACGGAGATCACCGGCCGGTTGCCGCGGCCGCCGCGCAGGCCGCCCGTCGACAGGCCGGTCGCGGCCACCCGCTGCTGCGCCGACGAGCCGGTGCTCGGCGCCGGCATCGGGTCGGTGCGCGCCCAGTGCACGGTGTCCGGGGGCAGCTCGTCGAGGAACCGCGACGGCGGGTTGTAGGCCGGCTGCCCCCAGCTGGTGCGCACCGTGGCGCGGGAGAGGAACAGCCGCTGCCGCGCGCGGGTGATGCCGACGTAGGCCAGCCGCCGCTCCTCCTCCAGCTCCCGCGGGTCGCCGAGCGCGCGCAGGTGCGGGAACACGCCGTCCTCGAGGCCGGTGAGGAACACGACCGGGAACTCCAGGCCCTTGGCGGTGTGCAGCGTCATCAGCGTGACGACGCCGGCCTCGTCGCCGGAGACGGGGATCTGGTCGGCGTCGGCCACCAGCGAGACCTGCTCGAGGAAGTCGGTGACGGTGCCGCCGGGGTTGGCCGCCTCGAACTCGGCGGCCACCGAGATGAGCTCGTTGAGGTTGTCGACGCGACCCTCGTCCTGCGGGTCGGTGCTGGCCTCGAGCTCGGCGAGGTAGCCGGTGCGGTCGAGGATGCTCTCCAGCAGCGCGGCCGGGCCCGAGCCGGTCTCGACCAGCTGCTCGAACTCCTCGAGCAGCGCGACGAACTCCTGGACCGCCTTGAGCGACCGCGGCGCCAGCGTGGTGATCTCCGGGCAGCGGCGCAGCGCCGACGGGAACGCGATCCGCTCACGGTCGGCGAACTGCTCGATGCAGGACTCGGCCTTGTCGCCGATGCCGCGCTTGGGCGTGTTGATCACCCGGCGGAGGCTGACGACGTCGGCCGGGTTGGCGACCACCCGGAGGTAGGCCAGCGCGTCGCGGACCTCCTTGCGCTCGTAGAAGCGCACCCCCCCGACGACCTTGTAGGGCATGCCGACGCGGATGAACACCTCCTCGAACACGCGGGAGGCGTTGTTGGTCCGGTAGAAGACGGCGATGTCCGCGGGCCGGACCGTGCCGGCGTCGACCAGCGCGTCGATCTGCTCGGCGACCCAGGCTGCCTCGTCGTGCTCGTTCTCGGCGACGTAGCCCTCGATCAGCTCGCCGTCGCCGGCGTCGGTCCACAGGTTCTTGGGACGGCGGCCGGTGTTCTTGGCGATGACGGTGTTGGCCGCCTTGAGGATCCGCTGGGTGGAGCGGTAGTTCTGCTCGAGCAGGATCGTCGTCGCGTCGGGGTAGTCGCGCTCGAACTCGTCGATGTTGCGGATCGTGGCGCCGCGGAAGGCGTAGATCGACTGGTCGGCGTCGCCGACGACGCACAGCTCGGCCGGCGGGACCGGCCCCTCGCCCGTGCCGACCAGCTCGCGGACCAGCACGTACTGCGCGTGGTTGGTGTCCTGGTACTCGTCGACCAGCACGTGCCGGAACCGGCGGCGGTAGTGCTCGGCGACGTCGGGGAAGGCCTGCAGCAGGTTGACCGTCGTCATGATCAGGTCGTCGAAGTCCAGCGCGTGCGCCTCGCGCAGCCGCCGCTGGTAGAGCGTGTAGGCCTCCTTGAGCACCTTCTCCGGCGCCGTCTGGGGGCTGAAGGAGTCCTCGTCGACCAGCTCGTTCTTCAGGTTCGACACCTGGGCGGCGAGGCTGCGCCCGGGGTAGCGCTTGGCGTCGAGGTCGAGGTCGCGGGCGACCATCGTCATCAGGCGGACCGAGTCGCCCTGGTCGTAGATCGTGAACGACGACTTCAGGCCGAGCTTCGCCGACTCGGCGCGCAGGATCCGCACGCACATCGAGTGGAACGTGGACACCCACATCGCCCGGGCGCGCGGCCCCACGAGGTGCGCGACGCGCTCCTTCATCTCGCCGGCGGCCTTGTTGGTGAAGGTGATCGCGAGGACCTCGCCCGGCTGCACCCCGCGGGCCCCGAGCAGGTAGGCGATGCGGTGGGTGAGCACGCGGGTCTTGCCCGACCCGGCACCGGCCACGATGAGCAGCGGGCCGCCCTCGTGGACGACGGCCTGACGCTGGGGACCGTTGAGTCCGGCCAGCATGCGGTCCAGTTCCCGGCCGGCCGAGCCGGGAGCGGAACGCTGGAGCGCGGCGGTTCCGGGGAGGGCCTGCTGCACGCTGCTCATAGCCACACCACTGTAGTTCGGACCGGCGACGGACCCGTCCCGCGACGGACGCCCTCGTGGCCGCCGGGCGTGCTGTGGCACACTCGGCGACGTGCTGATCGCCACCGTCGGCTTTTCCTACGGGCACCGGGTTCCGGTGTCCGTCGCCGCCGGCTGAGCAGCCGCCGCAACGAACGCCCCGGGCCCGAGGAGCCCGGGGCGTTTCTCGTTCCCCGGGGTCCGACGGCCGCTCCCCGCCCCGGAGGAACCCGATGACCGCCACCCTGCCGCCCACCGACGCCGACACCCGCATCGCCGAGCTGCGCGGCGAGATCGACGCCTGCGACGCCGAGCTGATCGCACTGGTGCAGCGGCGGCTCGCCGTCTCGCAGGAGATCGGTGAGCTGCGCCGCGCCACCGGCGGCACCCGGCTGTCGCTGTCCCGGGAGCAGCAGGTGATCGACCGCTTCCGCACCGCCCTCGGCCCGGACGGCGCCGCGCTCGGGATGCTGCTGCTGCGCCAGGGCCGCGGCCGCCTCTAGACGACGGACCCCCTCGCCCCCCACCGCTCGCACGCTCGCGGCGGGCCCTGCGAGGGCCGCCCTGTCACGTTCCGGGCGGCTGCGTCGTCTCCATGGACACCCCACCGGAGAGGACGACGCCGTGACCGAGACCCGCACCGCCCGCATCCCGCTCGACCCGCCGCGCACGCTGCTCACCCGCCTCGTCGACCGGTACTCGCGCCGCCGCTTCGGCGCGACGCTGGACCCCGCCGCGGCGTTCGGGCACCACCCCCGCCTGCTGCTCACCTACCTGCGCCACGAGCAGTCCCTCGCGAAGTGGGACCGGCTGGACCCGACGCTCAAGTCACTCGCGGTCATGTCGGCGGCGGTGACCGTCGGCTGCTCGTGGTGCGTCGACTTCGGCTACTGGGTCGGGACCGCGCACGAGGGCGTGGACCCGGCCAAGCTGCGCGCCGTCCCCGCCTGGCGGAACGGCGACGCGCTCACCGACCTCGAGCGGCGCGTCGTCGAGTACGCCGAGGCGATGAGCACCACCCCGATGGGCGTCACCGACGAGATGGTCGCCGCGCTGCGCCGCGACCTCGACGACGCCGCCCTGGTCGAGCTCACGATGATGGTCGCCGTGGAGAACAGCCGGGCGCGGGCCAACAGCGCCCTGGGCCTGACCAGCCAGGGCTTCCGGGACCGCTGCGAGCTCCCGGCTCCCGCGTGACCGGCCCGCTGCCGGCGTTCGACGCGCACCGGCGGCTGCTGTTCACCGTCGCCTACCAGATGCTCGGCAGCGTCGCCGACGCCGAGGACGTCGTCCAGGACGCCTGGCTGCGCTGGTCGGCGGCCGACCGCGACGACGTCGCCGACCCGCGCGCCTACCTGGTCCGGGTCACCACCCGGCTGGCGCTGGACCGGCTGGACTCCGCCCGCGCGCGCCGGGAGGCCTACGTCGGCCCGTGGCTTCCCGAGCCGCTGCTCACCGACGAGGCCGCGGACCCGGCCGACGAGGCGGTGCTCGGCGAGGAGGTGTCGCTGGCGCTGCTCGTCGTCCTGGAGAGCCTGTCCCCCGCCGAGCGGGCGGTGTTCGTCCTGCGCGAGGTGTTCGGGCTGCCGGCCGCGGAGGTGGCCGCCGTCCTCGGCCGCTCCGAGGCGGCGGTCCGGCAGCTCGGCCACCGGGCGCGGGAGCACGTGTCCGCCCGCCGCCCGCGGTTCGACGCCGACCGGGCGACCCACCGCGAGGTCACCGAGCGGTTCCTCGCCGCGTGCGCGGGCGGCGACGTCGACGCGCTGCTGGCCGCGCTCGCCCCGGACGCGGTCCTGCTGACCGACGCCGGCGGCCGGGCGAAGGCGGCGCTGCGGCCGATCACCGGCGCGGACAAGGTGGCCCGCTTCCTCGCCGCCGTCATCCCCGGAGGGGTGTCGCTGCCGGGTCTGCGGATGGTGCTGACCGAGGTCAACGGCCGGCCCGGGGTGGCGGCGTGGACCGGCGGGGAGCCCCTCGCCGCGGTCTCGCTGGTCGTCACCGACGGCCTGGTCCAGCAGGTCCTCGTGGTCCTCAACCCCGACAAGCTGGCGGGCCTGCGGGGGTGAGGTGCTGGAACGGTCTCCTCGCGATGGCCCGCGCCGAGCTGCGAGGCGTGGGGGGCGAGGAGGTCCGTCACTTAGGCTCCGGCGGTGACCGCCGTCCCGCCCCGGAAGCCCGCCGAGCACGTCGAGCGCGTCCTGTGCGTGCTCGCCCACCCCGACGACGTCGACTTCGGCAGCGCGGGCACCGTGGCGACCTGGACCGCGGCCGGCACCGAGGTCGTCTACTGCATCGTCACCGACGGCGACGCGGGCGGCTTCGACGAGACCCCGCGCGACCGGATGGGCCCGCTGCGGCGGGAGGAGCAGCGCGCCGCGGCCGCCGCCGTCGGCGTCACCGACGTGCGCTTCCTCGGCTACCCGGACGGCCGGCTGGAGCTGACGCTCGACCTGCGCCGGGACATCAGCCGGGTCATCCGGCAGGTGCGCCCGCAGCGGGTGCTCACCAGCTCCCCGGAGCGCTGGTACGAGCGGGTCGGCGCCAGTCACCCCGACCACATGACCGTGGGCGAGTCGACGCTGCGCGCGGTCTACCCCGACGCCCGCAACCCGTTCGCCTTCCCGGAGCTGCTGGCCGACGAGGGCCTGGAGGCGTGGACGGTGGAGGAGGTGTGGCTGGGCGCCAGCCCGCGGGCCGACCACGCCGTCGACGTGACCGACGTCGTCGAGCTCAAGTTCGCCGCGCTCAAGAGCCACGTGACGCAGGTCAGCCACATCCACGACCTGGAGTCCTTCGTCACGGGCTGGATGGCGCAGACCGCCCGCCGCTTCGGCCTGCCCGACGGCCGCCTGGCCGAGGCCTTCCACGTCGTCCACACGGCGTGACCTCGCGGGTCACAGCAACCTGTTGGTCGCCGCCCAGCGGGTGAGCTCGTTGCGGTTGGACAGCTGCAGCTTGCGCAGCACGTTGGACGCGTGGGACTCCACCGTCTTCACCGAGATGAACAGCCGCGAGCCGATCTCCCGGTAGGTGTAGCCGCGCGCCAGCAGCTGCATGACCTCGCGCTCGCGGGCGCTGAGCAGGTCCAGGCCGGGGTCGGTCGCCGGGTCCTCGGGGGGCGCGGCCGACGGCGCGCTCGCGGCGAAGGCGTCGAGCACGAAGCCGGCCAGCCGGGGGCTGAAGACGACGTCGCCCTCGGCCACCCGCTGCACCGCCGACACCAGGTCCGGCCCGGAGATGGTCTTGGTGACGTAGCCGCGGGCGCCGGCGCGGATGACCGCGATGACGTCCTCGGCGGCGTCGGACACCGACAGCGCCAGCCAGCGCACGTCGGGCAGCTCGGCGCGCAGCGTCTCCAGCACGGTGCGGCCCCCGCCGCCGGGCATGTGCACGTCGAGCAGCACGACGTCGGGGACGGTGGCGCGGATGCCGGCGACGGCGGAGTCGACGTCGGACGCCTCACCGACCACGGTGACGGCGCCGCCGAGCTCGGCGCGCACGCCGGCGCGGACCATGGCGTGGTCGTCGACGACGAAGACGCGGGGGACGCTCACGCGGCGGCCTCGCGGGGCAGCACGAGCTCGACCTCGGTGCCCTCGCCGGGCGCCGAGCGCACCGTCGCCGTCCCGCCCAGGCGGGTGAGCCGGCCGGACACCGAGTCGCGCAGCCCGCGGCGGTCGGCCGGGACGGCGGACGGGTCGAAGCCGGCGCCGCGGTCGCGGACGAACACCGACACCGACTGCGCGCCCACCTCGGTGTAGAGGTCGGCGGAGGTCACGCCGGCGTGCTTGGCGGCGTTGAGCAGCGCCTCGCGGGTGGCCGCGCCCAGCGCCGCGAGCGCGTCGTCGACCGGGGCGTCGCCGACGACGACCGGGTCCACGGTGAGCGCGTGGTCGCCCTCCACCTCGGCGACCATCTCCGAGACCAGCGCGGACCAGGTGCCGCCGCCGGGCGAGGACGCCGGCTCGTACAGCCAGCTGCGCAGCTCCCGCTCCTGGCTGCGGGCCAGCCGGGCGACGGCCTGCTGGTCACCGGAGTTCCGCTGGATGAGCGCGAGGGTCTGCAGCACCGAGTCGTGCAGGTGCGCGGCGACGGCGGCCCGCTCCTCGGAGCGGATGCGGGCGGTGCGCTCGGACTCGCGGGAGTCCAGCAGCCGCCGCCAGAACGGCGCGGTGGCCAGCACGACGCCGACCAGGATGACCAGGGTGGCCACGAAGCCGTTGCGCGCCGCGGCCAGTTGACCCGTCGTCGCGAGCAGCAGGACCAGGCCGATGGCGGCGAGCGCCGCGCCGCCGGCGAGCACCCAGCGCACGCCGGGCCGGGTCAGCGTGCGGTCGGTGTCCAGCTGCCGCCAGATGACGGCGAGCCCGCCGCCGACCAGCAGCAGCGGGGCGATGAGGTCGTTGTTCCCCCACGTCGCCAGGTTGGTGACCAGCACCATCGCGCCGAGGCCGAAGAAGACCAGGCCGACGGTCTGCCGGCGGCTGGGCCGCGGCGCCGTGCCGGGGGCGACCTCGCCCAGCGGCACGAAGAACCACAGCAGCGCGTAGGCGATGACGCCGATGCCGGTCACCGCCAGCGCGACGAACGCCGCGCGGACGACCAGCGGATCGGTGCGCAGGTGCGCCGCCGTCCCCGCCGCGACGCCGGCGAGCATCCGGCCCTGCCGCGGGCGCACGAGCGGCGGCCGGGTCTCCGCCGGGCGGGTCGCCACGGCGGTGGCGCCCGCGGGAGCCGGCGGGGTCCCGGTGGTCAGCGGGGTCTGCGTGGGCACGCCGACGGGCCCGGCCGGCGGGGCGCCGGCCGGCGGCCCGCCCGTGCTGGGCGCCGTCCTCGTCACGGCACCGATCGTCGCACCGCGCGCACCTCCCCCGGTACCGGGAAGCCCCCGGACGGGCAGGACCAGGGTCGGATGGGGGCCTTCCCCGATGTCGCGGCGGGCGCCCGCTCGGCACGCTCTGTGCCATGACCGCCGCCTCCCCTCCTCCCGCTCCACCCTTCGATCCCCCGCCCGCACCACGCCCCACGCTCCGGCGCAGCCGCACCGACAAGGTGCTGGGTGGCGTCGCGGGCGGCCTCGCCGAGTACAGCGGCGTCGACGCGCTGCTGTGGCGCGTCGGCTTCGTCGCCCTGACGCTCGCCGGCGGCACCGGCGTCCTCGTCTATGCGCTGCTCTGGCTGCTCATGCCACGCGGCCCGCGCCGGGCCGGCGTCGACGGGGCGCCCGCCGAGCCGCCGGCGCCCCGCTCCCCCGTCGCCGGGATGACCGTCGCGGGGCTGCTCATCGTCGTCGGCCTGATGGTCCTGGTGACCCGCTACACCGACCTCGACCTCGGCCCCCGCGGCTTCCTCGCCGGCGCGCTGCTCGTCGTCGGCCTCGGACTGGTCGTCTCGGCGCTCACCCGCGGCCGCACGCCGCGCGGCGGGCTGATCGCGCTGGGCTCCGTGCTCACCCTGGCGCTGCTGTTCACCTCGTCCGTCCCCGCGTGGGACGCCGACGACCGCGTCGGTCCCGGCGGCGGCGTGGGCGACCGCGACTACCGCCCGGCGACCGTCGAGGACGTGCGCCCCGTCTACAGCCTGGGCGCCGGCGACATGGACGTCGACCTCTCCCGGATCGACGTCGACGACGTCGACGAGCCGGTCGAGGTGCGCATCGAGCACGGCGTCGGCGACCTCGACGTCACCGTCCCCGACGACGCCGACGTGCAGGTCGACGTCGAGAACGGCATCGGCGACGCCGAGCTGTTCGACCAGGAGGACGAGGACGGCTACTTCCGCGCACCGGGCGGCGACAGCCGGCCCGAGTTCGTCCTGACCATCGACCACGGGGTCGGCGACCTGGAGGTGTCCCGTGCCTGACTACAGCGAGTTCCCCACCACCCCCACCGGCTGGCAGGAGCGCGCGCTGGCCGCCGACTGGCAGCACACCAGCGTCCTCCCGGTCGAGACCCCCGCCCCGAAGCGGCGGGTGGACCTGGTCGCGCTGGTCCCGGGCGTCGCGTTCGTCGTCCTGGCCCTGGTCTTCCTCGCCGGGGTGACCGTGCCGCTGGGCTTCCTCGCCGACGGCGGGCTGCTGTGGCTGCTGCTGGTCGGCGTGGGCGTGGCGCTGATGGTGAGCGAGCTGCGGAGGGCGCGCCGCAGGCGCGGCTGACGACACGGGGCGGCCGTTCCGGGGGCCCGGGGAGCGAGGAGCTCCCCGGGCCCCCGCCGTGTCCGCGGCGTGTCAGCCGGCGACCCGGTCGACGAAGGCCAGCGCCCGGGTCCAGAACAGGTCGGTGGCCTCCGGGTCGTGCTCCGCCGGCAGCGACGGGTCGGTGAACAGGTGCCCCTCCCCCGGGTAGCGGAAGACCTCGAGGGTCGCGCCGGCCGCGGCGACGTCCGCGGCGAACGCCTCGTCCCACTCCGCGGAGCGCTTCGGGTCGTCCGTGGTCCGGTGCAGCTGCGCGGGCAGCCCGGCCGGCCAGCCCGGCGCCCCGAGGACCGCCATCGGCAGCGCCCCGGAGACCAGCAGGACACCGCCGCACCGGCGCTGCGTGGCCACGTGCTCGGCCATCCCCGCGCCGTTGGAGAAGCCGGCGGCCACGAACCCGTCGGGCAGGTCCCGGACGGCGTCGACCGCGCGGGCCATGAGGGCCGGGAAGCCGACCGTCTCGACGTACGCGCCGGCCTCGGCGTAGTCGTCGAAGACCCGCCCGTCGTACTGGTCGACGACGCGGACCTCGTGGCCGGCGGCCCGCAGCCGGTCCGCGGCGTCGGTGATCCCGGGCCGGACGCCGAGGACGGAGTGGAAGAGCGCGATGGTCGTCACGGACCCACGGTGGCGCGTCCTCGGTGACACCGTCCTGTCACCGACTCCTGCGAGGATCCGCGCCGTGAACCGCACCGACCGGTTGCACGCGCTCACCGAGGAGCTGCGCCGTGCCGGGCCGCGCGGGCGGACGGCGCGGCGGCTGGCGGCGTGGCTGGAGGTGTCCACCCGCACGGTCAAGCGGGACGTGAGCGCGCTGCAGCAGGCCGGCGTCCCGATCTGGGCGACCTCGGGTCCCGGCGGCGGCTACGTGCTCGACGCCGTGGCCACGCTCCCGCCGGTGAACCTGACGCCGGCGCAGGCGGTGGCGGTCGCCGTCGCCCTGGCCGGCGCGGCGGACGCGCCGTTCGCCGCGGACGGCCGCGCGGCGCTGGAGAAGGTGCTCGACGTCCTCGGTCCGCAGGCCCGGGCGGAGGTGGAGCGGCTCGGCGGCCGGGTGTGGGTGCGGGCACCGTCGGCCCGGCGGCCGGACCCGGCGCCGGTGGTGGAGGAGGCGCTGGCCCGGCGCCGCGTCGTCGCGATCACCTACCGGGACCGGGCGGGGACGGCGTCCCGGCGGCGGGTGGAGCCGCACCTGCTGGCCCGCACCGGCGACCGCTGGTACCTCGTGGGCTGGTGCCGGGAGCGGGACGCGCCGCGCTGGTTCCGCTGGGACCGCATCGAGGCCGCCGCCCTGACCACCGAACCCGCCCCCGAGCGGGACCCCGCCGTCTACGGCACTCCCCCACCCGACGCGCACTCCGTCAGGTGACCGTCACTCCCACTCGATGGTGCCCGGCGGCTTGCTCGTCACGTCGAGGACGACGCGGTTGACCTCAGACACCTCGTTGGTGATGCGGGTGGAGATCCGGGCGAGCACGTCGTAGGGCAGCCGTGTCCAGTCGGCGGTCATGGCGTCCTCGCTGGACACCGGGCGCAGCACCACCGGGTGGCCGTACGTGCGCCCGTCGCCCTGGACGCCGACCGAGCGGACGTCGGCCAGCAGCACCACCGGGCACTGCCAGATCTCGGAGTCGAGCTTCGCCGCGCCGAGCTCCTCGCGGGCGATCGCGTCGGCCCGCCGCAGCACGTCGAGGCGGTCCCGGGTCACCTCGCCGACGATGCGGATGCCCAGCCCCGGGCCGGGGAACGGCTGGCGCTGCACGAGCCGGTCGGGCAGGCCGAGCTGCCGGCCCACCTCGCGCACCTCGTCCTTGAACAGCGTCCGCAGCGGCTCGACGAGGGTGAACTGCAGGTCCTCGGGCAGCCCGCCGACGTTGTGGTGGCTCTTGATGTTGGCCGTGCCGGTGCCGCCGCCGGACTCCACGACGTCGGGGTAGAGCGTGCCCTGCACGAGGAAGTCGACGGTCTCGCCGTGCGCCTGCGCGTCGGCGACGACGTCGGTGGCCGCCTGCTCGAACACCCGGATGAACTCGCGGCCGATGATCTTCCGCTTCTCCTCCGGGTCACTGACGCCGGCGAGCGCGGAGAGGAACTGCCCGCTGGCGTCGACCACCCGCAGGTCGGCGCCGGTGACCTCGGCGAAGTCGCGCTCGATCTGCTCGGTCTCGCCCTGCCGCATGAGGCCGTGGTCGACGTACACGCAGGTGAGCCGGTCGCCGATGGCCCGCTGCACGAGCGCGGCGGCCACAGCGGAGTCGACGCCACCCGACAGCGCGCACAGCGCCCGCCGGTCACCGATCCGCGCCCGGATGGCGGCCACCTGCTCGTCGACGACGTTGCTCATCGTCCAGCTGCGCTCGAGCCCGGCGATGTCGAACAGGAAGTGCTCGAGCACCGTCTGGCCGTGCGCGGTGTGCCGCACCTCGGGGTGGAACTGCACCCCGGCCAGCCGCCGGTCGACGTCCTCGAACGCCGCCACCGGCGCGCCGGTGGAGGTGGCGGTGACGGTGAAGCCGGGCGGCGGGACGCTGACGGCGTCGCCGTGGCTCATCCACACCGACTGCTCCACCGGCAGGTCGCCGAACAGCCGGCCCTGCGTGGTGACCGTCAGCGGGGTGCCGCCGTACTCGCGGTCGCCGGTGTGCGCGACGGTGCCGCCGAGCGTCTGCGCCATGGCCTGGAAGCCGTAGCAGATGCCGAAGGCGGGCACCCCGCCCTCGAACAGCGCCGGGTCGACCTGCGGCGCGCCCTCGGCGTAGACGCTGGAGGGACCGCCGGAGAGCACGATCGCCGCCGGCTCCCGCTCCAGGATCTCCTCGACGGGCACCGAGGACGGGACGATCTCGGAGTAGACGCCGGCCTCGCGGATGCGCCGGGCGATGAGCTGGGCGTACTGCGCGCCGAAGTCGACGACCAGGACGGTGGGGAAGTCCATCAGTCGGGTCGACCGCCGATCACCAGGTCCACCCGCTGGAACTCCTTGAGGTCGCGGTAGCCGGTCTTGGCCATCGTGCGGCGCAGCGCGCCGAACAGGTTGGTCCGGCCGTCGGAGGTCTCGGCGGGGCCGAGCAGCACCTGCTCGAGCGACCCGGCCGACGGGATGGGCGCCGAGGTGCCGCCACGTGGCAGCCGCGGGTGCGCGGCCACCGAGTCCCACCAGACGCCGCCGCCGGGGGCCTCCTTCGCCGCCCGCAGCGGCTCGCCGACCTGCACGGCGTCCGCGCCGCAGGCCAGCGCCCGCGCGATCGCGCCGCTGGTCTCGATCCGGCCGTTGGCGATGACGTGCACGTACCGGCCGCCGGTCTCGTCGAGGTAGTCGCGGCGGGCGGCCGCGGCGTCGGCGATCGCGCTGGCCAGCGGCACCCGGATGCCCATGACGGCGTCGCCGGTGGAGAAGCTGTCGGCGCCGACGCCGACGACCACCCCGGCCGCGCCGGTGCGCATGAGGTGCAGCGCCGTCTGGTAGTTCGCCGCGCCGCCGACGATCACCGGGACGTCGAGGTCGGCGATGAACGACTTGAGGTTGAGCGCCGCGCCCTGGGTGGTCACGTGCTCGGCGGAGACGATCGTGCCCTGGATGACCAGCAGGTCGACGCCGGCGGCGAGCACCGCGGGCGCGAGCTGCTCGGTGTGCTGCGGCGAGACGCGCACCGCCGTCGTCACGCCGGCGTCGCGCATCTCCTTGATCCGGGCGGTGATCAGGTCCGGCTTGACCGGCTCGCAGTAGACCTGCTGCAGCAGCGACACCGGCGGCGGCGCCTCCGCACCCGCCTCGCGCAGCTGCCGGTAGACCGGCAGCGGGTCGTCGTAGCGGGTCCACAGCCCCTCGGCGTTGAGCACGCCGAGGCCGCCGGCCCGGCCGACGGCGATCGCCGTCGCCGGGCTGACGACGGCGTCGCTCGGGCTGGTGACCAGCGGGATGTCGAACCGGAAGGCGTCGATCTGCCAGGCCGTGGAGACGTCGTCGACGTCGCGAGTGCGGCGGGACGGGACGATCGAGACCTCGTCCAGGTCGTAGCCGCGGCGGGCGAAGCGGTTGAGGCCGATCTCGACGGTGTCACGGGCGGGCACGGTCACCGCCCCCGGTAGTTCGGCGCCTCGACGGTCATCTGGATGTCGTGGGGGTGGCTCTCCACGAGACCGGCCGAGGTGATCCGGGTCAGCTGCCCGCGGTCCTGCAGGTCGGCGACGGTGCCGGCACCGGCGTAGCCCATCGACGCGCGCAGGCCGCCGACGAGCTGGTGGGCCACGGTCGCCAGCGCGCCGCGGTAGGGCACCTGGCCCTCGATGCCCTCGGGGACGAGCTTGTCGTCGGAGAGGACGTCGTCGGCGAAGTAGCGGTCGCGGCTGTAGGACTGGTTGCCGCGCTTCTGCATGGCGCCGAGGGACCCCATGCCGCGGTAGGTCTTGAACTGCTTGCCGTTCATGAACACCAGCTCGCCCGGGGCCTCCTCGACGCCGGCGAACAGCCCGCCGATCATGACGGTGTCGGCGCCGGCGACCAGCGCCTTGGCGATGTCCCCGGAGTACTGCAGGCCGCCGTCGGCGATGACCGGGACGCCGGCCGGCCTGCAGGCGAGGCTCGCCTCGTAGATGGCGGTGACCTGCGGGACGCCGACGCCCGCGACCACGCGGGTGGTGCAGATCGAGCCGGGGCCGACGCCGACCTTGACCGCGTCCGCGCCGGCGTCGACCAGCGCCTGCGCGCCGGCGCGGGTGGCGACGTTCCCGCCGACCACCTGCACGCCGCCGTCGCCGCCGAAGTCCGCCCGGACCCGGGCGACCATGTCGAGGACGGCGCGCTGGTGGCCGTGCGCGGTGTCGACGACGACCACGTCGACCCCGGCGTCGACCAGCAGGCCGGCCCGCTTGTAGGCGTCCTCGCCCACGCCGACCGCCGCGGCGACGACGAGCCGGCCGTCGGCGTCCTTGGTGGCGTTGGGGTACTGGTCGCGCTTGACGAAGTCCTTGACGGTGATCAGGCCGCGCAGCCGGCCGGACTCGTCGACGATCGGCAGCTTCTCGATCTTGTGCTGGGACAGCAGCCGCAGCGCGGTGTCGGGGTCGACGCCGACCGGGGCGGTGACCAGCGGCATCTTCGTCATGACGTCGCGCACGAGCCGGTTCTGGTCGGTCTCGAAGCGCATGTCGCGGTTGGTGACGATGCCGACCAGCACGCCCTCGTCGTCGACGACGGGCGCGCCGGAGATGCGGTAGCGGGCCGACAGGGCGTCGACCTCGGCGAGGGTGTTGTCCGGCGAGCAGGTGACCGGGTTGGTGACCATGCCGGCCTCGGAGCGCTTGACCAGGTCGACCTGGCCCGCCTGCTCCTCGGCGGCGAGGTTGCGGTGCAGCACGCCGACGCCGCCGACGCGCGCCATGGCGATCGCCATGCGGGCCTCGGTGACGGTGTCCATCGCGCTGGAGACCAGCGGCACGGCCAGCCGGACGCCGCGGGTGAGGCGGCTGCTGGTGTCGACCTCGGCGGGGACGACGTCGGACTCACCGGGGATGAGCAGGACGTCGTCGTAGGTCAGGCCGAGCGGGGCGAACTTCGCCGGCAGCTCGGGGATCCGTTCGTCGGGCTGCATGGTGCCGCCACCCTCTCCGTCGGCTTCGCCCCCGGCCGGGCGCGCGGGAACCACTCCCGATCGTAGGCCGGGCGCTCCGGCGCCCGGGACGCCGCCGGGCGCTGGGCGTGGGAACCGTCGGCGCGGGCGGCTACCGTGGTGCCCCGGACGGGCGAGCCCGCGCGTCCGGGCCGGGACGCCCGCGCCGCCAGCACGAGGGAGGAGGCACCCGTGAGTCCCTTCGACGACGCCCCGGGGCCCGACTTCGACTCGCCGTCGGACCCGCCACCGCTGTCGATGGAGGAACGGGCCGGCGTCCTCGACGACCTGGCCGAGCTCGAGGTGTTCCGCACCCTGCTCGAGCCGACGGGGATCAAGGGCATCGTCGTCGACTGCCCGGACTGCGACGAGGAGCACCACGTCGACTGGGCGCTGATGCAGGCCAACCTGCGCCAGCTCCTCGAGGAGGGGCAGACCGGTCGGCACGAGCCGCCGTTCGACCCCGACCCCGACGACTACGTCAGCTGGGACTACGCCAGCGGCTACGCCGACGGGGTGGCCGCGATGGCCGAGCGCGAGGAGCCCGGCTCCGGCCGCACCGGCCGCCACGCCAGGGACGACTAGGCGAGGACGCAGCGAGGGGCCCCTCCGGATGCCGGAGGGGCCCCTCGCTGCGTTCTCGTGCGGATCAGCTCATCATGCCGCGGCGGAAGCCGGTGGCCACGGCCTCGGCGCGGTCCTTCGCGCCGAGCTTGCGGAACAGCCGGCGGGCGTGGGTCTTGATGGTGTCCTCGGACAGGTAGAGCTCCCGGCCGATCTGGGCGTTGCTCTTGCCCTGGCTCATCCCGGTGAGCACCTGCATCTCGCGCATCGACAGCGTGACCGCCGGCGCGGCCTCGCGGACGGGGGTGCTCACCACCCGCGGCCCGGCGCCGTTGAGCGGCGTCACCCAGGCCGGCACGGGGGCGCCGACGGAGTTCAGCGGCACCGGGGCGGGCGCCGGCTGCGGCGGGCGGCCGTCGGCGCGCAGGCCGACGCGGGACAGGCCGAGGCCCATCTCCAGGGCGCTGGCGTCCCAGCGGAGGTACCCGCGGGCCCCGACGGCGACCGCGGCGCGCACCGTCTCGGCGTCGTCGGGCGCGCCGAGCACGAGCACCGGGACGGTGGGGTGGGTGCGGATGACCTGCGTGGCGACGGTCAGGCCGGTGTCCACCGCGCGCTGCGTGCCGACCAGCAGCACGTCGGGCTGGCGGGTGGCCAGGCGCTGGACGAGGGCGGCGGCGTCCCCGACGACCTCGACCCGGCCCACGAACGGCAGGGCCACCAGGCGCGCGGCGACGTCGTCGCGGACACGACGGCGCTCGTCGTACACCCACACGGTCGTGGCCCCGTGGCCCGGACCGCGCATCCTGTCGTCGATCACGTGGTTCTCCTCGTCTCCCCCGGCCGTGGAGGGCACCCGGGTCCCCACGACCCGGAACGGCTACGGCCTGGAACGACCATGACCGGCGGGAACGGGACACGACACCCGTGATCACCCTGCGGGGGGAGACGCGGACCGGGAAAATGTCCGATCCCCCTGTGTTTGACCGCGGGACCCCTCGGGCACCGGCTCCCGTGCGACCGGACCGCCCCCTCCGGCTCGCACCGAGCCGAGGAGGACCGACATGGCCGACATCCGCCGTCTCCCGACGCCCGTTGCCGAGGTGTGGGACTGGCAGCTGCACGGCGCCTGCCGTGGTGAGAGCACCGCGCTGTTCTTCCACCCCGACGGCGAGCGCGGTCCCGCCCGGGCCCGTCGCCAGGCCGCGGCCAAGGCCGTGTGCGCGAAGTGCCCCGTCGTCGAGGCCTGCCTGAAGCACGCCCTGAGCGTCCGTGAGCCCTACGGCGTCTGGGGCGGCATGAGCGAGGAGGAGCGGGCCCGGCTGATCGCCGCGGAGCCCGCCGCGGTCGCCGCGGGGGTCTAGAGGGGAGGACCCCCTCCTGCCCACCACTCGCAGGCTCGCGGCGGGACCCTGCAGGGGGCCGCACCCGGCACACTCGCGAACGAGAGGGCCGGTCCAGCAGACGCTGGACCGGCCCTCTCGTCGTCTGCCCCTAGGCCGTGCGCTCGGCGGCCATCAGCTCGTCGTGCACCCAGGTGCTCCCCCGGTCGTGCGACGTCTCCGCCGACCAGGTGAAGGAGTCCGGGCGGACGTCGGTGAAGCGCCAACGCAGCCACGGGTCCTCCTCGTCGCTGAGCAGGACCACCCCGCCGTCCTCCGTGGGCCGGCCCACGAAGCGCCGGACGCGCCCGTTGACGGGTTCCACCCAGGTCGAGCGCCACGTGCCCGGCGCGTGCGGGTCGGGGAAGCGGACCGTCGTCCCGTGGAACCCCCGCGGCGGGACGCCGGCGCCGGGCTCTCCCCGACCGGGGACGATCCACACGTCCTGCACCGCGCGGCCGCCGAGCACGCGGCCGACGTGCAGCTCGCCGACCGCCGTCGACCAGGAGCCGTCCGGCTCGAGGCCCCGCCAGTGCAGCCGCCAGGCGCCCTCCAGCCGCCCGAAGAGCCCCAGGTCATCGGGCCCCTCCGGCGAGGGGTCGTGCAGGGCGTCCGGGAGCATCGGGTCCTCCTCCGCCGGTCGGTCGCGGGGACGACGGTGCCGCGCCGGCCCGCCGCGCGTCCAGGGGGCGGACAGCGAGAGGGCCGGTCCAGCGTCTGCTGGACCGGCCCTCTCGTCGTGCGGTGGCCGTCCTGGCTCACCGCCGCGCGTCCTGGCTCACCGTCGGCGGTGGGCCAGGACGCAGCACGATCAGCTCAGCTGATCGTGCGCGGCGGCGCCGTTCAGTGGCTGTGGCCGTGGCCGTGCGAGTGGCCGTGGGTGTGGTGCCCGGCCCCCGCGTGCTCGTCCTCCTCCTCCGGCGCCTCGACGACGGCGGAGTCGGTGGTGAGCACCATCGCGGCGATCGACGCGGCGTTGCCCAGCGCGGCCTTGGTGACCTTGACCGGGTCGATGACGCCCTGGGCGGCCAGGTCGCCGTACTCGCCGGTGGCGGCGTTGAAGCCCTGGCCCACGCCGAGGTCGCGGACCTTGCTGACGACGACGCGGCCCTCGAAGCCGGCGTTGTCGGCGATGCGGGCCAGCGGGGCCTCCAGGGCGCGCTTCACGGCGCGGGCGCCGGTCAGCTCGTCACCGGTGAGGTCCAGCGCGTCGATCGCGGCGGCGGCGTGCACGAGAGCCGAGCCACCACCGGGGACGACGCCCTCCTCGACCGCGGCCTTGGTGGCGGCGATGGCGTCCTCGATGCGGTGCTTGCGCTCCTTGAGCTCGACCTCGGTGGCCGCGCCGACCCGGATGACGCCGATGCCGCCGGCCAGCTTGGCCAGCCGCTCCTGCAGCTTCTCGCGGTCCCAGTCGGAGTCGGTGGCCTCGATCTCGCGGCGGATCTGGGCGACCCGGTCGGAGATCGCGCCGGCCGTGCCGCCGCCGTCGACGATCGTCGTCGTGTCCTTGGTGACGGTGACGCGGCGGGCGGTGCCGAGCACCTCGAGGCCGACCTGGTCGAGCTTGAGGCCGACGTCCTCGCTGACCACCTGGCCGCCGGTGACGACGGCGAGGTCGGTCATGAACGCCTTGCGGCGGTCGCCGAAGTAGGGCGACTTGACCGCGACGACCTTGATCGTCTTGCGGATCGAGTTGACGACGAGGGTGGACAGCGCCTCGCCCTCGACGTCCTCGGCGACGATCAGCAGCGGGCGGGCCCCGTTGCCGAGCACCTTCTCCAGCAGCGGCAGCAGGTCGGCCAGCGCGCCGACCTTGCCCTGGACCAGCAGCACGAGGACGTCGTCGAGGACGGCCTCCATCGCCTCCTGGTCGGTGACGAAGTACGGCGAGAGGTAGCCCTTGTCGAACTGCACGCCCTCGGTGACGTCGAGGTCGGTGGAGAGGGTGTTGCTCTCCTCGACGGTGATGACGCCGTCCTTGCCGACCTTCTCCATCGCCTCGCCGATCAGGCGGCCGACCTCGGCGTCCTGCGCCGAGATGGTCGCGACGCCGGCGATGGCGTCCTGCTCCTCGACCGGGGTGGCCACCTCGTCGAGGGCGGCCCACACGGCGTCGACGGCGGCGCGCATGCCGCGGCCGAGGCCCATCGGGTTGGCGCCGGCGGCGACGTTGCGCATGCCCTCCTTGACCAGGGCCTGCGCCAGCACGGTCGCGGTGGTGGTGCCGTCACCGGCGACGTCGTTGGTCTTGGTGGCGACGTTCTTGGCCAGCTGGGCGCCGAGGTTCTCGTACGGGTCCTCGAGCTCGACCTCGCGGGCGATGGTGACGCCGTCGTTGGTGATGGTCGGGACGCCGAACTTCTTGTCGAGGACGACGTTGCGCCCGCGCGGGCCGAGGGTCACCTTGACGGCGTCGGCGAGCTTGTCCACGCCGCGCTCGAGCGCGCGGCGGGCGTCCTCGTTGAACTTGATGATCTTGGCCATGGGGCCCTTCCGATCAGATCGCTACGGGGTGAGACGGCGACCGCCCCGGGACCCGGTCATTCGGGTCGCCGGGGCGGTCGCTTCAGGCTGAGCGGGGAAGTGTCGTCACTTCTCCACGACGGCGAGCAGGTCGCGGGCGGAGAGCACCAGGTACTCCTCGCCGGCGTACTTGACCTCGGTGCCGCCGTACTTCGAGTAGATGACGACGTCGCCGACGTTGACGTCGAGCGGCACGCGGTTGCCGTTGTCGTCGATGCGGCCGGGGCCCACGGCGATGACCGTGCCCTCCTGCGGCTTCTCCTTGGCGGTGTCCGGGATGACCAGGCCGGAGGCGGTGGTGGTCTCGGCCTCGTTGGCCTGGACGACGACGCGGTCCTCGAGCGGCTTGATGTTGACCTTGGTAGCGGTCGTCACGAGGTGACGCCCCCTTCGGGATCGAACGGCGGGTGGTCTCTCATGCTGTGGCACGGGGGCCGGGCCTGCCGTCGCGGGGATCAGGCGCCTGCCCGTGTCGGTTGGCACTCTACCCATGAGAGTGCCAGCCCCTCAACCGGGTCGCCGGGTCGGGCGACGCCGCCCTGCGGGAGGCTGGACGCCGTGCCCGACGACGCCGGCCCGGTCGCCCTCCTGCGCACGCCGGAGGGGACCGCGGCGACCGCGCGGGCGGCGGCCCTGCTGGCGGAGGGGGCCGACGTGCTCGCGGGCGTGGCCCGGCTGCGTGCCGAGGTCGGCCCGGAGCTGGCCGGCCCGGCCTGGGAGCTGGCCCGGCTGCGCGCCCGGGCCCGCCCGGTGTTCGGCACCGACGCCGACCGGCTGTTCCTCACCGCCGACACCCTCGAGCAGGCCGGCCGTCCCGAGCTGGCCGCCCGCCGCGCCGCCCGGTTGCTCGCCGACGGCACCGACTCCGCCGCCGACCTCGGCTGCGCGGCCGGGACGGACACGGTCGCGCTGGCCCGGGCCGGTGCGCGGGTGCTCGCCGTCGACCGCGACCCGGTGGCCCGGGAGCTGACCGCCGCCAACGCCGCGGCACTCGGGGTGGACGACGACGTGTGGGTGGTCGCCGGCGACGTCGTCGAGCTGGTGGACGCCGCCCGCGGTGGGGAGGTGGCCGGCTGCGGGGCCGCCGTCCTCGACCCCGCCCGGCGGGCCGGCGGGCGGCGGCTGCTCGACCCCGACCGCTGGTCCCCGCCGTGGTCGACGGTCGCCACGCTGCTCGACCGGGTGCCGCGGGCGGTGGTGAAGGTGGCGCCCGGGCTCGACCACGACCGGGTGCCCGAGGGCGTCGAGGCCGAGTGGGTGTCGGTGCGCGGGTCGGTCGTCGAGGCGCTGCTCTGGGGCCGCGGGGTGTCGGGGGTGTGGCGGCGGGCGGCCGTCGTCCGGGACGGCGCGGTGCACGAGCTGACCGCGGACGCCGACCCCGGCCCCGCCGACACCGGCCCGGTCCGCGGGTGGCTGCACGAGCCCGACCCCGCCGTCATCCGGTCGGGCCTGGTGTCGCTCGTGGCCGCGGAGCTGGGCGCCACGCTGGTCGACCCGACGATCGCCTACCTGACCTCCGACGCCGCGACCGACTCCCCGTGGGTCACCTCGTACCGCGTCGACGAGGTGCTGCCGTTCAACCTCAAGAGGCTGCGGGCACTGCTGCGGACCCGGGGCGTGGGCCGGGTGGTGGTGAAGAAGCGCGGCTCGGCGATCGAGCCGGAGACCCTCGCGCGACAGCTGCGCGGGCCGGGGAGCGGGACGGCGACCGTCGTCGTCACCCGGGTGGCCGGCGCACCCACGGCCCTGGTGTGCGCCATCAACCCGGGTTGACGGGGCCCGCTCATCAATCTAGGTTGACGAGCGTGGCGGTCGGACGGGTCGACGTGCCGGGTCCCGAGGACCCGGAGGAGGCGCTGGCCGCCGTCGTCGCCCTGCGCCGGCTCGCGGGCCGGCTCGAGGTGGAGGCGGTGGTCGAGGCGGTCGGCCGGGGCTGGACGTGGGCCCAGGTCGGCGAGGCGCTCGGCATCAGCGCGCAGGCCGCCCACAAGAGGTTCGCCCCCGAGGTCCGCGCGCGGCGCGGGCACCGACCAGGAGGAGAGAGCTGATGGGGATCGCCACCGCGGTGCGGGACCTGCGGACGGTGGAGGCGCTGCTCACCGGCGCCGAGGCCGAGGCACGCGGCAGCGGGGAGGCGACGCCCGGCCCCGAGCACCTCCTGCTCGCGGCCACCGCGCTCCCCGACGGCACGGCCGCTGCCGCGCTCGCCCGGGTCGGCACCGACGCCGAGCGGCTGCGCGCCGCCGTCGAGGCCGCGCACACCGCCGCGCTCGCGTCGGTCGGGGTCGGCGCCGCGACCGGCGGGCCGGCGCTGCGCGGACCCGCCACCGGCCCGATGCGCTCGACCCCGCAGGCGCAGCAGGTCTTCCGGACGGCGGTCGCGGCGGCGAAGGCGGCGCGCTCCCCGCTGCGCGGCGCGCACGTCGTCGCCGCGGTGTGCGACCTCGAGCGCGGCACGGTCGTCCGCGCGCTGGCCGACCTCGGCGTCGACCGCGCGCGGCTGCGCGACGCGGCCCGCGCCGTCAGCGGCTGACGACGTCGATCGGCAGCGAGCTGTCGGCGCCCAGCTCCGGCGCCGACGGCCCGACGCCGGCGGCCACCAGCCGCGAGCCGAGCGCGGCGACCATCGCGCCGTTGTCGGTGCACAGCCGCGGGCTGGGCACCCGCAGCACGATCCCCGCCGCCGCGCAGCGCTCCTCGGCCAGCGCCCGCAACCGCGAGTTGGCCGCCACTCCCCCGCCCAGCACCAGGTGGTCGACGCCGTGCTCGCGGCAGGCCCGCACCGCCTTGGCGGTCAGCACGTCGGCGACCGCCTCCTGGAACGACGCCGCGACGTCGGCCACCGGCACCGGCTCCCCCGCCTTCCGCCGGGCCTCGACCCACCGGGCGACGGCGGTCTTCAGCCCGGAGAAGCTGAAGTCGTAGGGCGCGTCGCGGGGGCCGGTGAGCCCGCGCGGGAAGCCGATCGCCGCCGGGTCGCCCTCGCGCGCGGCCCGGTCGATCGGCGGGCCGCCGGGGAAGGGCAGGCCCAGCACGCGCGCGACCTTGTCGAAGGCCTCGCCGGCGGCGTCGTCGATCGTGCGACCCAGCGACTGCACCTCCTGGGCGAGGTCGGGCACCAGCAGCAGCGAGCTGTGCCCGCCGGAGACCAGCAGCGCCAGCGACGGCTCGGCGAGGCGGCCGTGCTGCAGCTCGTCGACGGCGACGTGCGCGGCCAGGTGGTTCACCCCGTACAGCGGCTTGTCCAGCGCGAGCGCGTACGCCTTGGCGGCGGCCAGCCCGACCAGCAGGGCGCCGGTGAGCCCGGGCCCGGCGGTGACGGCGACGGCGTCGACGTCGGCGGCGGACACCCCGGCCTCGGCCAGCGCGCGGTGCACCGTCGGGACCATCGCCTCCAGGTGCGCCCGCGAGGCGATCTCCGGCACGACCCCGCCGAAGCGCTCGTGCTCGGCCATCGAGGTGGCCAGCGCGTCGGCGAGCAGCGTGTGCCCGCGGACGACGCCGACGCCGGTCTCGTCGCAGGAGGTCTCGAACCCGATGACCAGCGGCTCGTCAGCCACGGAGCCTCTCCCTCCTCATCACGACCGCGTCGGTGTTGCTCGGCTGGTAGTAGCCGCGCCGCCGGCCGATCTCGGTGAACCCGCGCCGGCGGTAGAGGCCCTGCGCGAGCTCGTTGTCCGCCCGCACCTCGAGCAGCACCACCGGGCTGCGCCGGTCGGCCTCGGCGAGCAGCGCGTCGAGCAGCCGCGCCCCGATCCCCTCGCCCTGCCGGTCGCGCGCGACGCCGATGGTCGCCACGTGCGCCTCGTCGTCGTAGGCGATGAGCCCGGCGTAGCCGACCACGGCCCCCTCGTCCCCGTCGTCCGTGTCGACGGCGACCAGGTAGTGGCGGGTGTCGGTGCGGGCGAGCTCGTCGCGGTACATCGCGCGGGTCCAGGTGTCGGGCGCGAAGAGCTCCTCCTCCAGCGCGAGGACCGCGTCGAGGTCGGCCAGCCGCATCGGCCGCAGCCGCACGCTCACCGGACCTCCTCGCCGGCGCTCGTCGGCCCGGCGACCGCCGGTGCTCCGCCCCCGCGCGGGCTCGCGAGCCCGCTCACGTGGTGGTCACCGGCTTGAACGACGTCGGCGGGACGGCGTCGGGGCGGCGGAGGTAGAGCGGCACCAGCGGCCCGGCCGACGACGGGTCGTCGAGCAGGGGCGCCGCCGCGCGCAGCAGCCCGGCGGTGGTCACCTCGGCGGGCTCGACCGGCGCGCCCAGCCGGTCGGCGAACCGCGGGTCGCCGACCAGCGGGCCGGGGAGGCCGGCCTCCTCGGGACGGACGACGCCGGGACCGTCCACCCGCGCGCCGGCGTCGTCGTAGGCGGCCCAGTAGACCTCCCTGCGGCGGGCGTCGGTGACCACGGTGCGGCGCCCGGAGCCGACCGCGTCCAGCGAGCAGACCCCGACCGCGGGGACGCCGCGCGCGTCGGCGAGCGCCGCGGCGGTGACGACGCCGACCCGCAGGCCGGTGAAGGGCCCGGGGCCGAGGCCCGCGACGACGGCGCCGACGTCGGCGAGGGTCAGCCCGGCCGCGGCCAGCGCCTCGCGGACGGCGGGGACGAGCAGCTCGGCGTGCCGGTTGCCCGAGGGCACCGCCCGCTCGGCGAGCACCTCGACGGCGCCGGCCGTGCGGCGGGCGACCCCGGCGACGAGGGTGGGGGTCGCGGTGTCGAGGGCGAGGACGAGCACGACTCGCCAGGTTAGACCGACGGCTCGTACACGACCTCGGGGCCGTCGACCTCGTCGACCTGCTCCCCCACCTCGAGGAAGCCGAACGGGAGCGCGACCGCCCGCGACGCCGCGGTGCCCGGCGCGGTGCACACCCGGGCGACTGCGACGCCCGGCGCGCGCCGCGCCCGGTCCAGCAGCAGGGTCGGGGCCGCCCGCGCGCAGCCGCGGCGCCGGTGCTCCGGCAGCAGGGCGAGCCGACCTCCACCGTCCCGCGGGTCTCGGGCGGGCCGTGGACGTCGCCGGTCACCCACGCGGCGGCCGGCGGGTCGGCGGCCACCTGCGCGGCCCGCATCCGCCACACCGGCGGCCAGTCCGGGGCCGCGAACGCCGGCGGCGGCGGGACCGGCGCCGGGGTGGTGTCGCCGTCGGCGAGGGCCGCGAGCACCGGGCCGCTCAGCGCCGGCACCTCGACCCGCGGCGTCACGGCGACCGATCCGGACAGCTCCCGCGACGTCCGTCCACACCCGCACGGTGCCCGGGCGGGACGGGCAGGAGGTCCGAGGACCGGCGGCCCGCCGGCGTGGGGTCGCCGGTCAGCAGGCGAACTCCTGGTCCTCCGGGACCACCGTCCAGAGGTCCTCACCCGCGTAGTCGGTGTAGAGGTTGGCGATGTACGGGCCACTGGAGGTGTACCTGCCGACCCGCGCGGTGTGGCCGTCGGACCAGACGATCGTGAAGGCCATGACGTACGTGCTGCCGTCGAAGGTGCACGACTTGCCCGTCAGGCTCACCCAGGAGTCGACCCGCGGCTGCGGCGCGGGAGCCGGGGCGGGAGCAGGAGCGGGGGCGGGGGCCGGCGCGGGGGCGGGAGCCGGCGCCGGGCGGGAGGGCGTCGCCGCAGCGCCGGAGGAGCCCCGCGCCGGCTGCGGCGGGGCGGTCTGCCGCGAGGCACCCGTTGCGGCCTCGCCGGCCGCCTGCTCGGCAGCGGCCTGCTCGGCGGCGACCTGCTCGGCGGCGACCTGCTCGGCGGCGACGCGCTCGGCGGCGACGCGCTCCGCCTCACGGACGGCGGCAGCGGCGGCCTCCTGCTCCACGGCGAGGCCGTTGACGGTCGGCGGGGCGGTCGCCGGCGCGGACGGGGTGACCGTCGCGGCGTGCGCGGCGGCGCCGACACCGGCGTCCGCGCAGCCCGCGGTGAGCGTGACGAGCCCGGCGGCGACGGCGGCGGTCGTGACCCGGCGCAGGAGGCGGCGGCCCGCTGCACCCGGATCGCACCCGGTGGGCGCGCCGGTGGTCGAGGGACCGCGGTCGGCGGAGGGAGCGGAGGTCGTGGACACGGGGAGCACGTCCGCTCATCGGCAGGGTCCGGCTGTGACTGAAATCCGCCCGATCCCGATCCGGGAAGGGTCCTCAGCCGTCGAGGCGCGCCTCCCAGCCGGGGCCGTGCGGGACCAGCACCGCGGTGCGGACGTCGTCGTCGCGGCGGTCCAGCCGGACCTCGAGGTGCTCGTCGGCCAGCCGCTCGACCAGCCCGGCGCCCCACTCGACCACCGTCACCGACTCCTCGGTGGAGGCGTCGAGGTCGAGGTCGTCGACGTCGGCCACGCTGCCGAGCCGGTAGGCGTCCACGTGCACCAGCGGGAGCCGCCCGCCGCGGTGCACGCGGGCGATGACGAAGGTGGGCGAGGTGACCGGCTCGGCCACCCCGAGCGCGGCCCCGAGGCCCTGGGTGAGCGCGGTCTTGCCCGCCCCCAGCGGCCCGGTGAGGACGACGAGGTCGCCCGGCCGCACCACCGCGGCGAGCTCCGCGCCCAGCGCCCGGGTGTCCTCGGGGGTGGGCAGCTCGTGCTGGCGTCTCACGGGGCCAGGCTCCGCGCCACCGAGGTGAGGTCCTCGAGCAGCCCCGCCCGCGGCGCCCCGGCCGGGCCGAACCGGATCGCCGCCGACGGGTGGTAGGTCGCCCAGACCGCGCGGCCGCCGACGTCGTGCGGGCGGCCGCGGGCCTCGGCGAGCACGGTCCGCGGCCCGAGGAACCACTTGGCCGACGACAGCCCGAGCGCCACGACGACGGGCGGGTCGAGCAGCTCGAGCTGGCGGCGCAGCCAGCCGCTGCAGCGGGCCACCTCGGAGGTCTTCGGCGTCCGGTTCCCGGGCGGCCGGCACTTCACGATGTTCAGCACCGCGGCCTCGGCGCGGTCCAGCCCCGCCTCCGCGAGCAGCAGGTCCAGCAGCTGCCCCGACTTCCCGACGAAGGGCCGTCCGGTCTCGTCCTCGTTGGCGCCGGGCGCCTCCCCGACCAGCGCGAACCGGGCCCGGCCGCGCACCGGCGGGTCCCCGACGACGACGTGCTGCCGGGTGGCGGCCAGCTCGGGGCAGGCGACGCAGGGGGTGGCGGCCGCGGCGAGCTCCGGCCAGCCGGCGGCCGCGGCGGCGGTGCGGGCGACCTCCTCGGCCATCGCCCGGGTCTCGGCGTCGAACCGGGGCGGACGGGGGGCGGCCACGTGCCGACCCTACGGGGGCCGCTGCGGCCGGGCCTCCGGGCTTCCCTCCGCGGCCCGGGAGCCTCACCCTGTGCTCGGGACCCCGCGCCGGGAGGAGCCGCCATGACGCCGCAACCGGACGTGTACGACGTCGCCTGCCTCGCCGGCGGGACGCAGCGGGTGGTCGACACCGCGCTGGTCGCCCTGGTGGTCACCGGCCGGGTGCGCGCCGTCGCCCCGGGCGAGCTGCAGGTGGTCTCCCCGCGGCGCCGGCACCCGGTCGAGGCCGCGGTCCTCGACGCCGTCGGGGCGCGGGGCCGCCGCTCGGTGGAGACCGTGCGCTGGCGTGCGCTCGGCGACGACCGGGTGACCGAGGTCGTGCGTCGGCTGCGGCACGAGGGGCTGCTCGGCCGGCTGCTCGGCCCGACCGCCGCGGGCCGGCGGCTGCTGCGGGACGCGCGGGCCGGCGACGGCGACCCGGTGCGGCGGGTGGCGCTCGACGGCGTGCAGCGGCTTCCCGACCCGGCGCTGCGGGCGGCGGTGGTGGAGCCCCCGCGCCGTCCGGTCGTGCCCGGCGCCGGGACGCCGTGGGAGCTGACCTTCGCCGACGGCTGCGAGGCCGCCCACCGCACCCGCGAGGAGCTGATGGGCCGCCTGTACGACGCCCGCGGCTGAGGGCTCAGTCCCGGACGGGCACCCCGGCGGCGACGCGGCGCAGCAGGCCGGACAGCGCCCGGGTGACCTCCTCGGGCCGCTCCAGCGGGACCAGGTGCCCGGCGTCCGGCACGACGACGTACTCGACCATCGGGCCCTCGCCGCCCAGCAGCTCCACGAGGGTGTCGCTGTGCGCCCTCGGGATCATCTTGTCCGCGTCACCGGTGAGCACCAGCGTCGGCACGCTGCGCAGCGGCTGCAGCGCGCCGGTCTCGTCGAGGCCGGCCAGCGCCGGGTAGAACTCCGCGATCACGTCGACCGGCGTGCCGCCGATCATCGCGTCCACGTAGCGGCCCAGCCGCGGGTCGACGTCGGTGGAGGAGAACGACAGCGACCAGGTGGCCGCGGAGACGACGTCGGCGGCCAGCCGGCGGGTGCGCTCGGCGAACGCCGGCCGGCGGCGCATCGTCCAGGCCGCGACCGGCAGCACCGCGGCACGCAGGCGGGTGAGGAACTCGGGCAAGCCGAAGTCGAGGTCGGCCAGGTTGCCGCTCGACGTCGACACCAGGGCCGCGCCGACGACCTTGGTGCCGAACAGCTCCGGGTGCAGTTCGGCCAGGCCCATGACGGTCATGCCGCCCATGGAGTGGCCGACGAGCACGACCGGGCCCTCGGGCACCCGGGTCTCGACGACGGCGGCGAGGTCGCGGGCCAGCTGCTCGATCGTCGAGTTCTCGGCCGGGCCCCGGGTGGAGCCCCCGTGGCCGCGCTGGTCGTAGAACACCAGCCGGGCCGCGGGGCGGTGCCCGTTGGCGGTGGCCAGCTGGGCGCCCAGCGACCGCCGCTGGAACGTCCACGACGCCATCGACAGCGTGTAGCCGTGCACGAAGACGACGGTCAGCGGCGCGTCGAGCGGGCCGACCTCCTCCACCGCCAGCAGCACGCCGTCGTCGGCCTGGACCAGCGCGGTGCGGTCGGCCCGGCGGGAGGCCGGGCCGAGCGGGTCGTCCTCCCGCAGCTCGGCGGCGGTGGCGCCCTCCGGCAGCGCCCCGGCGGGGCTCAGCCGCTCCGCGCGCACCCGCCGGGTGGCGATCCGGGCGACGGCCACGCCGACGGCGGTGGTCGCCGCCGCCAGGCCGACGACGGCCCCGGCGACCCCGGCGGCCGGGTGGCGCTCCAGCGCCCCGGCGACACCGGACCGCGCCGGGGCGGCCGCGCGCCGCACCGGTCCCCTGCTGCGTGCCATCAGACCGCCCCCGCGGACCCGACGTGCCGGCGGGTGAACCGCCCGCCGACCCGGGTGACCAGCTCGTAGTGGATGGTGTCGACCGCGTCGGCCCACTGCTGCGCGGTGGGCTCGCCCCGGTCGCCGGGACCCCAGAGGACCACCTCGTCGCCCGGCGCCACGGCGGCGTCGCCGACGTCGAGCACGAACTGGTCCATGCACACCCGCCCGGCGATGGTGCGCTGGGCGCCGCCGGCGAGCACCGGCGCCCGGTTGCCCGCCGCCCGCGGCACCCCGTCGGCGTACCCGACCGGCACGAGCGCGAGCGTGGTCTCGGTCACCGGCGAGTAGGTGTGGCCGTAGGAGACCCCGACGCCCGCGGGCACCCGCTTGGTCAGCGCGACCCGCGCGCGCACGGTCATCGCGGGCCGCAGGCCGTGGACCGCCGGGTCGCCGCCGAGCGGGTCCAGGCCGTAGAGGGCGACGCCGGGTCGGACCATGTCGTACCAGGTGTCCGGCAGCGCCACGGTGGCCGCGGAGTTGGCGAGGTGCCGGCGCCCGTCCAGCCCGGCCCCGCGGGCGAGGTCCACGGCCTCGTCGAACACCCGCACCTGGGCGCCGATCGTCGGGTGGGTCGGCGCGTCGGCGTAGGCCATGTGGCTCCACAGCCCCACGACCTCGACCTCGCCGTCGGCCTGCGCGCGGGCGGCCGCGGCGACCAGGCCCGGCCAGTCGGCCGTCGTGGCGCCCTCGCGGGACAGGCCGGTGTCGGCGAACAGGTGCAGCCGCGCGGCCCGGCCGGTGGCGCGGGCGGCGGCGACCACCTCGGCCAGCCCCCACTCCGCGTTCACCGACAGCTCGACGTCGGCCTCCAGCGCCGGGGCGAAGTCGGTGCCGGGGGTGTGCAGCCAGGCCAGCAGCGGCGCGGTCACCCCCGCGGCACGCAGCGCCAGCGCCTCCTCCAGCACGGCGACGCCGAGCGCGTCGGCACCACCGGCCAGCACCGCCCGGGCCGCGGGCACCAGCCCGTGCCCGTATCCGTCGGCCTTGACCACCGCCATCAGCGGCCGGCCGACCCGCTCGCGCAGCACGGCGGTGTTCGCCGCGATCGCGTCGAGGTCGACGACCACCTCGGCCCGGGGTTCGCTCACACCCCCGAGTCTCGCAGGCCGGTGCCGCGCACCCGGCCCACCGTCTCGGAGAGCCGCCGCACCAGGTCGCCGGCGACCAGCGGCCCGGTCTCGGCGGCGACCTGACCGGCGCGGCCGTGCAGGTGCGCGGCCGCCGCCGCGGTCTCCGCGGCCGGGGTGCCGGTGGCCAGCAGGGCGCCGAGGATCCCCGAGAGCACGTCCCCGGTGCCGGCGGTGGCCATCTCCGGGGTGCCGGTGCCGTTGACGAACGCGGTCCCGCCCGGGTCCGCGACGACGGTGGCGCTGCCCTTGAGCAGCACGACCGCGCCGAGGTCCGCGGCCAGCCGGCGGGCGCTGCCGACCCGGTCGGCGCCGACCGCGACGCCGAAGCGCTCGAACTCGCGGTCGTGCGGGGTGAGCACGGTGGGCGCGGCCCGGCGGCGGACGAGGTCCGGCTCGCGGGCGGCCATCGTCAGCGCGTCGGCGTCGACCACCACCGGCAGGTCGGTGGCCAGCACCTCGGCGAGCACGCTGCGGGCGTCGTCGTCGGTGCCCGTGCCGGGGCCGACCACCCAGGCCTGCACGCGGCCGGCGTCGCCGGGGCGACCCGCGGTGACGATCGCCTCGGGCCAGGCGGCGCGCACGCCCTCGGCCGCGGTGCCCGCGTAGCGGACCAGCCCCGGCCGGGTGCGCAGCGCCGCCCCGGCGCACAGCACCCCGGCGCCGGGGTAGGTGACCGAGCCGGCCACGATCCCGACGACGCCGCGGGAGTACTTGTCGTCGACGTCGCCGGGCGGCTGCAGGTGCGCGGCGACGTCGTCGTCGGTGAGCTGGTGCGCGCGCGCCGGGGCCAGGTGCGGGCCCAGGCCGATGTCGACCAGGTGCACCGTGCCGGCGTACCCGCGGCCCTCGCCGACGACGAGCCCGGGCTTCACCGCGCCGAAGGTGACCGTGTGGACGGCGGCGAACGCGGCGCCCTCGACCGCGCCGGTGTCGGCGTCCACGCCGCTCGGCACGTCGACGGCGACGGTGGTGCCCGGCCCGGTGGCGGCGCGGTCGGCCAGCCGGGCGGCGTCCGGCCGCAGCCCGCCGCGGCCGCCGATGCCGACGATCCCGTCGAGGACGAGGTCGGCGCGGTCCAGCCCGTCGGGTCCGTCGGGCCCGGTGGTGCGTCCGCCGGCGCGGCGCAGGGCCGCCAGACCGGCGGGGTGGGCGCGGTCCGGGGCGAGCAGCACGGCGGTCACCCGGGCGCCGCGGGCGGCCAGCCGCGCGCCGGCGAACAGCGCGTCGCCGCCGTTGTTGCCGCCGCCGGCGAGGACGGTGACCCGCGCGCCGTGCGCCCGGCCGAGCAGCCGCAGGCAGACGGTGGCCAGGCCGGTCGCCGCCCGCTGCATGAGCGCGCCCTCGCGGGTGCGGGCGAGCAGCACGTCCTCGGCGGCGCGGACCTCCGCGACGGTGGACAGCCCGATCACGGCGCCCCCTCCCGCCCGGCCCCGCCCTCGGCGACGACCACGGCCGACGCGATGCCGCCGTCGTGGCTGAGCGACAGGTGCCAGCCGCTGATGCCGAGGTCCGCGGCCCGCTTCGCGACCGTGCCGCGCACCTCCAGGTGCGGGCGGCCGCGCTCGCCGACCATGACCTCGACGTCGTGCCAGCGCAGCGAACCGGGCGCGCCGAGGGACTTGGCGACCGCCTCCTTGGCGGCGAACCGCGCGGCCAGCGACTCCGCGGTGCGGGGGCTGCCGGACGGCGTGGTCTGCTCGTCCGCGGTGAACAGCCGGTCCCGCAGCCCGGGGGTGCGCTCCAGCGACTCGGCGAAACGGGTCACGGGGACCACGTCGATCCCGACCCCGACGATCACCGGGCCAGTCTGCCGTGCGCCCGCCGGACGCGCCGTCCTGGCTCACCGTCACGCGTCCTGGCTCACCGCCGACGGCGAGCCAGGACGCAGCACGATCAGCTCACCTGATCGTGCACGAGCTCACTCGACGGTGACGCTCTTGGCCAGGTTGCGGGGCTGGTCGACGTCGAAGCCGCGCGTGTCGGCGATCTCGCAGGCGAGGATCTGCAGCGGCACCGTGGTCACCACCGGGGCGAGCAGGGTGGGCGTGCGCGGCACCCGGATCAGGTGGTCGGCGTAGGGGACGACGTCGTCGTCGCCCTCCTCGGCGATGACGATGGTGCGCGCCCCGCGGGCCCGGATCTCCTGGATGTTGGAGACGACCTTGCCGTGGAGCAGGCTGCGCCCGGCCGGCGACGGCGCGATGACCACCACCGGCGTGCCCTCGTCGATGACCGCGATCGGGCCGTGCTTGAGCTCGCCGGCCGCGAAGCCCTCGGCGTGGATGTAGGCCAGCTCCTTGAGCTTGAGCGCGCCCTCCAGCGCCACCGGGAAGCCCACGTGTCGGCCGAGGAACAGGACCGTGTCCGCGCCGGCCAGCGACCGGCCCAGCTCCCGCACCGGCTCCATCTGGGTCAGCACCTGCTCGACCGCCTCGGGCAGCCGCTGCAGCTGCTGGACGATCGAGCCGACCTCGTCGGCGTACTTGATGCCGCGCACCTGGGCGAGGAACAGGCCCACCAGGTAGCAGGCGACGATCTGCGCCAGGAACGCCTTGGTCGAGGCGACGGCGATCTCCGGGCCGGCGTGGGTGTACAGCACGGCGTCGGACTCGCGCGGGATCGTCGAGCCGTTCACGTTGCAGATGGCCAGCACGCGGGCCTTCTGCTCCTTGGCGTGCCGCAGCGCCATGAGGGTGTCCATCGTCTCGCCGGACTGGCTGATGACGACGACCAGCGTGGAGCGGTCGAGCACCGGGTCGCGGTAGCGGAACTCGCTGGCCACCTCGACCTCGACCGGGATGCGGGTCCAGTGCTCGATGGCGTACTTGGCGATCAGCCCGGCGTGGTAGCTGGTGCCGCAGGAGACGACGAAGACCTTGTCGACGTCGCGCAGGTCCTGGTCGGACAGCCGCACCTCGTCGAGGAGCAGCTCGCCGTCGTCGCCAAGGCGCCCCCGCAGGGTGTCGGCGACCGCCTGCGGCTGCTCGGCGATCTCCTTGAGCATGAACCAGTCGTGGCCGCCCTTCTCGGCGGCCGCGGCGTCCCAGTCGACGGTGTAGGCGGCGGGCTCGGCGGGCGCGCCCTCGAAGTCGGTGACGGTCAGGCCGCGGGTGCGGTCGATCTCGACGACCTGGTCCTGGCCGAGCTCGCGGGCCTCGCGGGTGTGCGCGATGAACGCGGCGACGTCGGAGCCGAGGAAGTACTCGCCGTCGCCGACGCCGACCACCAGCGGGCTGTTGCGGCGGGAGGCCACCAGCGTGTCGGGCTCGTCGGCGTGCGCCGCGACGAGGGTGAACGCGCCCTCCAGCCGGCGGCTGACCAGGCGCATCGCCTCGGCGAACCGGCCCGGGCCCGCGGGCAGCTCCGCGTAGGCGGCGGCCAGCAGGTGCGCCACGACCTCGGTGTCGGTCTCCGAGCGCATCTCGGCGCCGGCGGCCTCGCACTCGGCGCGCAGGTGCGCGAAGTTCTCGATGATCCCGTTGTGGATGACCGCGACCCGGCCGTCGGCCGCCAGGTGCGGGTGGGCGTTGCGGTCGGTCGGGCCGCCGTGCGTGGCCCAGCGGGTGTGCCCGATGCCCAGCGTCGACTCCGGCAGCGGGTCGTCGGCCAGGACCTTCTCCAGGTTGGCCAGCTTGCCCGCCTTCTTGGCCGACGCCAGCTCTCCGGAGCCGTCGCCGTCCACCCGGACGGCGACGCCCGCGGAGTCGTATCCGCGGTACTCGAGCCGGCGCAGGCCCTCCAGGACGACGTCCAGGGCGTTCTGGGGGCCGACGTAACCCACGATGCCGCACATGTGTATCGAGGCTACCGGGGAAGGGGGACCGATCCGTCCCCCTGCGGTGTGAGATGCGGAGCCCGTCCCACCCGCCCCACCGGGCCGGTCAGGACCAGGGCGTCACCGGGCGCGGGCGGGGCACGCCGTCGACGGCCACGTCGAAGCGCTCGTCGAAGAAGCACAGCAGCCCGCGCAGCCCGGCCGCGTCGGGCAGCGGGTCCCGGTAGCTCCACACCGCGTCCGGGACCAGCCCGTCGCCGATCCGCACCGACCAGTACTCCGCCTGACCCTTGTACGCGCACCAGGTGCGGGTCTCGCTGGGCACCAGGTCGGCGACGACGTCCTCGGCCGGCAGGTACCAGCGCACCGGCAGCAGGGTCTCGAACACCAGCCGCGGCCGGGAGGAGGCCGCCAGCAGCTGCCCGCCGGCCGACACCCGCACCGACCGCGAGCCGGCGCGGACGTCGACCCGGTGGAACGGGTCGCGCGGGTGCCCGTGCAGCGGCTCGTCCTCCTCGTACCAGGCGTCGCAGCCGTCGAAGTCCAGGACGACGTAGCCGGCCAGCGCCGGGTCCGCCGGGCAGAACCCCTCGACGACGCGGTCGCTGCCCGGTACCCGCACCGCCACCGGCTCCCCCGGCGTGCTGCGCACGGAGAACGGGACCCGGGGATCGAGCACGCGCAGCTCGGTCACGTCGGGGACGGCGAAGCCGGTGCCCGCCGGGACGTCCGGGGGCGGGGCCGGGGCGGGCGCGAGGGTCCCGCGCAGGTCCTCGCGCGGGACGGCGTACGCGGGCACCACCCGCCGCGGCTCCCACACGAGCAGCGCCCGGTCGGTGAGCGCGACGACGACGCCGTCGGCCTCGGCCCGCACCCGTTTGGCGGTGGGCTCGTACCGGAGCCGGCCGACGGCCCCGCCGACCAGGTCGCGCATCCGCACGGTCATCGCGTCCTCCCGCCGGGCCGGTGGGCGCCATGCTCGTCCCGGGGCGGCGCCCCGGTCCAGCCCCGGCGGTCAGTCGACGGCGGCGACGACCGCGGCCAGCCGGGAGGCGATCGCGTCGGCGAGCTCCTGGGTGGGCGCCTCGACCATCACGCGCACGAGCTGCTCGGTGCCGGAGGGCCGCAGCAGCACCCGGCCGTCGTCCCCGAGCTCGGCCTCGGCGGCGTTGACCGCGCCGCCCACGGCCTCGCTCTCCACGACCCGGATGCGGTCGCGGACCGGGACGTTGACCAGGGTCTGCGGGAGCCGGCGCACCACCGAGGCCAGCTCGGCGAGCGAGGCGCCGGTGGCGGCCATGCGGGACAGCAGCGACAGGCCGGTGAGCAGGCCGTCGCCGGTGGTGGCGTGGTCGAGGAAGACCAGGTGGCCGCTCTGCTCCCCGCCGAGGCTGAGCCCCTGCTCGCGCAGCGCCTCGAGGACGTAGCGGTCGCCGACGGCGGTGGTGTGCACCGCGATGCCAGCGTCGCGCATCGTGTGGTGGAAGCCGAGGTTGCTCATCACCGTGGCGACGACGGTGTCCCGGGCCAGCTCGCCGCGCTCCTTGAGCGCCAGCGCGCAGACGGCGAGGATCGCGTCGCCGTCGACCACCCGGCCGTCGGCGGTGACCGCGAGGCAGCGGTCGGCGTCGCCGTCGTGCGCGATGCCGAGGTCCGCGCCGGTCTCGCGGACGGCGTCGGTCAGCGGGCCCAGGTGGGTGGAGCCGATGCCGTCGTTGATGTTCCAGCCGTCGGGCTCGCCGCCGATGACGGTGACCTCGGCGCCGGCGCGGCGGTAGACGTCGGGGGCGACGGTGGCGGCCGAGCCGTGCGCGCAGTCGACGACCAGGCGCAGGCCGGACACCGACGCCGGGAGCGTCGACAGCAGGTGCTTGGCGTAGTCCTCGACGGCGCCGGGCAGGTCGCGGACCCGGCCGATGCCGGCGCCGGTCGGGCGGTGGCCGTCGGTGCTCCGGCGGGAGGTGGCGAGGGTGCTCTCGATCGCCGCCTCGACCGCGTCGGGCAGCTTGTGGCCGCCGCGGCTGAACAGCTTGATGCCGTTGTCGGGCATCGGGTTGTGGCTCGCCGAGATCATGACGCCGAGGTCGGCGCCGGTCTCGGCGGTGAGGAACGCGACGGCCGGGGTGGGGAGCACGCCCACGCGCAGCACCTCGGCACCCGCGCTCGCGAGGCCCGCCACGACGGCGGCCTCGAGCATCTCCCCGCTGGCGCGGGGGTCACGCCCGACGACCGCGACGGGACGCGAGGTCCCGTCGCGGTCGGCGAGCACGTTGGCGGCGGCACGCGCCACCGACAGGGCCAACTCCGGCGTGAGGTCGGCGTTGGCCCGACCCCGGACGCCGTCGGTCCCGAAGAGGCGACCCACGGCGGTGCCGGTCAGCGCTTCGAGTACTGAGGAGCCTTGCGGGCCTTCTTGAGGCCGTACTTCTTGCGCTCCTTGACCCGCGCGTCGCGGGTGAGGAAGCCGGCCTTCTTGAGGGCCGGGCGGTCCTCGGCCTCGACCTCGATGAGGGCGCGGGCGATCGCCAGGCGCAGCGCGCCGGCCTGGCCGGTGACGCCGCCGCCCTTGAGGATGCCGACGACGTCGTACTGCTCGGCCTTCTCGAGGGTCACGAACGGCTCGCGGATGAGCTGCTGGTGCACCTTGTTCGGGAAGTACTGCTCGAGGCTGCGGCCGTTCAGGCGGAACTGGCCGGTGCCGGGCACGAGGCGCACCCGGACGACGGCCTCCTTGCGCCGGCCGACGGTCTGGACCGGGCGCCCCTCGGCGTCGGTCACGGTGAGGGGGGAGGTCACTGGGCCACCTGCTTGATCTCGAACGTCTGGGGCTGCTGGGCGGCGTGCGGGTGCTCGGGGCCCGCGTACACCTTCAGCTTCTTGATCATCTGCCGGCCGAGGCTGTTGTGCGGCAGCATGCCCTTCACCGCGCGCTCGACGACGCGGTCGGGGTGGGTGCGCAGCTGGTCGCCGACGTTGATCGCGCGCAGGCCGCCCGGGTAGCCGGAGTGCCGGTAGGCGGTCTTCTGGTCGCGCTTGGAGCCGGTGAGGGCGATCTTGTTCGCGTTCACGACGACGACGAAGTCACCGACGTCGACGTGCGGGGCGAACTGGGGCTTGTGCTTGCCGCGCAGCAGGGTCGCGACCTGGCTGGCGAGTCGACCGAGCACCACGTCGGTGGCGTCGATGACGTGCCAGGCGCGGGTGACCTCGCCGGGCTTGGGTGAGTACGTGCGCACGGCGCTCGTGTCCTCCGTCGTCGTCGGGGTGGCTGGTGGGATCGCCTCACCGAGGACGGGAGACGCCGACGGCGCGCGCGCACCAGCCGGCGGCCGCGCACCAGCCGACGACGATACCAGCCGGATGACGTGCTGGAACGGCCCCGTCAGGGACGGGGTCCTCCCCCAGCCGGTGCCGAGGTCGCGCTGGGCCGGCAGCGGCCGGTCCGGCGCGGCCGGCAGCACCGCCCCGGCCACCGCGGCACCCGGCCGCCGTCCCCGTGTCCCCGTCACGGTCGGGAGGCCAGTGTGGCGTCTGCGCAGGTCGCACACCCGGGGACGCAGGCACCCGGCCGGTCGGGAGTCAGCCGACCCGGCGCAGCAGCCCGGTCTCGACGTCGTAGACGGTGCCGCAGATCTCCTTGGACAGCAGGAACGGGCTCTCCCGCAGCAGCCGGATCGACTCGCGGACGTCCTCGTCGACGTCGGTGAACGCGCGCGCGGGCCACGGCGGCCGGACGCCGGTGGCCTGCTCGACCAGGTCGGCGAACGAGGCGTCGTCGGTCTTCTGCAGGCCGCAGTCGGTGTGGTGCACCAGCACGATCTCGCGCGTGCCGAGCACGTGCTGGGAGATGGTCAGCGAGCGGATGGTGTCCTCGGTGACCACGCCGCCGGCGTTGCGGATGACGTGCGCGTCGCCCACGGCCAGGCCGAGCAGCGGGAACAGCGGCATGCGCGAGTCCATGCAGGCGACGACGGCGACCCTGCGCGCCGGGGCCACCGGCAGCACGCCCCGGAAGTCGCGGGCCCACTCCTCGTTGGCGGCCAGCATCCGCTCGTACTCGGCCACGTGGGCGCTCCTCTCGTGTGGTCAGGCAGTGGAAGCTCTCCGCACGCCTCGGGCGCGCGGACGTGGGGACAGCTTCCTACGCCGCCACCACGCGCTCGCGGGCGACCTGGCCGGCGAGCGCCGCCGGGGAGAGGTCCGGGCGGCCGCCGAGCACCTCGATCCGGCGGAGCACCTCCGCCGAGCCGCCCGCGGACGGCAGCCGCCCGACCTGCAGCACCGGGTCCCGCCCGGCCTGCCCGAGCACGACGACGTCGGTCGTGCCGCCCACGCTGCCCGCGCCCCCGGGCACCCGCCAGCCGGGCCGGGGCCCATCCGCCAGGATGACCGCGTGCGCACGGTCGAGAAACACCAGGCGGTGGTTGCCGCCCTGCTCGCCCCGCTCGGGGAGGAGGAGGTGCCGCTGGCCGCGGCGCACGGCCGGGTCCTCGCCCGCGACGTCGTCGCGGAGGTGCCGCTGCCCGGCTTCGACAACTCGGCGATGGACGGCTACGCCGCCCGCTCCGCCGAGCTCGGCGCGCTCCCCGCCCGGCTGCCGGTGGCCGACGACGTCCCGGCCGGCCGCACCGACGTCGTCCCCCTGGCGCCGGGCACCGTGCAGCGGATCATGACCGGCGCGCTGCTGCCCCCGTGCGCCGACGTCGTCGTCCCCGTGGAGCTCACCGACGCGGCCACCGACGTCGTCGAGATCCGCGACGCCCCCGCCGCCGGCACCCACCTGCGCCGCGCCGGGGAGGACATCACCGCCGGCACCGTCGCGCTGGAGGCCGGCAGCCCGCTGGGCGCCGCGCAGCTCGGCCTGGCCGCCGCGGTGGGCGCCCGGACGCTGTGGGTGCGCCGCCGCCCGCGGGTGCTGGTGCTGTCCACCGGCAGCGAGCTCGTCGAGCCGGGCGAGCCGCTGCTGCCCGGTCAGGTGTACGAGTCCAACTCGCTGCTGCTGTGCGCGGCCGTCGAGGACGCCGGGGGCACCGCGCGGCGGCTGCACTTCGTGCCCGACGACGTCGACCAGTTCCTCGCCACCGTCCGCGCCGAGCTGGCCGACGCCGACCTGCTGGTCACCAGCGGCGGGGTCAGCGCGGGCGCCTACGAGGTGGTCAAGGACGCGTTCCGCACCCTCGGCACGGTCGAGTTCGTCAAGGTCGCGATGCAGCCGGGCGGCCCGCAGGGCTGCGGCACGGTCGACGGCGTCCCCGTGGTCACGCTGCCCGGCAACCCGGTGAGCTCGTTCGTGTCCTTCGAGGTGTTCGTCCGCCCGGCGCTGCGCCGGGCGCTCGGGCACGCCGCGCCCGGCCGGCTGCGCGCGCCCGCGGTGCTCACCGCGCCGCTGCGCTCCCCCGCCGGGCGGCGGCAGTTCCTCCGCGGCCGCTACGACGCCGGCCGCGTCTCCCAGGTCGGCGGGCCCGGCTCGCACCTGGTCGCCCACCTGGCCCGGGCCAACTGCCTGGTCGTCGTGCCCGAGGACGTCACCGAGCTGCCCGCGGGCGCCGAGGTCGACGTCGTCCTGATCGAGGGAGCCCTGCAGTGAGCGAGCTGACGCACGTCGACGAGAAGGGCGCCGCCCGGATGGTCGACGTCTCCGCCAAGCCGGTGACCGCCCGCGAGGCCACCGCCGCCGGCCGGGTGCTGGTCAGCCCCGAGGTGGTGGCGCTGCTGCGCGGGGAGGGCGTGCCCAAGGGCGACGCCGTCGCCGTCGCGCGGATCGCCGGCATCGCCGGGGCCAAGCGGACGCCGGACCTCGTGCCGCTGTGCCACCCGATCGCGCTGCACGGCGTGACGGTCGACGTCGAGGTCACTGACGACGCCGTGGAGATCACCGCCACCGCCCGCACCGCCGACCGCACCGGCGTGGAGATGGAGGCGCTGACCTCGGTCGCCGTCGCCGGGCTGACGGTGATCGACATGGTCAAGGCCGTGGACCCGCGGGCCTCGATCACCGACGTGCGGCTGCTGGCCAAGTCCGGCGGCAAGAGCGGCGAGTGGCGGCGGTGAGCGAGCTCCCCGAGGACGCCCGCGCCGTCGTCGTCACCGCGTCCAACCGCGCCTCGGCCGGGGTCTACGAGGACCGCAGCGGGCAGGCGCTGGCCGAGGGGCTGCGGGCGCTCGGGTTCGCCGTCGAGGGGCCGCACGTGCGCCCCGACGACGTCGGCGCGCTGGCCGCCGTCCTCCGCGAGGCGGTGGCCTCCGGTGCCGACGTCGTCCTCACCACCGGCGGCACCGGGCTCTCCCCCACCGACGTCACGCCCGAGGCCACCCGCGCGGTGGTCGAGCGGGAGGCGCCCGGGCTGGCCGAGGCGGTGCGCCGCCACGGGGAGGGGAAGGTGCCGACCTCGGTGCTGTCCCGGGGCATCGCCGGCACCGCGGGGCGGACGCTGGTCGTGAACCTGCCCGGCTCCCCCGGCGGCGTGCGCGACGGGCTCGCCGTCCTCGGCCCGCTGCTCCCCCACGTGGTCAGCCAGCTCCGCGGCGGCGACCACCCCCGCGGTGGCTGATCGGCCTCGACGTCGTCCCCTGACCGGCCGCGTCGACGAGCGTGTGCGTACGCGCGGTGTTCCTCGGCCCGAGAACCGGCGTGGGCGCACACGCTCGCCGTCAGTCGGGCAGGACGATGCGCTCCTGGCGGGTGTAGACGTTGCAGCCGTCGCCGCGGAGGAAGCCGACCAGCGTGATGCCGACCTCGGCGGCCAGCTCCACCGCCAGCGACGACGGCGCCGACACCGCGGCGAGCACCGGGACGCCGGCCATCGCCGCCTTCTGCGTCAGCTCGAAGCTGGCCCGGCCGCTGACCATGAGCACGTGCCCGGCCAGCGGCATCCGGCCGGCGCGCAGCGCGTCGCCGACCACCTTGTCCACCGCGTTGTGCCGGCCGACGTCCTCGCGCAGCGCCACCAGCTCGCCGTCGGCGGTGAACAGCCCCGCGGCGTGCAGGCCGCCGGTCTTGGTGAACACCTCCTGCGCCGCGCGCAGCCGGTCGGGCAGCGCCAGCAGCGTGGCCAGCTCCAGCCGGGTGCCGTCACCGGCGACGTCGTACCGCGTGCGGGTGCGGATCGCGTCGATGCTCGCCTTGCCGCAGACGCCGCACGAGCTCGAGGTGAGGAAGTTGCGGTCCAGCGCGGTGTCCGGCGGCTCCACGCCCGGCGCCAGGTCGACGTCGACGACGTTGTAGGTGTTGCGGCCCTCGGCGTCCACCGAGTCGCAGTAGCGCAGCCCGGCGACGTCCTCGACGCCGCCGATGACGCCCTCGGTGGCCAGGAAGCCGTGCACCAGGTCGAAGTCCGCGCCGGGCGTGCGCATGGTGACCGCCAGGGGCGACCCGGCCAGCCGGATCTCCAGGGGCTCCTCGGCGGCCACCGTGTCGGGCCGGGTGGTGCGCACGGGGCCCCGGATGCGCAGCACGGGGGTGCGGCTGGTGACTCGTCCCACGAACGGCGACGGTACCCATCCGCGGCCCCTACGGTCGGACCGTGACCGCGCCGGACCCGCTCCAGCCCTACGCGGCGGTGGTCCTGGCCGGCGGCCGCGCGGCCCGGCTGGGCGGGCAGGCCAAGCCGCAGCTGGAGGTGGGCGGCCGCACGATGCTCGCCGCCGTCCTCGCCGCGGTCCCCGACGCCGCGTCGCGGGTCGTCGTCGGGCCGCCGCAGCCGGTCCCCGCCGGCGTCCGCGTCGTCCGCGAGCGGCCGCCCGGCGGCGGGCCGGTGGCCGCGATGCGCGCGGGGCTCGCCGTCGTCGACACCGCGGTGGTCGCCGTCCTCGCCGGCGACCTGCCGTTCGTGACCCCCGGGCTGCTCCGCGACCTGCGGGCGCGGCTGACCGCCGACGGCGTCCTGGTCGTCGACGACGCCGGCCGCGACCAGTACCTGCTCGGCGTCTGGCGGACCGCGGCCCTCCGGGCGGCCGTGGCCGGCGCGGACGGCCCGGTGCCGGTCCGCCGGGTGGTCGCCCGGCTGACGGTCACCCGCTGGTCCCCCGCCCGGGAGCCGGGCACCCCGCCGCCGTGGACCGACTGCGACACCCCCGCCGACCTCGCCCGGGCCCGCAGGGACGCCGGCGGGTGACCGCCCCGGCCGCCGGGTACGGCCCGCGCATGCGCGTCGTCATCGCCGGTGCCCACGGTCAGGTCGCCCGCCGCCTCGGCCGGCTGCTCACCGGGCGCGGGGACACCGTCGTCGGCATCGTCCGCAACCCCGACCACACCGCCGACCTCGAGGCCGACGGCGTCACGCCCGCGGTGCTGGACCTCGAGTCCGCCTCGGTCGACGACGTCGCGGAGGTCGTCCGCGGCGCCGACGCCGTCGTGTTCGCCGCGGGCGCCGGCCCGGGCAGCGGCGCGGAGCGCAAGCACACCGTCGACCACGGCGCCGCGGTCCTGCTGGCCGACGCCGCCGAGCGCGCCGGCGTCCGCCCCTACCTGCTGGTGTCCTCGATGGGCGTCGAGCAGGCCCGGCAGGGGACGCCGAGGGGCATGGGCCCGGTGTTCGCCGTCTACCTGCAGGCGAAGCTGCGCGCCGAGGACGTCATCCTGCCGCGCCCCGCGCTGGACACCGTGATCGTGCGGCCCGGGCGGCTGACCGACGAGCCCGGCACCGGCCGGGTCACCCTCGCCCACGGCGTCGAGTACGGCGAGGTCCCCCGCGATGACGTCGCCGCGGTCCTGCTGGCCTTCCTCGACTCCGGCAAGACGAACGAGGTGGTGGAGCTGGTGTCCGGCGACACCCCCGTCGCCGACGCCGTGGCCGCCCTCCCCTAGTCGCGCCGGGCGCGGGTGACCAGCGCGCGGGCGGCGAGGTCGGCGTCGGCCGGGTAGTCGACCCGTACCAGCGTGAGCCCCCCGGGCGGGGCGACGACGACCTCGCCCGCCCGCTCCCGGCGGTCGAGCAGGCCGGCCGGCCACTCCGGCGCCCGGCGCCCCTCCCCGACGGCGACCAGCGCGCCGACGAGGCTGCGCACCATCGAGTGGCAGAAGGCGTCCGCGGAGGCCCTGACGGTCACCAGGTCGCCGTCGCGGGCCGCGGCCAGCTCCAGCAGCGTCCGGACGGTCGTGGCGCCCTCGCGGCGGCGGCAGAAGGCGGCGAAGTCGTGCTCGCCGGTCACGAGGCGGGCGGCGGCGTCCATGGCGGCGGCGTCGAGCCGGCGGGGCCAGCCGACGGTGTCCGCCCGGCGCAGCGGCGGGGGTCCGGCGTCGCTGTCGGTGAGCCGGTAGACGTAGTGCCGCGCGAGGGCGCCGAAGCGGGCGTCGAACCCGGGCGGCGCCTCCGTCACGGCGGGCACCGCGACGTCCGGCGGCAGCAGGCCGCGCAGCCGGCGGACGAGGCGCTCGCGCTGCTCCTCCCAGGCGGCGCGCGGGACGTCGGCGTGCGCGACCTGTCCGGTGGCGTGCACGCCGGCGTCGGTGCGGCCGGCGACGGTCAGCTCGACCGGCGCGCGCAGCGCGGTGGCCAGCGCGGACTCCAGCTCGCCCTGCACGGTGCGCCGGCCGGGCTGGCGCGCCCAGCCGGAGAAGTCCGTCCCGTCGTAGGCGACGGACAGCCGGAGACGGACGAGCCCGCCCCCGGGATCGGGGGCGGGCTCGTCGCGGTGGTGCGCGGTGTTCAGCAGCGGGTCACTTCGGGTCGGGCGCGGACTCGCCGCCGGGGGCGTGGGTGCCCGCGGTCGCGGCGTCCCCGATCTCCGCGGCCTCGATCTCCGCGGCCGCCGCGGCGGCCACGTCCGGGGACAGCACCGGGTCCTCGACCACGGCCAGGTTCTCGGCCCTGGGCTCGGGGGTGACGTCGCCGTCGTCCTGGCGCTCGCCGTCCGGGTTGTAGAGGTCGGTCACGACCTCCTGCGCCTCGGCGTCGACCTCACCGGAGGTCACGGCCGGCGAGGTGTCGCCACCGGGACCGGTGGTCTCGCCCTCGAACGTCGCGCCCTGGTCGCCGCCGCCGGCGGAGACCCCGGCCGCGCCGGCGTCGCCGCCCTGGCCCGGCTGCTCGGTCACCTGGCGCCGTCCGCGTCCCCGGCCGGGGCCTCGGCGTCCGCGGCGACGGCGGTGTCGTCGGCGTCGCTCGCCTCGGCGTCGGTGACCTCGGCCTCGGTCGCGTCGACGTCCGCGGCCTCGGTGGTGTCCTCGTCGGCCGCGGCGGTCTCGACGGCGTCCGCGGTGACCTCACCGGAGGCGGCGGCCGCGCCGGCGCCGGCGGCGAAGCGGGTGCCGCGGGCGCGCTCGGCCTCACCGACGGCCTGCTGGGCCACGGTCAGCGCCTCGACGAGCTCGATGACGGCCATGGGGGCGTTGTCGCCCTTGCGCGGGCCGACCTTGGTGATGCGGGTGTAGCCGCCGGGCCGGTTCTCGAAGCGCGGGCCGATCTCGGCGAACAGGTGGTGGACGACGTCCTTGTCCCGGATGACCGTCATCACCTGGCGGCGCGCGTGCAGGTCACCGCGCTTGGCGAAGGTGACCAGCTTCTCGGCGAACGGGCGCAGCCGCTTCGCCTTCGCCTCGGTGGTGGTGATCCGCCCGTGCTCGAACAGCGACGTGGCCAGGTTGGCCAGCATCAGCCGCTCGTGCGAGGGGGACCCGCCGAGACGGGGGCCCTTGGTGGGGGTGGGCATGTCGGTCCTTCCTCACGCGGCCGGGCGGGCGTCTGCCGGCTGCATCCGGGTGGTGCTGTCGCTTTCGTCAGTGTGGCGGGCCTGCGCACGGCGGGCCCACGCGGTCCGGCCGGGCGGCGGTCGTCCCGCCGCCCGGCCGGTGCAGCGTCAGAGCTGCTCGGTCTCCTGGTAGGAGCCGTCGTCGTACTGGACCTGCCCGTACTCGGTGCCGTACTCGCCGTGGCCCTGGTAGGCGTCGGTCTCGTAGCCCTCGTCGTAGCTCTCGACCGAGGTCGGGATGAACCCGGGCGGGCTGTCCTTGAGCGCCAGGCCCATGGCCGCCAGCTTCATCTTGACCTCGTCGATCGACTTGGCCCCGAAGTTGCGGATGTCGAGCAGGTCGGCCTCCGAGCGGGTGACCAGCTCACCGACGGTGTGCACGCCCTCGCGCTTGAGGCAGTTGTAGGACCGGACGGTGAGGTCCATGTCCTCGATCGGCATCGAGAAGTTCGCGATGTCGGCGGCCTCGGCCGGGCTGGGCCCGACCTCGATGCCCTCGGCGTCGACGTTCAGCTCGCGCAGCAGGCCGAACAGCTCGACCAGCGTGGAGCCGGCGGAGGCGATGGCGTCGCGCGGCGCGATCGAGGGCTTGGTCTCGACGTCGACCACGAGGCGGTCGAAGTCGGTGCGCTGCTCGACGCGGGTGGCCTCGACGGCGTAGGTGACCTTGAGGACCGGCGAGTAGATCGAGTCGACCGGGATGCGGCCGATCTCCTGGCCGGGCTGCTTGTTCTGCGGCGCCGGGACGTACCCGCGGCCCCGCTCGACGACCAGCTCGATCTCGAGGCGGCCCTTGCCGTTGAGGGTGGCGATGTGCAGGTCGGGGTTGTGCACCTCGACACCGGCCGGGGGCGCGATGTCGGCGGCGGTGACCTCACCGGGGCCCTGCTTGCGCAGGTACATGGTCACCGGCTCGTCGGAGTCGGAGCTGACGACCAGGCCCTTGAGGTTGAGGATGATCTCGGTGACGTCCTCCTTGACCCCGGGCACGGTCGTGAACTCGTGCAGGGTGCCCTCGATCCGGATGCTGGTGACGGCAGCGCCGGGGATCGAGGACAGGAGGGTGCGGCGCAGCGAGTTGCCGAGGGTGTAGCCGAAGCCGGGCTCCAGCGGCTCGATGACGAACCGCGAGCGCTGCTCGGTGAGGGTCTCCTCGGTCAGCGTCGGACGCTGTGCGATGAGCATCGTGTGTTCTCCCTTGGGTCCTCCGGCGCCCGCCATATGACGCCGTGAGGGGGTGGTGCGGGCCCCGGCGGACATCGGTCCGCCCGCCGGGGCCGTCGGCCCCTCTGCAGGGTCCCGCCGCGAGCGTGCGAGCGGTGGGGGCAGAGGGGTCCTTCTGCTTACTTGGAGTAGAGCTCGACGATCAGCTGCTCCTGCACCGGGGTGTCGATCACCTGGCGGGCCGGGACGCTGTGCACGACGGCGCGCAGCTGGCCGCTGATGACCTCCAGCCACGGCGGCACGGGGCGCTCGCCGGCGCGGGCCTGGGCGATCTCGAAGGGCACCATCCGCCGCGACTTCTCGGCGACCTCGATGATGTCGTTCGCGCTGACCCGGTAGGACGGGATGTCGACCTTGCGGCCGTTCACCCGGATGTGGCCGTGCTTGACCAGCTGGCGGGCCATGTCGCGGCTCTCGCCCCAGCCGGCCCGGTACACGACGTTGTCCAGGCGGGACTCGAGGATCTGCAGCAGGACCTCACCGGTCTTGCCGGTCTTGCGGTTGGCCTCCTCGTAGTAGCCGCGGAACTGCTTCTCGAGGACGCCGTAGATGCGGCGGGCCTTCTGCTTCTCGCGCAGCTGCAGGAGGTACTCGCTGTCCTTGCTGCGGCCCCGGCCGTGCTCGCCCGGCGGGTAGGGCCGGATCTCGATCGGGCACTTCGGGGACTCGCACTTGCTGCCCTTGAGGAACAGCTTCATCTTCTCGCGCCGGCACATGCGGCAGTCGGCTCCGGCGTAACGGGCCACGTCAGGTACTCCTCGTTCTTCTCGTCAGTGGCCGGTCAGACCCGGCGGCGCTTCTTGGGGCGGCAGCCGTTGTGCGGCTGCGGCGTCACGTCCTGGATCTGCCCCACCTCGAGGCCGGTGGCCTGCAGCGAGCGGATCGCGGTCTCGCGGCCCGAGCCCGGGCCCTTCACGAAGACGTCGACCTTGCGCATGCCGTGCTCCTGGGCCTTGCGCGCGGCGTTCTCGGCGGCCATCTGGGCGGCGAACGGCGTCGACTTGCGCGAGCCCTTGAAGCCGACGTGGCCGGCCGAGGCCCAGCTGATCACGTTGCCCGTCGGGTCGGTGATCGACACGATCGTGTTGTTGAACGTGCTCTTGATGTGAGCGGCGCCGTGGGCGACGTTCTTCTTCTCCTTGCGGCGGACCTTCTTGGCACCGGCCGCGGCGCGAGCCCTGGGAGGCATGTCTCTCCGGATTCCTTCTGACGTATGGCCTGGAAACACACGCGCAGCCCGCCGCTCCCGCCCTCCCGGGTCGCCGCGACGGGCCGCTGCGCGGCTTACTTCTTGCCGGCCTTCTTCTTGCCGGCGATGGTCTTGCGCGGGCCCTTGCTCGAGCGCGCGTTGGTGCGGGTGCGCTGACCGTGCACCGGGAGGCCACGGCGGTGCCGCAGGCCCTGGTAGGCACCAATCTCGATCTTGCGACGGATGTCCGCGGCCACCTCGCGGCGGAGGTCACCCTCGACGCGGAAGTGCTCGTCGATGTAGTCGCGCAGCTTCAGCAGGTCCTCGTCGCCGAGGTCCTTGACGCGCAGGTCCGGGCTGACGCCGGTCGCCGCCAGGGTCTCCTTGGCGTGCGCCTTGCCGATCCCGTAGATGTAGGTGAGCGCGATCTCCATCCGCTTCTCGCGGGGCAGGTCGACGCCGGCCAGTCGTGCCATGTCTCAGGTACTCCCTCAGCCCTGCCGCTGCTTGTGGCGGGCGTTGTCGCAGATGACCATGACCCGGCCGTGCCGGCGGATCACCTTGCACTTGTCGCAGATCTTCTTCACCGACGGCTGGACCTTCACCGGTGCCGCCCCTCATTCCTGTCGATCGATGGCCGCCCACGCGGCACCCGGAGGTGCCCTGCGCCGGCGGCGGTCACTTGTAGCGGTAGACGATGCGACCGCGGGTCAGGTCGTAGGGCGAGAGCTCCACGACGACGCGGTCCTCGGGCAGGATGCGGATGTAGTGCTGGCGCATCTTGCCGCTGATGTGGGCGAGCACCCGGTGCCCGTTCTGCAGCTCGACCCGGAACATCGCGTTGGGCAGCGGCTCGACGACGCGACCCTCGACCTCGATGGCCCCGTCCTTCTTCGCCATGCCCGACACGGCCTCCCTGACTCGGTGGTGCTGGTTGGTGTGGTGCTGGAGTCGCATGCGACCGTGCCGGATGCCGGCCGGGTCGAACGCGGTGGTTGCAGACCAGGTGGTGCAGGCGCTCCCGCGAGGGCGTCCCGGGTCGTGCGGCCACAGCACGACGACAGGACGGCGCGAACGCCGTCGTTCACTGTACCCCGCTGCAGCGGGGCGCTCCAACCCGGCCTCTGTCACAACGGAACACCCCGGGCGGGCCGCCGGCCCCTCACGCGGAGTCCCGCCACGAGCCTGCGAGCGGTGGGGCGAGGAGCCCTGCTCAGGTGCGCGGGGTGATCCCGAAGGGGGCCAGCCCCGCGACGCCGCCGTCCTCCGCCGTCAGGACCCAGGGCCCCTCGGGGGTGATGGCGACGGTGTGCTCGAAGTGGGCGGCCCGGGAGCCGTCCTTGGTGACCACGGTCCAGCCGTCCTCGAGCTCGGCGGTGGCCGGGTCGCCCACGGTCACCATGGGCTCGATCGCCAGTGCCAGGCCGGGCACCAGCCGCGGGCCGCGACCGGGCCGGCCGTAGTTGAGGACGTGCGGGTCCTGGTGCATCTCGGTGCCGATGCCGTGCCCGCCGTAGTGGTCGACGATCCCGTACGGGTGGGCCTCGGCGGTGACGACCTGCTCGACGGCGGAGCTGATGTCGGTCAGCCGGCCACCGGCCACGGCCCTCGCCAGCCCGGCCCACATCGACCGCTCGGTGACGTCGATGAGCGCGGCGTCCTCGGCCGACGGCGGACCGACGGTCACCGTGACCGCCGAGTCGCCGTGCCAGCCGTCGAGGATGGCGCCGCAGTCGATGGAGATGTTGTCGCCCAGGGCGAGGGTGCGCTCCGGGTCCGGGATGCCGTGCACGACCTCGTCGTTGATCGACGCGCAGATGCTGCCGGTGAAGCCGTGGTAGCCGAGGAACGACGGGATCGCCCCGGACGACCGGATGACGTCCTCGGCGATCGCGTCGAGCTCCCCGGTGGTCACCCCCGGGCGGACCGCGGCGCGGACGGCGGCGATCGCCTTGGCGACGACGAGCCCGGCGCCGCGCATGAGCTCGATCTCGTGCGGTGTCTTGATCTGGATCATGCGTCCACTCCACTTCGCCAGCAGCGGGAGGCGGGTCAGGATCCCGGCCGACATGGGCGGCGCCGTCCCCTCAGCTGTCGCTCGGCTGCCCGGGCTGGACGGGCCGGCCCAGGGCGGTCATCACCCGGGCGGTGACCTCCTCGATGGTGCCGATCGCGTGGATGCGCGACAGCAACCCCTCGCCGTCGTAGAACCCGGACAGCGGGGCGGTCTGTTCCCGGTAGACCTGGAGGCGGTGCCGCACGGTCTCGGGCCTGTCGTCGTCGCGCTGCACCCACTCGCCGTCGACGAGCATCCGGCGGCCGGAGAGCCGGCGCACCAGCTCCTCCTCCTCGACGACCAGCTCGACGACGCGGTCGAGCCCGTGCCCGAGCTCCTCGAGCGAGCCGCGCAGCTGCTCGGCCTGGGCGATCGTGCGGGGGAAGCCGTCGAGCAGGAACCCGGCCTTGGCGTCGGGCTCGGCGAGCCGGTCCTTGACCATCGCGACGGTGATCTCGTCCGGGACCAGGTCGCCGGCGTCCATGTAGACCTTGGCCTTGCGGCCGAGCTCGGTCTGCCCGCTGACGTTGGCGCGGAAGATGTCGCCCGTCGAGATGGCAGGCACCCCGAGCTGGCCGGCGATGATCTGGGCCTGGGTCCCCTTGCCGGCTCCCGGCGGGCCCAGCAGCACGATGCGCACTACTTCAGGAACCCTTCGTAGTTGCGCTGGTTGAGCTGCGTCTCGATCTGCTTCACGGTCTCCAAGCCCACTCCCACCATGATCAGCACTGCGGTCCCGCCGAACGGGAAGTTCTGGTTCGCCCCCTGCTGCGTGATCGACAGGAAGAAGTTCGGCAGCACCGCGACGATCCCCAGGTAGATCGACCCGGGCAGGGTGATCCGGGACAGCACGTACTGCAGGTACTCCGCCGTCGGCCGGCCCGGGCGGATGCCGGGGATGAAGCCGCCGTAGCGCTTCATGTCGTCGGCCCGCTCCTCGGGGTTGAACGTGATCGACACGTAGAAGTACGTGAAGAACACGATCAGGCCGAAGTAGAGCGCGACGTGCACCGGGCTGCTCTGGTCGATGACGTAGTTCTCGAAGAACTGCCGGACCGGGCCGGTCTCGTCACCCTGGAGCTGGGTGATCAGCTGCGGGAGGTACAGCAGCGACGAGGCGAAGATGACCGGGATGACGCCGGCCTGGTTCACCTTGAGCGGGAGGTAGGTCGAGGTGCCGCCGTACATGCGGCGGCCGACCATGCGCTTGGCGTACTGGACCGGGATGCGCCGTTGCGCCTGCTCGACGTAGACGACGGCCCCGATGATCAGCAGGGCGAAGGCGCAGACGACGGCGAAGACGACGCCGCCGCGGGTCTGCAGGATCGAGCCGCCCTCGGCGGGGATGCGGGCCGCGATCGAGGTGAAGATCAGCACGGACATGCCGTTGCCGATCCCCTTCTCGGTGAGCAGCTCACCGAGCCACATGATCACCGCGGTGCCGGCGGTCAGGGCGACCACGAGGACGACCGTCGTCCAGATGCTGTCCGACGGGATGATGTCCTGCTGGCAGCCGGGGAACAGCTGGCCGCTGCGGGCCAGGGCGATGATCCCGGTGCTCTGCAGGATCGCCAGGGCGATCGTCAGGTAGCGGGTGTACTGGGTCAGCTTCTGCTGGCCCGACTGCCCCTCCTTCTTCAGCTGCTCGAACCGCGGGATCACCACGACCAGCAGCTGCACGATGATGCTGGCGGTGATGTACGGCATGATCCCCAGCGCGAAGATCGACAGCCGGAGCAGCGCCCCGCCGGAGAACAGGTTCACCAGCGAGTAGACGTCGCGCTGGCTGCCCGCCTGCGCCTGCTCGAGACAGCTGTTGATGGCCTCGACGGAGACCCCCGGGCCGGGCACCGAGGCGCCCAGCCGGTACACGGCGATGATCGCCAGGGAGAACAGCAACTTGCGCCGGAGGTCTGGCGTCCGGAACGCCGCGGCGAACGCCTGCAGCACGTGCCCTCCCCTGCTCGGTCGGATGAGGTTAGCAACGACGGGGGTCGCGCCGGTCACACCCTCCCTCACCGGTGGCACACCGGCGGGCGGGGCGGGCGACTCCCCGGGGCCCGGACGCGGGGGCGCGCGGGCCGGACAGCAGACGACCCCCGGGGCGATGGGGCACCCGGGGGTCGTCGGCGGTCAGATGCGGGTGGTGCTGCCCCCGGCCGCGGCGATCTTCTCGGCGGCGGAGGCCGAGAAGGCGTGCGCGTGCACGGTGACCTGGACGCCGCCCAGCTCACCGGTGCCGAGGACCTTCACCGGCTGGCCGCGGCGGACCGCGCCGGCGTCGGCGAGCGTGTCGGGGTCGACGTGCCCGCCCTGCGGGAACAGGGACGCGATCCGGTCGAGGTTGACGACCTGGAAGACGACCTTGTTCGGGTTCTTGAAGCCGGACATCTTGGGCAGCCGCATGTGCAGCGGCGTCTGGCCGCCCTCGAAGCGCGCGGAGGTGTTGCCGCGTGCCCCGGTGCCCTTGGTGCCGCGACCGGCGGTCTTGCCCTTGGAGCCCTCACCCCGGCCGACGCGCGTCTTGGGGGTGTGGGCGCCCGGGGCCGGACGCAGGTGGTGGACCTTGAGAGTCATGACGAGTCCCTGCTCAGATCTCTTCCACGGCGACGAGGTGCGTCACCGTGGCGACCATCCCGCGGATCTCGGGACGGTCCTCCTGCACGACCGTGTCGTTGATCCGCTTGAGGCCCAGGGACCGCAGCGTCTGCCGCTGGTTGGGCTTCGTGCCGATCGCCGACCGGATCTGGGTCACCTTCAGCTGCGCCATGTCAGACCCCCTGGCCCGCACGCGCCCGCAGCATGGCGGCCGGGGCGACGTCCTCGAGGGGCAGCCCGCGGCGGGCGGCGATCTCCTCGGGCCGGACGAGCTCCTTCAGCGCCTGCATGGTGGCGTGCACGATGTTGATCGGGTTCGACGAGCCGAGGCTCTTCGAGAGCACGTCGTGGATGCCGGCGCACTCGAGGACGGCGCGCACCGGGCCACCGGCGATGACACCGGTACCGGGGCTGGCCGGCTTGAGCAGCACGACACCGGCAGCGGCCTCACCCTGCACCGGGTGCGGGATGGTGCTGGCGATGCGCGGCACCTTGTAGAAGTGCTTCTTGGCCTCCTCGACGCCCTTGGCGATCGCCGCGGGCACCTCCTTGGCCTTGCCGTAGCCGACGCCCACGGTGCCGTCACCGTCGCCGACGATCACCAGGGCGGTGAAGCTGAAGCGCCGACCACCCTTGACGACCTTCGACACGCGGTTGATGGCCACCACGCGCTCGATGTAGTTGCTCTTCTCGGCAGGCGCGCCGCCGGGCCCCCGCCCGCCGTCACGACGGTCGCGGCGGTCGTTGCCGCCGCCGGCGCCGCCGCCGCGTCGCTGTGGTCCTGGCATCAGACGTCCCTCTCGATCTGCTGGTTGGCGGTGCTGCTCATCAGAAGTCCAGCCCGCCCTCACGCGCGCCGTCGGCCAGCGCGGCGATGCGGCCCTGGTAGCGGTTCCCCCCGCGGTCGAACACGACCTTGGTGATGCCGGCGGCCTGGGCGCGCTCGGCGACCAGGGCGCCCACCCGGCGGGCCAGGGCGGACTTGTCGCCCTCGGCGCCGCGCAGGCTGGCGTCGAGCGTCGAGGCGCTCACCAGCGTACGGCCGGCGGTGTCGTCCACCACCTGCACGTGGATGTGCCGCGTGCTGCGGTTGACCACCATGCGCGGGCGGTCCGGCGTGCCGGAGACCCGCTTGCGGAGCCGGTTGTGGCGGCGCAGCCGCGAGACGCGGCGCGCGGTGCTGATGTCGGTGCCGACGGGCGTGTGCACCCGAGCGGCCTTCTCGGTCTGTGCCATCACTTACCCGTCTTCCCGACCTTGCGCTTGACGACCTCGCCCTGGTAGCGCACGCCCTTGCCCTTGTACGGGTCGGGCTTGCGGAGGCCGCGGATGTTGGCGGCCACCTGGCCGACCTGCTGCTTGTCGATGCCGGTCACCCGCAGGCGGGTGGGCGACTCGACGGTGAAGGTGATGCCCTCCGGGGCACGCACCGGCACCGGGTGGCTGTAGCCGAGCGCGAACTCCAGGTCCGAGCCGCGGGCCTGGACGCGGTAGCCGACGCCGACGATCTCGAGGGTCTTGGTGTAGCCCTCGGTGACGCCGGTGATCATGTTGGCGATCAGCGTGCGGGACAGGCCGTGCAGCGCCCGGCTCTCGCGCTCGTCGTCGGGCCGCTGGACGCTCAGCGTGCCGTCCTCGCCCCGGGCGACCGTGATGGGCGCCGCGACGGTGTGGGACAGGGTGCCCTTGGGGCCCTTCACGCTGACCGTCTGGCCGTCGATGGTGACGTCCACGCCACCGGGCACGGGAACCGGCAGTCGTCCGATCCGTGACATCTCGCTCGCTCCTCTTACCAGACGTAGGCGAGGACTTCCCCGCCCACGCCCTTCTTGGTCGCCTGCCGGTCGGTCAGCAGCCCGGTCGAGGTGGAGATGATGGCCACCCCCAGGCCGCCCAGGACCTTCGGCAGGGCGTTCGACTTCGCGTAGACCCGCAGGCCCGGCTTGGACACCCGGCGCACCCCGGCGATGCTGCGCTCGCGGTTGGGGCCGAACTTGAGGTCGATCACCAGCTCCCTGCGGGTGGCGCCGTCCTTCTCGACGTCCTCGACGCGCCAGCCGGCGATGTAGCCCTCCTGCTGGAGGATCTCGGCGATGTGCGTCTTGAGCTTCGACGACGGCATGCGCGTCGAGTCGTGGTAGGCCGTGTTCGCGTTGCGCAGCCGCGTGAGCATGTCCGCGATCGGGTCGGTCATCGTCATGGGTGTCGTGCCTCTCTCGCCGCGGTTCCTCACGCGTCCCTCGCGTGGGCCTCTCGGCGAACGGTGGAGCTGGGGGCCCGCCCCGCGCGGTCAGCGCGCGGGGCGGGTGGTGCGGACTACCAGCTGGACTTGCTCACGCCCGGCAGCTCGCCGGCGTGCGCCATCTCCCGCAGGCAGATCCGGCACAGGCCGAACTTGCGGAAGACCGAGTGCGGACGACCGCACCGCTGGCAGCGGGTGTAACCGCGGACCGCGAACTTGGGCTTGCGGGCCGCCTTGTTGATCAGCGCCTTCTTGGCCATCTGTCTGTCTCCTCGGCCCGGCTCAGCGGATGGTGGTGACGACGGGCTGGCCGGCGAACGGGAAGCCCAGGAGGCGCAGCAGCTCGCGACCCTCCTCGTCGTTCGTGGCGGTGGTGACCAGCGTGATGTCCATGCCACGCGGACGGTCGATCTTGTCGACGTCGATCTCGCGGAACATCGACTGCTCGGTCAGCCCGAACGTGTAGTTGCCGTGCCCGTCGAACTGCTTGGCGTTCAGGCCGCGGAAGTCGCGGATGCGGGGCAGGGCCAGCGCCAGGAGCCGGTCGAGGAACTCCCACATGCGGTCGCCGCGGAGGGTGACCTTGGCGCCGATGGGCATGCCCTCGCGCAGCTTGAACTGGGCGATGGACTTGCGGGCCCGGACGACGGCCGGGCGCTGGCCGGTGATGGCGGTGAGGTCGCGGACCGCGCCGTCCATCAGCTTCGCGTCGCGGGTCGCCTCGCCGACGCCCATGTTGACGACGATCTTCGTCAGCCGCGGGATCTGCATGACGTTCTCGAAGCCGAACTCCTCCTGGAGGGCCGGCACGATCGACTCGCGGTAGTGCGCCAGCAGGCGCGGGAGCTCACGGGTGGGTGCAGTCATCGTCAGAGGTCCTTACCGGTCCGCCGCGACACCCGGATGTTGCGGCCTTCCTCGTCCTGGCGGTAACCGACCCGGGTCGGCGTCCCCTCGGAGTCGATCACCATCACGTTGCTGACGTGGATGGGAGCCTCCTGGGTGACGATGCCGCCCTGCTGCGCGCCCCGCTGGTTCGAGCTGATGCGGGTGTGCTTCTTGACGCGGCCGACGCCCTCGACGAGGACCTTCTGCAGCTTGGGGTAGGCGGCGATCACGCGACCCCGGGCGCCCTTGTCCTTGCCGGACAGGACCACCACGGTGTCGCCCTTCTTCACCTTCATGCCCGGCGTCTTGGCCGGCGGGGTCTTCTTGGCAGCCATGGTCAGAGCACCTCCGGGGCGAGCGAGATGATCCGCATGAAGCGCTTGTCGCGCAGCTCGCGGCCGACGGGACCGAAGATGCGCGTGCCGCGCGGGTCGCCGCTGTCGCGGATGATCACCGCGGCGTTCTCGTCGAAGCGGATGTAGGAGCCGTCGGGACGACGACGCTCCTTCCGCGTGCGGACGACGACGGCCTTGACGACGTCGCCGCGCTTGACGCCGGCACCGGGCAGCGCGTCCTTGACGGTCGCCACGATGACGTCGCCGATGCCGGCGTAGCGCCGCCCGGAGCCGCCGAGCACCCGGATGCAGAGGATCTCCTTCGCACCGGTGTTGTCGGCGACCCGGAGCCGCGACTCCTGCTGGATCACGTCCTACTCCCAAATCTCAGTGGTGACAGCCGGGCCGGAACGGTGAACCGGCTGTCCGGTACCCACGCGCGGACGCACCGGCGACTGGTGCCGCCGGTGCGTCCGACACGGGTACCGGGATGTGGCGCTCACCCGGAGGGGCGCCAGTCGTCCAGGGTACCCGGTCCCGCGACCCGCCCCGCAGGGCGTGGGTCACAGGGCCCGCGGACCCCCGACGGGTGTTACTTGGCCTTCTCGAGGACCTCGACCAGCCGCCACCGCTTGGTGGCCGACAGCGGCCGGGTCTCCATGATCTGCACGCGGTCACCGATGCCGGCGACGCCCTGCTCGTCGTGGGCCTTCAGCTTGCTGGTGCGACGGATGACCTTGCCGTAGAGGCCGTGCTTCACGCGGTCCTCGACCTCGACGACGATGGTCTTGTCCATCTTGTCGCTGACCACGAGGCCCTCGCGGACCTTGCGGTAGCCGCGGCCGGCCAGGCCGGGGCCGCTGGCGACAGCGGTGTTCTGGGGCTCGCTCATGCCACACCCTCGTTCGGGGCGACCGAGAGACCCAGCTCGCGCTCGCGCATGATCGTGTAGATCCGGGCGATGTCGCGGCGGACGGTCTGCAGTCGCCGGTTGTTGTCCAGCTGGCCGGTGGCCACCTGGAAGCGCAGGTTGAACAGCTCTTCCTTGTGCTCACGCAGCCGCGTGGCGAGCTCCTCGGCCGAGAGCTCGCGCAGCTCCGGGGCGGTCAGACCGGCGGCCATCACACCTCTCCTTCACGCGTGATGAAGCGAGCCTTCATGGGCAGCTTGTGGATGGCGCGGCGCATGGCCTCGCGGGCCACCGACTCCGGGACACCCGACAGCTCGAACATGACGCGGCCCGGCTTGACGTTGGCGACCCACCACTCCGGGGAGCCCTTGCCGGAACCCATGCGGGTCTCGGCCGGCTTCTTGGTGAGCGGGCGGTCCGGGTAGATCGTGATCCAGACCTTGCCGCCACGGCGGATGTGCCGGGTCATGGCGATACGGGCGGACTCGATCTGCCGGTTGGTCACGTACGCCGGCTCGAGGGCCTGGATGGCGTACTCACCGAAGTTGATCGCCGTGCCGCCCTTGGCCCGGCCGGAGCGGTCCGGGTGGTGCTGCTTGCGGTGCTTGACGCGCCGGGGGATCAGCACGTGTCAGCCCTCCGTGTTCTCGGTCGCGGTCGTCTCGGCCGCGGCGGTCGCCTCGGGGCCGGCGGCCTCGGCGACGGTCTGCTCGGGCGCGACCTCACCCGAGGTCACGGCCACGGTGCTGTCGCCGGTCTCCGGACCGGTCGACGTCTCGGCGGCGGCGCGGCCGGCCTCGGTGCCACCGGCGGTGGTGCCGCTGGAGCCCGACCGGCGGGGGCGCTGCGGGCGCTCCCGGCGCTGCTGCCGGGCGGCGAGGGCCTCGAGGGCCTCGCGCTCGGCACGCGAGCCGCTGACGTCGCCCTTGTAGATCCACACCTTCACGCCGATGCGGCCGAAGGTGGTGCGGGCCTCGTACAGGCCGTAGTCGATGTTCGCCCGGAGGGTGTGCAGCGGCACGCGACCCTCGCGGTAGAACTCCGACCGGCTCATCTCGGTGCCGCCCAGGCGCCCGGAGCACTGCACCCGGATGCCCTTGACCTGCGGGCTGCGCTGGGCCGACTGCATGGCCTTGCGCATGGCGCGGCGGAAGCTGACGCGGCTGGACAGCTGCTCGGCCACGGCCTGGGCCACGAGCTGGGCGTCGGCCTCGGGGTTCTTGACCTCGAGGATGTTCAGCTGCACCTGCTTGCCGGTGAGCTTCTCCAGCTCGCCGCGGATGCGGTCGGCCTCGGCGCCGCGGCGGCCGATGACGATGCCCGGCCGGGCGGTGTGGATGTCGACCCGGACCCGGTCACGGGTGCGCTCGATCTCCACCTTCGAGATGCCGGCGCGCTCCATGCCCTTGGTCATGAGCTTGCGGATGGCCACGTCTTCCTTGACGTAGTCCTTGTACAGCTTGTCGGCGTACCACCGGGACTTGTAGTCGGTGGTGATGCCGAGGCGGAACCCGTGCGGGTTGACCTTCTGACCCACTAGCGGGTCCCTCCCCTCGTGTTGGAGCGCTGCTGCGTGCCCTGCTGCTGCGTCGCCGGGCCGGACTGGCCGGTGCGCCGGCGGGCGGTGCGGGACTTGCCGGCGAGCTCGGCGCTGGAGCCGACCTCGCTCACCTCGACGGTGATGTGGCTGGTCCGCTTGTTGATGCGGTAGGCGCGGCCCTGGGCGCGCGGCCGAATCCGCTTCATGGTCGGGCCCTCGTCGACGTAGGCGGCGCTGACGACGAGCGCGGCCGGGTCCAGCCGCAGGTTGTGCTCGGCGTTGGCGACGGCGCTGGCGACAACCTTGGCCACCGGCTCGCTGGCCGACTGCGGGGCGAACCGCAGGAGCGCCAGGGCCTCGTCGGTGGGCAGGTAGCGGATGAGGTCCACCACCCGGCGTGCCTTCATGGGGGTGACGCGGACGCCGCGGGCGACGGCCCGGGCGACCTGCGTCTCCTCTCCCAGCTGGGAAGTCATCTCAAGTCTCTCTCTCGGGACCGGGCTCAGCCGCGCCGCGACCGGCGGTCGTCCTTGACGTGACCGCGGAAGGTCCGGGTCGGAGCGAACTCGCCGAGCTTGTGCCCGACCATCGCCTCGGTCACGAAGACCGGGACGTGCTTGCGACCGTCGTGCACGGCGATGGTGTGGCCGAGCATGTCCGGGATGATCGTCGAGCGGCGGGACCAGGTCCGGATGACCGTCTTGGTGCCCTTCTCGTTCTGCGCGTCCACCTTCTTGAGCAGGTGGTCGTCGACGAACGGGCCCTTCTTCAGGCTGCGTGGCATGTCTGTCGGACTCCTCTAACCCGCTCAGCGCTTCTTGTTGGTGCGCCGGCGGCGCACGATCAGGGCGTCACTGGCCTTGCGCTTGCGCGTGCGGCCCTCCGGCTTGCCCTTCGGGTTCACCGGGTGGCGACCACCGGAGGTCTTGCCCTCACCACCACCGTGCGGGTGGTCCACCGGGTTCATGGCGACACCGCGGACGGTCGGGCGCTTGCCCTTCCACCGCATGCGGCCGGCCTTGCCCCAGTTGATGTTCGACTGCTCGGCGTTGCCCACCTCGCCGACGGTGGCGCGGCAGCGCACGTCGACGTTGCGGATCTCGCCCGAGGGCATGCGCAGCTGGGCGAAGCGGCCCTCGCGGGCGACCAGCTGGACGCTGGTGCCGGCGGAGCGGGCGATCTTCGCGCCGCCACCCGGCCGCAGCTCGATCGCGTGGACCACCGTGCCGACGGGGATGTTGCGCAGCGGCAGGTTGTTGCCCGGCTTGATGTCGGCCGAGGGGCCGCACTCCACCGTGTCGCCCTGCTTCAGGCGGGCCGGCGCGATGATGTAGCGCTTCTCGCCGTCGGCGAAGTGCAGCAGCGCGATGCGGGAGGTGCGGTTCGGGTCGTACTCGATGTGCGCGACCTTCGCCGGCACGCCGTCCTTGTCCGCCCGACGGAAGTCGATGACGCGGTAGGCGCGCTTGTGGCCGCCGCCCTGGTGGCGAGCGGTGACCTTCCCGTGGACGTTGCGCCCGCCGCGACCGTGCAGCGGCCGGACCAGCGACTTCTCGGGGTGGTCGCGGGTGACCTCGGCGAAGTCGGCGACGCTGGAGCCACGGCGGCCCGGCGTCGTCGGCTTGTACTTGCGGATAGCCATTGCTGACTCGGTTCCTCTGTCTCTGGTCCGGCGGTCCGGGCTCAGGCGCCCGGGCCCCCGAAGATCTCGATCCGGTCGCCGGGCGCCAGCGAGACGATGGCCCGCTTGGTGTCCTTGCGCTTGCCGAGCTTGTTGCCCCGGCTGCGCTTGCGCTTGCCCTGGCGGTTGATGGTGTTCACGCCGAGGACCTTCACGTTGAAGACCTGCTCGACCGCGATCTTGATCTGTGTCTTGTTGGCCTCGGGCAGCACCACGAACGTGTACTGGTTCTCGTCCAGCAGCCCGTAGCTCTTCTCCGAGATGACCGGCGACAGCAGGACGTCCCGGGGGTCGCGGACGCTCACGCCTTCTCCTCGGTGGTGTCGGTGGCCTCGTTCTGCTCGAGGTCCAGGTCGGTCGTGCCCTCGGCCGGCTGGATGGACGGGATGGCGCCGGGGATGTCCGGCGTCGTCAGGTCCGGCTTGGTCAGCGAGGCGCCGCCCTTGCCGCCGCTGCCGCCGTGCGGGCCGGCGACGAACTCGGCCAGCGCGGTCTCGGTGAAGACCACCTCGTCGCTGACCAGGACGTCGTAGGTGTTGAGCTGGCCGGCCTCGATCAGGTGCACGCGCGGCTCGTTGCGCAGGCTCACCCAGTTGAGGACGTCGTCGCGGTCGAGGACCACGAGCACCCGCTTGGCACCGGTCACGGCGTCGAGCGTGGCGATGGCCGCCTTGGTCTTCGGGGCGTCGCCGTCGACGAAGGTGGTGACGACGTGCACGCGGCCGGCGCGCGCCCGGTCGGAGAGGGCGCCGCGCAGGGCGGCGGCCTTCATCTTCTTGGGCGTGCGCTGCGAGTAGTCGCGCGGCTGGGGGCCGTGGACCGTGCCACCGCCGGCGAACTGCGGCGCGCGGATCGAGCCCTGCCGGGCACGGCCGGTGCCCTTCTGGCGGTACGGCTTGACGCCACCGCCGCTGACGGCGCCGCGCGTCTTGGTCGCGTGCGTGCCCTGGCGGGCCGCGGCCAGCTGGGCGACGACGACCTGGTGCATGAGCGCGACGTTCGCGTTCGCGTCGAACAAGTCACCGGGCAGCGTGACGCTGCCGGAGGTCTCCCCCGCCGGCGTGCGGACGTCGACCTGGCGGTCGGCGCGCGCCGCCTCGGTCGCGGTCGACTGGGTCACTGGTTGTCACTCCCCACGGGGCCACCCTTGACGGCCGAGCGGACGAGCACGAGGCCGCCCTTCGGGCCGGGGATGGCACCCTTGATCAGAAGCAGGCCGCGCTCGGTGTCCACCTTGTGGACGGTGAGCGAGAGCGTCGTGGTCTTGACCGCACCCATGCGGCCGGCCATCTTCAGGCCCTTGAACACGCGGCCGGGGGTGGAGGCACCGCCGATGGAGCCGGGGTGCCGGTGCTTGCGCTGGGTGCCGTGGGCGGCACCGAGGCCACGGAAGCCGTGCCGCTTCATGACACCCGCGGTGCCCTTGCCCTTGCTGGTCCCGATGACGTCGACCTTGGCCACGCCGTCGAACACGTCGACGGTGAGCTCCTGGCCGGTCGTGTACTGACCGGCGTCCTCGGTGCGCAGCTCGACCACGTGGCGGCGCGGCGTCACGCCGGCCTTGGCGAAGTGGCCACCCTCGGGCTTGTTCACCTTGCGGGGGTCGATCTCGCCGAAGCCGAGCTGGACGGCCGAGTAGCCGTCGACCTCGGGGGTGCGCACCTGCGTCACCACGTTCGGGCCCGCCTTGACGACGGTCACCGGCACGATGCGGTTGTTCTCGTCGAAGACCTGGGTCATCCCCAGCTTCTCGCCGAGGAGCCCGCGGAACGTACTCGCCATGACTGGACTCGGTTCCTTACTGGATGTTCACGTCGACCGAGGCCGGCAGGTCGATGCGCATGAGCGCGTCGACCGTCTTCGGCGTCGGGTCGAGGATGTCGATGAGCCGCTTGTGCGTGCGCATCTCGAAGTGCTCGCGCGAGTCCTTGTACTTGTGCGGCGAGCGGATGACGCAGTACACGTTCTTCTCCGTCGGCAGCGGCACCGGGCCGACGACGCGCGCACCGGTCTTGGTCACCGTGTCGACGATGCGCCGCGCAGAGGCGTCGATCGCCTCGTGGTCGTAGGCCTTCAGCCTGATGCGGATCTTCTGTCCCGCCATCGCTGTCTCTCGCTCCTGCCGATCGCTGTTCTGCTAGCTGGGGAACGCCGGGTGCGTCCGGACGTCATCCGGTCCGGCCCCAGCGGGGAGGGTGGCGGTGCACACACGCAGCACGCACACCCGGGGACGGGCGGCGGCGCAGGGGTGCGCCGCCGCCCGTCGGGTGTTACTTGAGGATCTTGGTGACGCGGCCGGCGCCGACGGTGCGGCCACCCTCACGGATGGCGAACCGCAGGCCCTCCTCCATGGCGATCGGCTGGATGAGCTCGACCGTCATCTCGGTGTTGTCGCCCGGCATGACCATCTCGGTGCCGGCCGGCAGGGTCACGACGCCGGTGACGTCGGTCGTCCGGAAGTAGAACTGCGGACGGTAGTTGTTGAAGAACGGCGTGTGACGGCCACCCTCGTCCTTCGAGAGGATGTAGACCGAACCCTCGAAGTTGGTGTGCGGGGTGATCGAGCCGGGCTTCACGACGACCTGGCCGCGCTCCACGTCCTCGCGCTTGATGCCGCGCAGCAGCAGACCGACGTTGTCGCCGGCCTGGCCCTGGTCGAGCAGCTTGCGGAACATCTCGACGCCGGTGACGGTGGTCTTGGTCGACGACGGGCGGATGCCGACGATCTCGACCTCCTCCGACACCTTGACGATGCCGCGCTCCACGCGACCGGTGACGACGGTGCCGCGACCGGTGATGGTGAAGACGTCCTCGACGGGCATGAGGAAGGGCTTGTCGATCTCACGCTGCGGCTCGGGGATCGCCGTGTCGACGGCGTCCATGAGCTCCATGAGCTTGTCGCCCCACTCGGCGTCGCCCTCGAGGGCCTTCAGCGCCGAGACGCGGACCACGGGGACGTCGTCGCCCGGGAACTCGTACTCGGACAGCAGCTCGCGGACCTCCAGCTCGACGAGCTCGAGGATCTCCTCGTCGTCGACCATGTCGGCCTTGTTCAGCGCCACGACGATGTAGGGGACGCCGACCTGGCGGGCCAGGAGGACGTGCTCCTTGGTCTGCGGCATCGGGCCGTCGGTCGCGGCGACCACCAGGATGGCGCCGTCCATCTGCGCCGCACCGGTGATCATGTTCTTGATGTAGTCGGCGTGCCCGGGGCAGTCGACGTGCGCGTAGTGACGGTTCTCCGTCTGGTACTCGACGTGGGCGATCGAGATCGTGATGCCGCGGGCCTTCTCCTCGGGCGCCTTGTCGATCTGGTCGAAGGCCGACGCCTCGTTGAGGTCCGGGTACTTGTCGTGCAGCACCTTGGTGATCGCCGCGGTCAGCGTGGTCTTGCCGTGGTCGATGTGCCCGATGGTGCCGATGTTGACGTGCGGCTTGGTCCGCTCGAACTTGGCCTTGGCCACTGGGTTCCTCTCCTCGTGGTCTCGCGTCGTGCGCGGGAACTCTGGGGTGGGCTTGCTGGGGGTGCCGGGCGGGGACGTACCCCGCCCGGCGGGTCACTCGCCGGTGGCCTTGGCGATGATCTCCTTGGCCACGTTCTGCGGGACCTCGGCGTACGAGTCGAACACCATGGTGTAGCTCGCCCGCCCCTGGGTGCGGCTGCGCAGGTCGCCCACGTAGCCGAACATCTCCGAGAGCGGGACCAGGGCCCGGACGACGCGGGCGCCGGAGCGCTCCTCCATCGCCTGGATCATCCCGCGCCGGGAGTTCAGGTCGCCGATGACGTCGCCCATGTAGTCCTCGGGCGTGACGACCTCGACGGCCATCATCGGCTCGAGCAGGGCCGGGCTGGCCTTGCGGGCGGCCTCCTTGAAGACCATCGAGCCGGCGATCTTGAAGGCCATCTCCGAGGAGTCGACCTCGTGGTACTGGCCGTCGACGAGGGTCGCCTTGACGCCGACCATCGGGTAGCCGGCGAGGATGCCGTACTGCATGGCGTCCTGCATGCCCTGGTCGACCGAGGGGATGTACTCCTTCGGGATGCGACCACCGGTCACGGCGTTGACGAACTCGTAGGTCGGGCCGTCGCCGCTGACCTCCAGCGGCTCGATGCTGACCTGCACCTTGGCGAACTGACCGGACCCACCCGTCTGCTTCTTGTGGGTGTAGTCGACCTTCTCGACCGCCTTGCGGATGGTCTCGCGGTAGGCGACCTGCGGCTTGCCGACGTTGGCCTCGACGCGGAACTCGCGCCGCATGCGGTCGACCAGGATCTCCAGGTGGAGCTCGCCCATGCCGGAGATGACCGTCTGACCGGTCTCCTCGTCGAGGCGGACCTGGAAGGTCGGGTCCTCCTCGGCCAGCTTCTGGATGGCGGTGCCGAGCTTCTCCTGGTCGCCCTTGGTCTTGGGCTCGATCGCGACCGAGATGACCGGGGCCGGGAAGGTCATCGACTCGAGGATCACCGGGTTCTGCGGGTCGCAGAGGGTGTCACCCGTGGTCGTCTGCTTCAGGCCGACGACGGCGACGATCTGGCCGGCGCCCACGCCCTCGCGCTCCTCGCGCTTGTTGGCGTGCATCTGGTAGATCTTGCCGATCCGCTCCTTGCGGTCCTTGGTGCTGTTGAGCACCGGGGACCCGGAGTTGAGCCGGCCCGAGTAGACGCGGACGTAGGTCAGCTTGCCGAGGTGCTGGTCGGTCTGGATCTTGAAGGCCAGCGCCGAGAACGGCTCGTCCTCGTCGGCGTGCCGCAGGACCTCGGTCTCGCCGTCGAGGGCGGTGCCCACGATGGCCTCGATGTCCAGCGGGCTGGGCAGGTAGTCCACGACGGCGTCGAGCAGGGGCTGCACGCCCTTGTTCTTGAACGCCGTGCCGGTGAGTACCGGGTTGATCTGCGCGGCGATGGTCGCCTTGCGGATGGCGGCCTTGAGCTGGTCGACGGGGATGTCCTCGCCGCCCAGGTAGGCCTCCATGATCGCGTCGTCGGTCTCGGCGATCGTCTCGAGCAGCTTGTCGCGGTACTCGGCGGCCTGGTCGGCGAGCTCGGCGGGGATCTCCTCGATGGCGTAGTCCTCGCCCATCTTGGTCTCCCCGCGCCAGGTGAGCGCGCGCATCTGCACCAGGTCGACGACGCCGATGAAGTCGGCCTCGGCGCCGATGGGCAGCTGCAGCACGGCCGGGTTGGCGCCGAGCCGCTCGACCATCATGTCGACGCAGCGGAAGAAGTTCGCGCCGGTCCGGTCGAGCTTGTTGACGAAGCACATGCGCGGGACGCCGTACTTCTCCGCCTGCCGCCAGACCTGCTCGGTCTGCGGCTCCACGCCGGCGACACCGTCGTAGACGGCCACCGCACCGTCGAGCACGCGCAGGGACCGCTCCACCTCGACGGTGAAGTCGACGTGCCCCGGGGTGTCGATGATGTTGATGTCGTGGCCGTTCCAGGAGCACTTCGTCGCGGCGGACGTGATGGTGATGCCGCGCTCCTGCTCCTGCTCCATCCAGTCCATCGTGGCCGCGCCGTCGTGGACCTCACCGATCTTGTAGTTGATGCCGGTGTAGAAGAGGATGCGCTCGGTCGTCGTGGTCTTGCCGGCGTCGATGTGCGCCATGATCCCGATGTTGCGGGTCTTGGCGAGCTGGGCCTCGTTGCTGGCCATGTCTCACTCCTCTTTGTCTCTGGTCCGCGTGCGGTGGTCCGGGGGTGGCCCGGCGTCCCCGCCGGCGGGTGCTGGTGGACGGGTGTCACCAGCGGGGGTGCGACTACCAGCGGTAGTGCGCGAAGGCCTTGTTCGACTCGGCCATCTTGTGGGTGTCCTCGCGGCGCTTGACCGCGGCACCGAGGCCGTTGCTGGCGTCGAGCAGCTCGTTCATGAGGCGCTCGGTCATCGTCTTCTCGCGGCGCGCCCGGCTGTACTGGATCAGCCAGCGCAGGCCGAGGGTGGTGCTGCGGGAGGCGCGGACCTCGACCGGGACCTGGTAGGTCGCGCCACCGACGCGGCGGCTGCGGACCTCGAGGGCCGGCTTGACGTTGTCCAGCGCGCGCTTGAGCGTGACCACCGGGTCGGTGTCGGTCTTGGCGCGGCAGCCCTCGAGGGCGCCGTAGACGATCGACTCGGCGACCGAGCGCTTGCCGTCGACGAGGACCTTGTTCACCAGCTGGGTGACCAGCGGCGACTGGTAGACCGGGTCGTTGACCAGCGGACGGCGCGGCGCGGGGCCCTTGCGCGGCATGTCAGCTCTTCTCCTTCTTCGCGCCGTACCGGCTGCGAGCCTGCTTGCGGTTGCGGACACCCTGGGTGTCGAGCGAGCCGCGGATGATCTTGTAACGCACACCCGGGAGGTCCTTCACGCGGCCGCCGCGCACGAGCACCATCGAGTGCTCCTGCAGGTTGTGGCCGACGCCCGGGATGTAGGCGGTCACCTCGATGCCACTGGTGAGGCGGACGCGAGCGACCTTGCGGAGCGCCGAGTTCGGCTTCTTCGGCGTCGTGGTGTACACGCGGGTGCACACGCCTCGACGCTGAGGGGAGCCCTTCAACGCCGGGGTCTTGGTCTTCTCGACCTTGTCCTCGCGGCCCTTGCGGACCAGCTGGTTGATCGTGGGCATGGGTGGCCTGGATCTCCTACCTGCGCTGGGTCGTGCTGTGGACGGTGCTGCTGTCGTGTCGCCGGTGCCGGTCCTGCCGGGGTCGTCCGCCCTGGTCACGAGCCACTCACCGGTCCCCGCGGTCGGGCGTGTCGCCTTCCCCAGGACCGGCCGGCGGTCGAACCGGACAGGTCGCCCCCCGCGACTCGGCGCCGCCACCTCCGGACACCGTCCTCCGTGGACGGCCCACCGGGGCGGACCCGCGGCCAGGAGGCGGACCTCCGGACACCCAGGCGCACCGCGAACGGGAGCAGGCCCAGGGCACCCTGGGCACGGCTGACCACGATACCCGCGTGCTGGGAGGCGGTCAAAGCCGGGTCCCGGGAGCCGAGCGGGCAGGGTCTGCCTGCCACCCGGGCCCGTTCGACGGGGACAACGACGCGGCGACACCGGCCATTCCCGGCCGCCGCGGGGACCGTGCCGCACGGCCCCGGGGGAGGTCGCACCATACCGCGGCCGGGGCCGCGCGCCAGGGGACGTCGCCCGGGGGCGCGACCGCGCCTCCGCTCTCCGGTGGGCGCGCGACTGTCAGACCCTGCCCCTACCGTCGGTCCCAACGAGACCACTCACCGCTACGGAGGTCCTGGTGCTGATCGACACGGCGCGCGAGCTCAAGGCGCGGCTGTCCGCGCGCCTGGCCGAGGGCTTCCCCCCGGTCCGGGCCAGCGACCTCGGCGGCCGCGTGTGGACGCGGCCGGCCATCGGGCTGGCACCCGTCGCCCCCGGGCGGGTGCACCTCGCGATCCGCGTGGCGGCCGAGGACGACGCCCGGGTGCTGCTCACCGACCTCGACGACGTGGCGCGCGCCGAGATCGACGTCCGGGTGACCGGGCCGATAGTGCCGCTGTCCTCCCCCACCCCGGCCGAGCTGCAGCGGCGCACGTGCCCGCTGCACCCGGGACTGTCGGTGGCCCACCCGGCCGTCACGGCGGGGACGCTGGGCGGCTTCGTCCGGGTGGAGGGGCGGCTGGCGATCCTGTCCAACAACCACGTCCTCGCCGCCAGCGACGCCGGCGCGGTGGGGGACGCGGTGCTGCAGCCGGGGCCGGCCGACGGCGGCGTCCCGGCCGACCGGGTGGCCACGCTGACCGCCTTCGAGCGCTTCACCGAGGGGCGCAACAAGGTCGACGCCGCCGTCGCCGTCCTGGACGCGGGCGTCGAGGCCGAGCCCGGCCGGCTCCCCGGCGGGCCGCTGGCCGGCACCGTGGCCGACGGGCTGGAGGTGGAGCCGGACGAGGAGGTCGAGAAGGTCGGCCGCACCACCGGGCACACCCGCGGGCGGGTCACCGCGGTGGAGGTCGACGGGGTCGCCGTCCAGTACGACGACGGCGTGCACGTCTTCGACGACCAGATCGAGATCGAGGGCCTGTCGGGGTCGTTCTCCGCGGGCGGGGACAGCGGCTCGGTCATCTGGCGCAGTGCCGACCGCGTCCCGCTGGGCCTGCTGTTCGCCGGCAGCGACCAGGGCGGCAGCAACGGCGCCGGGCTGACCTTCGCCAATCCCCTGTCGACCGTGCTGGCCACCCTGGGGGCGGAGTGGGTCGCCTCCTGACCTCCTCCTGAGGTCGTCCCCCAGGTCAGGGGGATGTCGCTCCGGGCGGGAACGAGGCACCATGGGGAGGTGACCGAGCCCGCACGGCCGTCCGGGACCTCCCTCGTCCCGGGCACCCGGCGCGCGGGCGTCAGCGAGGAGACCTCGTGACCGACCGTGCCGCCGCCCGCGCCGCCAAGGGCGTCCTCGCCGACCAGCTCTCCGCCCAGCCGGGGGTCGTCGGCATCGGCCTGGCCCGGCGGGACAGCGGCTACGTCGTCAAGGTCGACGTCGCCGACGCCGACGCGGCCGGCCTGGTCCCCCGTGACGTCGACGGCGTCCGGGTCGTCACCGAGGTCGTCGGGGTGATCCGCCCGCTGCGCGGCCGCACCGCCTGAGCCCCGGGCCCGCCCGCGCGCACCCGCTACGGTCGCCGGAGGCGCCGACGCGGGCGCCGCCGACCAGAGGAGTGCAGGTGCGCATCGGCATCCAGGCCAGTTACGCGGGGGGTTTCCAGGAGACGGCGGCGGAGATCGTCGACCTCGAGGCCGCCGGGCTCGACCTCGCGATGTGCGCGGAGGTCTACACCTTCGACGCCGTCAGCCAGCTCGGTTACCTGGCCGCCGTCACGCAGCGGGTCGAGCTGATGAGCGCGATCCTGCCGATCTACAGCCGGACGCCGGCCCTGACGGCCATGACCGCGGCCGGCCTGGACTTCGTCTCCGGTGGGCGGTTCACCCTGGGCCTGGGCGCCTCCGGCCCGCAGGTCATCGAGGGCTGGCACGGCGTCCCCTACGACGCCCCGCTGCAGCGCACCCGCGAGGTCGTGGAGATCTGCCGGCAGGTGTGGCGCCGCGAGCGGCTCGTGCACGAGGGGCCGAAGTACACGGTGCCGCTGCCGGCCGAGCAGGGCACGGGCCTCGGCAAGCCGCTGAAGCTGATCAACACCCCGGTGCGCGAGCGCATCCCGGTGATGCTCGCCGCGCTCGGCCCCAAGAACGTGGAGCTCGCCGCCGAGATCGCCGAGGTCTGGGAGCCGATCTGGTTCATGCCCGAGCGCGCCGACGACGTCTGGGGCGACTCGCTGCGCGCCGGGAAGGCCAAGCGCGACGCCGCGCTCGGGGACCTGCAGGTCATCTGCGGCGTCCCGGTGGCGATCGGTGAGGACGTCGACCACCTGCACGACCTGGTGCGGCCGCAGCTGGCCCTCTACGTCGGCGGCATGGGCGCCCGGGGGAAGAACTTCTACAACGACCTCGCCCGCCGCTACGGCTACGAGGAGGCCGCCGGGACCGTCCAGGACCTCTACCTGGACGGGAAGAAGGACGAGGCGGCCGCGGCGCTGCCCGAGGAGTTCGTCCGCAGGGTCTCGCTGATCGGGCCGGAGTCCTACGTGGCCGAGCGGGTGGCCGCCTACGCGGAGGCCGGCGTCACCACCATCGCGCTGCAGCCCCTGGACGACAGCCGTGAGGGCCGGCTGCGGACGGTGGAGACCATGCGGAAGCTGGCCGACCGCTAGGCCGGTGTTGCGTCACGTGACGCAGCCGCTCCCCTGACACGCGGAAGGGCCCCGCAGATCTCGCGATCTGCGGGGCCCTTCTCACGTGAGGTGCCGGAACGGCCTCCCTCAGGGGCCCGCCGTGAGCGTGCGAACGGTGGGGAGAGGGAGGTCCTTCGTCAGCCCCGCCAGTCGTACTCCTCGAGGCGCACGGCCTCACCGGAGCCCGACCCGAAGACGTCCGGGCTGTAGTACTGCCCGTCGTCGTACCCGGCCATCGTGTAGACGGCGGCGCGGGCCTCCTCGGTCGGCTCGACCGTGATGTTCCGGTAGCGGCTGATGCCCGTACCCGCCGGGATCAGCTTGCCGATGATCACGTTCTCCTTGAGGCCGAGGAGCGAGTCGCTCTTGCCCTGGATGGCGGCGTCGGTGAGCACCTTGGTCGTCTCCTGGAAGGAGGCGGCCGACAGCCACGACTCGGTGGCGAGCGAGGCCTTGGTGATGCCCATGAGCACCGGACGGGCCGAGGCCGGCTCGCCGCCCTCGGCGACGACGCGGCGGTTCTCGGTCTCGAACAGCGTCCGCTCGACCAGCGCGCCGGGGAGGAACTCCGTGGCGCCCGAGTCGATGATGGTCACCCGCTTCAGCATCTGGCGGATGATCACCTCGATGTGCTTGTCGTGGATCGACACGCCCTGGCTGCGGTAGACCTCCTGGACCTCGCGGACCAGGTGCAGCTGCACCTCGCGCGGGCCCATGATCCGCAGCACCTCGTGCGGGTCCACCGCACCCTCGGTGAGCTGCTCGCCGACCTCGACGTGGGCGCCGTCCTCGACCCGCAGCCGCGACCGGCGCGACAGCTTGTCGTAGACGACCTCGTCGGAGCCGTCGTCCGGGGTGATCGTGAGCCTGCGGAACTGCTCGCCGTCCTCGATGCGGACGGTGCCGGCCAGCTCGGCGATCGGGGCCTTGCCCTTGGGGACGCGGGCCTCGAAGAGCTCCACGACACGCGGCAGACCGTGGGTGATGTCCTCACCCGCGACACCACCGGTGTGGAAGGTGCGCATCGTCAGCTGGGTACCGGGCTCACCGATCGACTGGGCGGCGATGATGCCGACCGCCTCGCCGACGTCGACGAGCTTGCCGGTGGCCAGCGACCGGCCGTAGCAGGTCGCGCAGGTGCCCAGCAGGGACTCGCAGGTCAGGACGCAGCGGACCTTGACCTCGGCGACGCCGGCGTCGACCAGCTGGCCGATCAGCACGTCACCCAGGTCCTGGCCGGCCTGCGCGATCAGCGTGCCGTCCTCGGCCACCACGTCGGCGGCCAGGGAGCGGGCGTAGACGCTGGTCTCGACGTGCGCGTCCCGGGTCAGGACACCGTCGACGACGGTCGCGATCGGCATGACCACGCCGCGCTCGGTGCCGCAGTCCTCCTCGCGGATGATGACGTCCTGCGAGACGTCGACCAGCCGGCGGGTGAGGTACCCGGAGTCCGCGGTCCGCAGCGCGGTGTCGGCCAGACCCTTGCGCGCACCGTGCGTGGAGATGAAGTACTCCAGCACGGACAGACCCTCCCGGAAGTTGGCCTTGATCGGCCGCGGGATGATCTCGCCCTTCGGGTTGGCCACCAGGCCGCGCATGCCGGCGATCTGGCTGATCTGCATCATGTTGCCTCGGGCACCCGAGTTGACCATGACCCAGACCGGGTTGGTGGTCGGGAAGTTGTCCACCATCGCCTGGGAGACCTCGGCCCGCGCGCGGGTCCAGATCTCGATCAGCTCGCCGCGGCGCTCGGCGTCGGTGATGACACCGCGCTCGTACTGCCGCTCGATGCCCCGCGCCTCGGCCTCGTGCCGGTCGAGGATCTCCTGCTTGGCCGGCGGGGTGACGACGTCGTCGATGGCGATCGTGACGCCCGAGCGGGTCGCCCAGCGGAAGCCGGCCGACTTGAGGGCGTCCAGCGTCGCCGCGACCTGCACCTTGGGGTAGCGCTCGGCGAGGTCGTTGACGATCGCCCCGAGCTCCTTCTTCGGCACCTGGTAGTTGACGAAGCGGTAGTCCTCGGGCAGGGCCTCGTTGAACAGCACGCGGCCCAGGCTGGTCTCGACTAGCGCCGGGGCGCCCGGGGTCCAGTCGGCGGGCTGCTCCCACGCGGGGTTGACCTTGCCGTTGTCGACGCCGAACACCTCGTCGAGGCGGATGAGCGCCCGCTCCTGCAGGCCCAGGGCGCCCTTGTCGAACGCCATGATCGCCTCGGCGGTCGACCCGAAGGCCGCCGGCCGGCCACCGTCGGCCTCGTGCCGGCTCGGCACCAGGGTGGTCAGGTGGTACAGGCCCAGCACCATGTCCTGGGTCGGCGCGGTGATCGGGCGACCGTCGGCCGGGCTCAGGATGTTGTTGCTGGACAGCATGAGGATGCGGGCCTCGGCCTGCGCCTCGGCCGACAGCGGCAGGTGGACCGCCATCTGGTCACCGTCGAAGTCGGCGTTGAAGGCCGTGCAGACCAGCGGGTGGATCTGGATGGCCTTGCCCTCGACCAGCTGCGGCTCGAAGGCCTGGATGCCCAGGCGGTGCAGCGTCGGCGCCCGGTTCAGCAGCACCGGGTGCTCGGTGATGACCTCCTCGAGCACGTCCCAGACGACGGGACGGGCGCGCTCGACCATGCGCTTGGCGGACTTGATGTTCTGCGCGTGGTTGAGGTCGACCAGCCGCTTCATGACGAAGGGCTTGAACAGCTCCAGCGCCATCTGCTTGGGCAGGCCGCACTGGTGCAGCTTCAGCTGCGGGCCGACGACGATGACCGACCGGCCGGAGTAGTCGACGCGCTTGCCGAGCAGGTTCTGGCGGAACCGGCCCTGCTTGCCCTTGAGCAGGTCGCTCAGGGACTTCAGCGGGCGGTTGCCGGGGCCGGTGACCGGACGGCCGCGGCGGCCGTTGTCGAACAGCGCGTCCACGGACTCCTGGAGCATCCGCTTCTCGTTGTTCACGATGATCTCGGGCGCGCCGAGGTCGAGCAGCCGCTTGAGCCGGTTGTTCCGGTTGATGACCCGGCGGTACAGGTCGTTCATGTCGCTGGTGGCGAAGCGGCCACCGTCGAGCTGCACCATCGGGCGCAGGTCCGGCGGGATGACCGGGACGCAGTCCAGCACCATGCCCATGGGCGAGTTGCGGGTCTGCTGGAACGCCGCGACGACCTTCAGCCGCTTGAGGGCCCGCAGCTTGCGCTGGCCCTTGCCGTTGCGGATGGTCTCGCGCAGCGAGGCGGCCTCGGCGTCGAGGTCGAAGTCGGCCAGCAGCTTCTGCAGGGCAGCGGCACCCATGCCGCCCTCGAAGTACTCGCCGAACCGGTCGCGCAGCTCCCGGTACAGGCCCTCGTCGGCGATGAGCTGCTTGACCTCGAGCTTGCGGAAGGTGTCGAGCACCTCCTCGAGGCGGTCGATCTCCCGCTGGGCGCGGTCGCGCAGCTGGCGCATCTCGCGCTCGCCGCCCTCGCGCACCTTGCGGCGGACGTCGGACTTGGCGCCCTCCGCCTCGAGCTCGGCCAGGTCGGCCTCGAGCTTCTGCTGGCGGGCCTCGACGTCGGCGTCGCGCCGGCTCTCGAGGTTGTGCTTCTCCGCGCTGATCTCGGCCTCGACGGTCGGGAGGTCGCGGTGGCGGGCCTCGTCGTCGACCGAGGTGATCAGGTAGGCGGCGAAGTAGATGATCTTCTCGAGGTCCTTGGGCGCCAGGTCGAGCAGGTAGCCCAGGCGCGAGGGGACGCCCTTGAAGAACCAGATGTGGGTGACCGGCGCGGCCAGCTCGATGTGGCCCATCCGCTCGCGGCGGACCTTGGCCCGGGTCACCTCGACGCCGCAGCGCTCACAGATGATGCCCTTGAAGCGGACGCGCTTGTACTTGCCGCAGTAGCACTCCCAGTCCCGCGTGGGACCGAAGATCTTCTCGCAGAAGAGACCGTCCTTCTCCGGGCGCAGCGTCCGGTAGTTGATGGTCTCGGGCTTCTTCACCTCACCGTGCGACCACTGGCGGATGTCGTCGCCGGTGGCCAGACCGATGCGGAGCTCGTCGAAGAAGTTGACGTCGAGCACTGAGTGGACCCCTTTCCCGGGGCTCGTTACTGCACTTCTAGTCGTTGGCTGGGGACGCCGGCCGGCCCGTCACGAGGAGGGCCGGCCGGCGGCCGATCACACGTCCTCGACGCTGGAGGGCTCGCGGCGGGACAGGTCGATGCCCAGCTCCTCCGCGGCCCGGAACACCTCGTCGTCGGTGTCGCGCAGCTCGATCGCCTGCCCGTCGCCGGAGAGGACCTCGACGTTGAGGCAGAGCGACTGCAGCTCCTTGAGCAACACCTTGAACGACTCGGGGATGCCCGGCTCGGGGATGTTCTCGCCCTTGACGATGGCCTCGTAGACCTTGACGCGGCCCAGGATGTCGTCGGACTTGATGGTCAGCAGCTCCTGCAGCGCGTAGGCCGCGCCGTAGGCCTGCATCGCCCAGCACTCCATCTCACCGAAGCGCTGGCCACCGAACTGCGCCTTACCACCCAGCGGCTGCTGCGTGATCATCGAGTAGGGGCCGGTCGACCGGGCGTGGATCTTGTCGTCGACCAGGTGCAGCAGCTTCAGGATGTAGACGTAGCCCACCGAGATGGCCTCGGGGAAGGGCTCGCCGGAGCGGCCGTCGAACAGCCGCGCCTTGCCGGTCTCCTGCACCATCCGGTTGCCGTCGCGGTTGGGGATCGTCGAGCCCAGCAGGCCGATGATCTCCTCCTCGCGGGCGCCGTCGAACACCGGCGTCGCGGTCCGGGTGCCCGGCTCCGCCTGGCGCGCCTGCTCGGGCAGGTTGGCCGCCCACTCGGGCGTGCCCTCGACCTGCCAGCCGGACTTGGCGATCCACCCGAGGTGGGTCTCCAGGACCTGGCCGACGTTCATCCGGCCCGGGACGCCGAGCGGGTTGAGGACGATGTCCACCGGGGTGCCGTCCTCGAGGAACGGCATGTCCTCCTGCGGCAGGATCTTCGCGATGACGCCCTTGTTGCCGTGGCGCCCGGCGAGCTTGTCGCCGTCGGAGATCTTGCGCATCTGGGCGACGTAGACCCGGATCAGCTCGTTGACGCCGGCGGGCAGCTCGTCGCCGTCCTCGCGCGAGAACACGCGGACGCCGATGACCTTGCCGGACTCACCGTGCTTGACCTTCAGCGACGTGTCGCGGACCTCGCGGGCCTTCTCACCGAAGATCGCCCGGAGCAGCCGCTCCTCGGGGGTCAGCTCGGTCTCGCCCTTGGGCGTGACCTTGCCGACGAGGATGTCGCCGGGGACGACCTCGGCACCGATGCGGATGATGCCGCGCTCGTCGAGGTCGGCGAGGACCTCCTCGGAGACGTTCGGGATGTCCCGGGTGATCTCCTCGGCACCGAGCTTGGTGTCGCGGGCGTCGACCTCGAACTCCTCGATGTGGATCGAGGACAGGACGTCGTCCTGCACGAGGCGCTGCGACAGGATGATCGCGTCCTCGTAGTTGTGGCCCTCCCACGGCATGAAGGCGACGAGCAGGTTCTTGCCCAGCGCCATCTCGCCCTGGTCGGTGCACGGCCCGTCGGCGATGACCTGGCCGACCTCGACCCGCTGACCCTCCTCGACGATCGGGGTCTGGTTGATCGAGGTGCCCTGGTTCGAGCGGCGGAACTTCAGCAGCCGGTAGGTCTGCCGGGTGCCGTCGTCGGCCATGACGGTGACGTAGTCGGCGGTCGAGTCCTCGACCACACCGGCCTTCTCGGCCACCACGACGTCGCCGGCGTCGACGGCGGCCCGCAGCTCCATGCCGGTGCCGACCAGCGGCGCCTCGCTGCGCAGCAGCGGGACGGCCTGGCGCTGCATGTTGGCGCCCATGAGCGCGCGGTTGGCGTCGTCGTGCTCGAGGAACGGGATCATCGCCGTCGCGACCGAGGTCATCTGCCGCGGCGAGACGTCCATGTAGTCGACCTGCTCGGGCGACAGGTAGTCGACCTCACCGCCCTTGGTGCGGACCAGGACGCGGTCCTCGGCGAACCGGCCCTGGGCGTCCAGCGGCGAGTTGGCCTGGGCGACGACGAAGCGGTCCTCCTCGTCGGCGGTCAGGTAGTCGATCTGGTCGGTGACGACGCCGCTCTCGACCCGCCGGTAGGGGGTCTCGATGAAGCCGAAGGCGTTGACCCGGCCGTAGGCCGACAGCGAGCCGATCAGGCCGATGTTCGGGCCCTCGGGGGTCTCGATCGGGCACATCCGGCCGTAGTGGCTCGGGTGCACGTCGCGGACCTCCATGCCGGCCCGCTCACGCGACAGACCACCCGGGCCCAGCGCCGACAGGCGGCGCTTGTGGGTCAGGCCCGCGAGCGGGTTGGTCTGGTCCATGAACTGCGAGAGCTGGCTGGTGCCGAAGAACTCCTTGATGGAGGCGACGACCGGCCGGATGTTGATCAGGGTCTGCGGCGTGATCGCCTCGACGTCCTGGGTGGTCATCCGCTCGCGGACGACGCGCTCCATGCGGGAGAGGCCGACCCGGATCTGGTTCTGGATCAGCTCGCCGACGGTGCGCAGGCGACGGTTGCCGAAGTGGTCGATGTCGTCGACGCCGTGGTCGGGCTCGCCGGCGTGCAGCCGCACGACGTACTCGATGGTGGCGACGATGTCGTCCTCGGTCAGCGTCAGGGTGCCCTGCGGGACCTCGACGCCGAGCTTCTTGTTCACCTTGTAGCGGCCGACCTTCGCCAGGTCGTAGCGCTTCGGGTTGAAGAAGAGGTTCTCCAGCAGCGCCTGGGCGCTCTCCCGCGTCGGCGGCTCGCCCGGCCGCAGCTTGCGGTAGATGTCGAGCAGGGCCTCGTCCTGCCCGGCGATGTGGTCCTTCTCCAGGGTGGCGAGGACGGTCGGCGACCACTGGAAGTGCTCGCGGATGCGGTCCTCGGTCCAGCCCAGCGCCTTGAGCAGCACGGTGACCGGCTGGCGGCGCTTGCGGTCGATGCGGACGCCGACGGTGTCGCGCTTGTCGACGTCGAACTCCAGCCACGCACCACGGCTGGGGATGACCTTGGCGCTGAAGACGTCCTTGTCGGAGGTCTTGTCCAGGGTCTTGTCGAAGTAGACGCCGGGGCTGCGCACGAGCTGCGAGACGACCACGCGCTCGGTCCCGTTGATGACGAACGTGCCCTTGTTCGTCATGATCGGGAAGTCGCCCATGAACACCGTCTGGCTCTTGATCTCGCCGGTGGTGTTGTTCATGAACTCGGCGGTGACGAACAGCGGCGCCGCGTAGGTCATGTCCTTGTCCTTGCACTCCTCGAGGGACGCCTTGACGTCCTCGAAGCGCGGGTTGGAGAAGGACAGCGACATCGAGCCGCTGAAGTCCTCGATCGGGGAGATCTCCTCGAGGATCTCGGCCAGGCCGCCGACGGCGGTCGCCTGCTCCTCGGGCGAGAGGGTGGCGCGCCACTCGGGGCTGCCGACCAGCCAGTCGAAGGACGCGGTCTGCAGGGCGAGCAGATCCGGCACCTCGAGGGGCTCGGAGATCTTCGCGAACGAGACGCGCAGCGGCGCGCCGGGGATCTTCTGCTGGTCGGCCTCTCCGGTGCGGGGGCCGGCCTGGGGAGTCTGGTTCTGCTGGCCGAAGCCGCCGGACTCGGTCGTGCTGGGGGAGATGCTGGTGGGGCGAGAGCCTGCCAAGATGCGTCCTTCCAAGGACCTCACGACGTGCGGGCGGTGGGTGCGGGTTCGTCCTGGGTCGTCGTCGGTGATGGCGGGGCTGTCCGCGGCGTCCGGCCCGCTGGGGAACTGGGTGTCGCCCAGGTGCCGGGAGGGGATCCCGGGCAGCCCAGGTGACCCGTCTCGGCGGGCAGGCAGTCAGGGGGCAGCGCAACAGAGAACCCTACCCCTGCTCGCGCACGCTGTCCACGTCGGGGGGTGGGGGGCGAGCCCCGCCACACTCCGGGAAGGACGGCGTCCGGCAGACCGGGCGGCGTTCCGCGCGGCCATGATGCCAGTCCGGGGGCCCCGCTGTCTCCGCCACGCCGCGCGGAGCGCGAGCCGGCCCGGCCCGCGGCCCCCGGATCAGCCGGTCGTGAGCAGGGTCAGGTCGCTGATCCTCCAGTCGCCGTCGACCCTCGCCAGCTGCACCTGGACGGTCTGGGTGCACGACTGCGCGCCCTCGGGGGTGACCGTGCACTCCGACCCCTCGGGGGCGGGCTGGGTCCCGCTGTTCACCGACTCGACGACGTACTGGCCGAAGACGACGACGGTCGCGCTGTCCTGGTCGTCGGAGACCTGCTGCAGGCCGACGTCGAGCACCTCGTACCGCGTGGTGGCCGACACCTGCTCGTAGGTGTCGACGATCCCGCCCTGGGACAGGTCCTGCTCGTACTGGTCCCGCAGGTCGCCGGTCAGGACGTCGAGCTTGCGCTGCACGCTGCCCTCGGAGTCCCGGTAGTCGTAGGCGTAGAGGGCCTGCACGTCCTCGCGCGCCGCGGCGAACACCGACGGCGAGACGTGCGCGGGGTCCAGCCGCTGCCAGGCCAGGAGGCCGACGAGACCGGCGGCGAGCACGCACAGCACCGTGAGGACCGCCACCAGCGGCAGCCGGCGACGACGCCGCGACGACGGCTCGGGGACCGTGCGGGTCCGGGCCGGGCGCTCGGCGCGGGCGCGGCGGGCGCCGTGCCGGGCGGGCGCCTCGGCCGGCACCTCGGTGACGGATGCCTCCGGCGCCTGGGCGCGGGCCTCCTCCCGGTCCCGGCGGCTGCCGGCCACCCGGGGGCGGGGGGACGGGCGGGGCCGGTCCGCGCGCGGGCGCGGCGTGGGGCGGGGGCGCTCCCCCGGGGTCTCGCTCACGCCGGTCACCTCCCCGAGATCCCGGACAGCAGCCAGCGGCCGTCCTCGCGCACGAGCTCCACCTGGATGCGGTAGCGCAGCACCTGGGCCTGCGGGCTGGCGGTGCTCTGCTGCGTCGAGCGGATGACCAGCAGCACGGTGCCGGAGTCCTCGCCGGCGCTGACCACGCCGGCGCCGACGACCTCGGTCTGCACGACCGCCTGGGCGTCGACCAGCTCCTGCCGGCGGTCCTGCAGCTGGGCCAGGGACTCGTCGCGCAGGTCGCCGGTGGCGACGCGGCGGACCTGCTCGATGTCGTCGTCGATGGTGACCGCGTCGAAGGAGGTCAGGTCGACGATCCCCGAGCGGGCCGCCTGCAGCACCTGCACGTAGCTGTCGGTGCGCACCGGTGACTCGTCCTCGCGGTTCAGCCACAGCCACCCGGCCGCGGCGAGCAGCAGCACGAGCAGCGCCGCGAGCACGGGCACCAGCGGGACCGACAGCCGGTGGCGGGCGCGCGGCGCGTCGTCGTCGGGGTCGCCCTCGGCGGGGTCGCTGCCGGCGGCCGGCGCCTCGGCGGCGGAGGGGTCGGCGGGGACCTCGTCGGGGGTCGTCGCGGTGTCCTGCCCGGCGCGCGTCACCGCGTCCTCCTCTCGTCCCGTGTCGTGTCGAGTGCTCTGGGTGATGAGCATGACGTACTCAGCCCGCCGTCCGTGCGAAGGGGAGGGCACCGAGCAGGCCGCCGAGGACGTCGTCGGCCACCGACGCCACCGGCGCGCCGACACCGGCCCGGCCCTGCGGCCCGGGCGAGCCGACGCCGCCGTCGCGGCCGATGTTCTGCTCGCCGCGGATGTTCGAGCCCGACTCGTCCACGCCGTCGCCGGGGGTCGGGTCCGCGCCGTCCACGACGTCGCAGCCGACGGAGCCGACGTCCAGCCCGGCCACCGACCCCGGGCTGGGCAGCTGCCCGGTGGAGACGTAGCCGCTGGTGCAGGCCCGCGGGTCGTCGCTGTTGAGCACGAGGCCGAAGTGCGCGCGCATCGTGCCGCCGTCGTCGCGGACGACGCTGAACCCGCCGCTGACCGCGTCGGGGTAGGTGACGAGCATCTGCTCGACGCCGTCGAGGCGCGGGATGGTGACGCCGTTGAGGACGTCGAGGTGGCGCACCAGGGAGCCGAGGCCCGGCCCCGCGTCGTCCACCAGGTCCTGCAGCGCCGCCCCGGCGTCGGGCGCGTTGACGACCAGGCCGCGCAGGTCGGGGTCGATCTCCACCAGCGTGTCGCTGACCGCGCGCAGGTCGGCGGCCCACTGCTCGATCGCCGAGCGGCTCTCGGCCTGGGTCTGCAGCACGGTCCGCCCGTCGGTGATCAGCCGCAGCGTCTGCGGCAGCGACTCCTCGGCGCGGGCCAGCAGCAGGTCGCCGTTGTCGATGAGCCGGGTCAGGTCGTCGCCGGCGCCGGCGAAGGCGCGGCCGAGCTCGTCGACGACGACGCGCAGGTCCTCCGGGTCGATCGAGGTGACCAGCTGGTCGACGTGGAGCAGCAGCTGCTCGACCGGGATCGGGATGGCCGTGCGCGACTGCGGGATGACCGCGCCGTCGGCCAGGTACGGCCCGTCGGCGGTGGCCGGGCGCAGGTCGACGTACTGCTCGCCGACGGCGCTGCGGGTGGCCACGACGGCGTCGGTGTCGGCCGGGATGGGGTCGGCGTCGGGGTCGATGGTCAGCGTGACCCGGACGCCGTCGTCGGTGAGCTGCATGTCGCTGACCCGGCCCACGGCGACGCCCCGGTGGGTGACCTCGGCGTTCACGAAGATGCCACCGGAGTCGGCGAAGTCGACGTCGACGTCGTAGCCGCTGCCGAGCAGCACCCGGTCGAGGCCGACGTAGGTGAAGCCGACGTGGGAGATGCCCAGCAGCGCGACCGCGGTGAACGCGAGCAGCTGCAGCCTGACCTTGCGGGTGATCACGGCGTGCCTCCCGTCGGGATGCCGGGCAGCCCGGGCAGGCCGGCCGGCGCGCCGCCGGTGCCGCCGTCGAGGACGGTGCCGGCCAGCCCGCCCAGCCCCGGCGCGAGCGACTGCGCCGGCGACGACGAGCCGGTGCCGGCGCCTCTGGAGTCGGCCGGCGGGGTGCCGGCGCTGCCGCAGGTGTCGCCGGCCAGGTCCTGCGGGTCGAGGGTCTCCAGGCCGCCGGTGACCGGGTCGACGACGTAGCGGCACAGCAGCTCGCGCAGGTCGAGGTCCAGGTTGGCCGTCATGTTGGTGAACAGGCCGTAGCCGCCGGTCCGCGCGTCGGGCCGGTACTGCAGCGCCGACAGCGAGCTGGCCGGGAACGGGTAGGTGAGCAGCAGGTCCAGCGACTCGGCGAGGTCGGGCCCCGCGGCGGCCAGCTGGGTGAGGATCGGCTGCAGCAGCTGCAGGTCGGCCACGGTGTCCGCGCCGGCCTGCTGGATGACGCGGGTGCCGACGTCGCCGAGGCGGGACAGGCTGTCGAGCATCGAGACGAGCAGGTCGCGCTGCTCGGTGACGACGTCGAGTCCCGGCCCGATGGTGTCCAGCGCCGTCTCGATGGTCCCGGTGCGGGCGGCGAGGGACTCGGCCAGCGCGTCCACGCTGTCCAGCGCCCGGCCGATCTCGTCGCGCTGCTGGTCGAGGCCGGCGATGAACGTGTCGAGCTGGGTGAGGGTGGCGCGGACGGCGTCCTCGCGGCCCTCGAGGGCGTCACCCAGCTCCCGGCTGATCGTCTGCAGCTGGGCCAGGCCCCCGCCGTTGAGCACCAGCGACAGCGCGCCGAGGAGCTCCTCGACCTCGACGTTGCGGTTGGTGCGGTCCAGGCCGATGAGCGCGCCGTCGGCGAGCTCGCCGGTGGGCGTCTCGGTGCCCGGGGCGGCCAGCTCCACGTACTTCTCCCCCAGCAGCGAGGACTGCTGGATCATCGCGACCGCGTTGGCCGGCAGGTCGACGTCGCCGTTGATCTCGACGGTGACCAGGGCGGTCCAGTCCTCCCCCAGCGAGACGTCCTGCACCCGGCCGACCGGGACGTCGGCGACGCGGACGCCGGCCTGCGGGACGAGGTCCAGGACGTCGAGGAACTGGATCTGCACCGTGTACGGGTCGTCGCCGACGTCCGCGCCGCCGGGCAGGTCGAGGGAGTAGGCACCGCGGAAGCCGCAGCCGGACAGCAGCAGCACCCCGGCACCCAGCGCGACCGCCCGCCGGCCCAGCGCGCTCACCGCTGCGCCCCCGGCACCAGCGGCAGGCCGATCAGCGGGGTGCCGCCGGCCTGCGGGGTGGTGCCGCGGCCGAACAGGGTGCCGAGCAGCTCCTGCAGGTCGGGCACGCCGTTGCCGTCGAGGTCGTCGAGCTGCCCGTCGTTGCCGGGGTCGCCCGAGAGCAGCCGCAGGCAGACCTGCTCGGTCGGCGGCAGCTGCAGGAACGCGGTCAGGTCGGTGGGGTCCACGCCCGCGATCTGCAGCCGGCCGGCCTGGGCCAGCAGCTGGCAGACCACGACCTCCGGGTTGGCCGAGCCCAGCGAGTTGTCGCGGGTGTCGAGCGTGCCGTAGTCGGGGTTGTAGGCGTGCGCGACGTTGCCCAGCGCGGCGGGGGCGACGTCGAGCACCTCGGCCAGCGCCTGCCGCTGCTGGACCAGGGTGAGGGTGACGTCGGCCAGCCGGTCGACGTTCGTCGTCAGCAGCGCGGTGTTGGTCTGCACGAACGTGGCGATCTCCCCCAGCGCCTGCGACAGCAGCTGCACCGCGGCGGCGAGGTCCTCCCGCTCGCCCTCGAGCTGGGCGGCGACCGCGGCCATGTTGTCGTTGAACTGGCCGACCTGGGTGTCGATCGTGGCCAGTGCCGAGGTGAACGCCTGCAGGTTCTCCACCGACCCGAACAGGTCGTCGCGGTTCTCCGCCAGGGTCTGCACCGCGGTCGAGAACCCGGTCAGCGTCCGGTTGAGCGCGTCGCCGTTGCCCTCGAGGTTGTCCGCGCCGGTGGCCAGCAGGTCCTGCAGCGCGCCGTCGGCGTTGGCGCCGGTCGGGCCGAGGGCGGCCGAGAGCTCGTCGAGGGCGCCGTACACCGCGTCCAGCTCGACCGGCGTGGCCGTGCGCGACAGGTCCAGCTCGGCGCCGTCCTCCAGCGTCGGGCCGCCGTCGTAGACCGGGGAGAACTGCACGTACCGGTCGCTGACCAGTGACGGCGCGAGGACGACCGCGTCGGCGTCGGCCGGGATGTCGTACTCGTCGTCGACGAGCATGTCGACGCGCACCCGGTCGCCCATCGGGACGACGTCGGTGATCTCGCCGACGTCGATGCCGAGGACCCGCACGTCGCCGCCCGGGTACACGCCCACGGCCTGGCCGAAGTACGCGGTGACCCGGATCTGGCCGGCCGGCCGCAGGACGGTCCAGCCGACCGCGCCGACCAGCACGAGCGCGGCGACCAGGGCGACGCCGCGCTGCAGGGACCCGGTCACCGGCCCTCCTCGCAGGAGACGAGACCCCCGGGCACCTGGCCGGCGCCCCCGCAGAGCACCGACCCGACGGTGCCGGGCAGCAGGTTCTCCACGAAGCTGTCGAACCAGCGGCCGTTGCCCAGGGTGTTGGTGAAGACCCGGACGAAGGGCGCCAGGTCGGCGACGGTCTGCCCGAGGGCCTGGCGGTTGCGCGACAGGATGTCGGTGACGGCCGCCAGCTGCTGCAGCGCCGGGGTGAGGGCCTCGCGGTTGTCCGCGACCAGCCCGGTCAGCTGCTGGGCCAGCGTCTGGGTGTTGGTGAGGATCGAGTCGATGAGCGCCCGGCGCTCCTGCACCTCGGTGAGCAGGGTGTTGGAGTCCAGGACGAGCTGGGTGAACTCGCCGTTGCGGTCGGCCAGGACCTGGGTCACGTCCCGGGTGGCCGACAGCAGCTCGCGCAGCTGGGCGTCCCGCGAGGCGATGGTGTCCGAGAGCCGGGCCAGCCCGTCCAGGGAGGTGCGGACCTCGTCGGGGGTGTCGGCGAAGGTCTCCGACAGCACCTCGAAGGAGCTCGCCAGCTGGGCGGTGTCGATGTCGTCGACGGTCGTGGACAGGTCCGCGAAGGCCTCGACGACGTCGTAGGGCGAGGCGGTGCGCTGCAGCGGGATGCGCTGCTCGGGGTCCAGCGGCGTCGCGCCGCGCGGGACCAGCGCCAGGTACTTCGCGCCGAGCACCGTCTCGATCTTGATGGCCGCCTCGGACCGGTCGCCGACGAACGCGTCGCGGACGCGGAACTCGACGGTGACCGCGCCGTCCTCCAGCGCCAGGCTCTCGACCTGGCCGACCTTGACGCCGGCGACGCGCACCGGGTCGTCGGGCCGGAGGCCCGCGGCCTCGGAGAACTGGGCGCGGTAGACGGTGCCCCCGCCGATGAGCGGCAGCGACCGGGCGTTGAAGGCGAGCAGCACCAGCAGCGCGATCAGCGAGAGGCTGACCGCCCCGATGACGACCGGGTTGCGGTCGCGGAACGGCTTGGCCGGACGGCGGGCCATCAGCACCCCCTCGCGCCGGAGGACAGCCCGCCCGCGGGGATGGTGCTCGGCTCGCTCGCGCCGGGCAGGGTGACCGTGCCGGACGCCCCGCACAGGTAGAAGTTGAACCAGCTGCCGTTGACGGCGGTCCGCGTGATGAGGTCGATCTTGGTCGGTGCGAGCTGCAGGAAGTCCTCCAGGACGTCGCCGGTGTCGGCGAGGTTGCCGGCCAGGTCGCCGAGGCCCTCGACGTCCGCCGCCAGCGGCGCCCGGGCGTCCTCGAGCAGCCCGGCAGTGCTCACCGCGAGGCCGTCGATGGTCTGCAGCGAGTCGAAGATCGCGTCGCGGTCCTCGCTCAGCCCGGAGACGAACTGCTGCAGCGAGACGATCAGCGACGACAGCTGCTCGTCCCGGGCGGCGACCGTGCCCATCACCGAGGTCAGGTTGTCGATGACGCTGCCGATGACGGCGTCCTTGTCCGCGAGCGACGAGGTGAGCGAGCCGACGTGGCCGAGCAGGCTCTCCACCGTGCCGCCCTCGCCCTGGAACACCTGGACGATCTCGAAGGACAGCCGGTTGACGTCCTGCGGCGACAGGGCCTGGAACAGCGGCTGGAACCCGCCGAACAGCGTGGTGAGGTCCAGCGCCGGCTCCGTCTGGGCCAGCGGGATGGTGTCGCCCTCCTCGAGGGTGCGCCCGGCCGACCCCTCCCCCTCGGTCAGCGCGACGTACCGCTGGCCGACGAGGTTGCGGTAGCGGATGGTCGCCAGCACCGAGGTGGGCAGCGGGACGTCGGAGTCGACCGCGACGGTCACCTCGGCCACCGGCCGGTCGGTCTGCCCGGACAGGCCGATGGCGGTCACCTGGCCCACCCGGACGCCGGCGATGCGCACCTCGTCGCCCTCCACCAGGCCGGCGACGTCGGTGAACTGCGCCCGGTACTCCAGCGGCTCGCCGTGGCCGGCGTTGGTGATGGTGCTGACCAGGACGTAGCTGGCGAGCACGGTCACCAGGGCGAACGCGGCCAGCTTGGTCAGCGGCGCGGCGAGGCCCCTCATCGCAGCGCCACCTGGGTCCCCCGCAGCAGCGGCGCCATCGTCGAGGCGGCCAGGTCGGAGACCTCGCCGGGCTCCACGCCGGTCTGGTAGCCGAGGATGCTGCGCACGAAGTCCAGCTCCGCCGTCGACCCGGCCAGCCGGCCCGGCACCGAGTTCCCGAAGGCGGACAGGTCGGTGGTCACGTTGCCGTCGGGCTCCCCGGCGCCGGCGGGGACGTCCTCGGGTCCCCGGCCGCCCAGGCAGTTCGGGTTGCCGCTGTACGGGTTGTCCACCGAGTCGACGCCGTCCACCGGCGGCACCGGGCAGTAGTACTCGCCCCGGTCGGCGGCCGCGATGATCGCGTCGATGTCGTCCAGGCCCTGGCAGTCGGGGCCCGACCGGTCGAGGTACGCCGGCTGGTCGCCGGGCTGGTAGGGGTTGCGCGGCGGCAGCGTCACGGTGATGTCCAGGTTCAGCGCGGGGTCGCCGTCGCCGCCGAAGGCCTCGGTGATCATCGGCTTGAACCGGGCCAGACCGTCGAGCAGGCACGGGTACTCCGGTGAGTACTCGGCGAACAGCCCGAGCACCGGCCGCGAGGTGGCGGCCAGCGAGATCAGGCTCTGCTCGTTGGTCTCCAGGAAGCCGGCCGCGGTCGCCGAGGAACCGCCGACGACGGTGAACGTGCGCCGCAGCTGCTCGGACTGGTCGACCAGCGTCTGCGAGGTCACCGCCAGGTCGTCGAGCACGGCCAGCAGGTCGTCGGCGGCCGAGTCGTAGGTGTCGGCGACGTCGGCCAGCCCGCTGATGTCGGCCTGCAGCTCGGGCAGCACGGTGTTGAGCTCGCCGACGTAGCCGCCGATGGTGGCGAGGTTCTCCCCCAGCCGGTCACCGCGCCCTCGCAGCGCCGAGGCGACGGCGCCGAGCGTGGAACTGAGGTCCTGCGGCTGCACCGCCCGCAGCAGCGGCAGCAGGTCGTCGATGACCCGCTGCAGCTCGACGGCGTTCTCGGTGCGGTCCTGGCCGATCTCGTCGCCGTCGGCCAGCCGCTCCCCCGAGGGCTGCTCGGGCACCACGAGGGACACGTAGCGCTCGCCGAACAGCGTCTTGGGCAGCAGCCGGGCGGTGACGTCGGCGGGGATGCGGTCCAGGTGCTCGGGCCGGATGGCCAGCTCGATCGTCGCGCCCCCGGCGGAGGCCTCGACCGAGCGCACCTCGCCGACGATCACCCCGCGCACCTTGACGTCGGAGGCCTCCTGCAGCTGGTTGCCCACGGTGTCGGCGTGCAGCACCACGCGGGCGGTGTCGGTGAAGGCCTTGGTGTAGAGCGCCACGGTCAGGGCGAGCAGCACCACCAGGACGACGAGGAACGCCACGCCCTGCAGCCGACGGCGCACCACCGCGCCCCTGCCCCCGCTCATCTCCCGCTCACCCCGCGATCCGGACGGTCGTCGTCGAACCCCAGATGGCCAGCGACAGGAACAGGTCGATGACCATGACCGCCACGATCGAGAAACGCACCGCCCGGCCCACGGCGAGGCCGACGCCGGCCGGGCCGCCGCCGGCCCGGTAGCCGTAGTAGCAGTGGCTCAGGATGATCACGACGGCGAAGACGAGCACCTTGGCGAACGACCACAGCACGTCCTGCGGCGGCAGGAAGAGGTTGAAGTAGTGGTCGTAGGTGCCGGCCGACTGCCCGTACGCCTCGGTGGTGATGGTCCGGGTGGCGAAGTAGCTGCTCAGCAGGCCGATGACGTAGAGCGGGACGACCGCGACGAACCCGGCGACGATGCGGGTGGTCACCAGGAACGGCAGCGAGGGGACGCCCATGACCTCGAGGGCGTCGATCTCCTCGTTGATCCGCATGGCGCCGATCTGGGCGGTGAAGCCGCAGCCGACGGTGGCCGACAGCGCCAGGCCGGCGACCAGCGGGGCGATCTCCCGGGTGTTGAAGTACGCCGAGAGGAAGCCGGTGAACGCCGAGGTGCCGAGCTGGTCGAGGGCGGCGTAGCCCTGCAGGCCGACCTCGGTGCCGGTGAAGAAGGACAGGAACGCGATGACGCCGACGGTGCCGCCGACGACCGCCAGCGCGCCGGTGCCGAAGGTGACCTCGGCCAGCAGCCGGAACGTCTCGCGCTTGTAGCGGCGCAGCGTGCGCGGCGTCCAGCCCAGGGCGCGGCCGTAGAAGGACAGCTGGTCGCCGAGGTCCTCGAGGGTGTCCATCGGTCGGCCGTAGACGCGGCGGACCAGCCGGCGCACGCCGACGCGGACCCGGTCGACCGGGGAGAGCAGCGCCACCGGGTCACTGCCCCTTCGGCGGGACGAGCTGGAAGTAGATCGCCGTCATCACGAAGTTCACGGCGAACAGCAGCAGGAAGGTGATGACCACCGACTGGTTCACCGCGTCGCCGACGCCCTTGGGCCCGCCGCCGGCGCGCAGGCCCTTGTAGGAGGCGACGATCCCCGCGATCAGCCCGAACACGAGGGCCTTGATCTCCCCGGACCAGAAGTCCTCGACCTGCGCGAGCGCGCCGAAGGACGCCAGGTAGGCGCCCGGCGTGCCGCCCTGCAGGACGACGTTGAAGAAGTAGCCGCCCGCCACGCCGACGACGCTGACCAGGCCGTTGAGCAGGGTGGCGACGAGCATCGCGGCCAGCACCCGGGGGACGACGAGGCGCTGGATCGGGTTGATCCCGAGCACCTCCATGGCGTCGATCTCGTCGCGGATCTTGCGGGCGCCGAGGTCGGCGCAGATGGCCGAGCCGCCGGCGCCGGCGATGAGCAGCGCGGTGACGATCGGGCTGGCCTCGCGCAGCACGGCCAGCACCGACGCCGAACCGGTGAACGACTGGGCGCCGAGCTGGCGGGTCAGGGAGCCCAGCTGCAGCGCGATGACCGCGCCGAAGGGGATCGCGACCAGCGCCGTCGGCAGGATGGTCACGCTGGCGACGAACCAGGTCTGCTGGACGAACTCGCGCAGCTGGAAGGGCCGCCTGGGCAGCGCCCGGAAGGTGTCGAGCGCGAAGGCGAACAACGTGCCGCTGGCGCGCAGCGGCCGGGCCGGGGAGAGCTTCCCGTCGAGCAGGCCCGGCGCCTCCGGCTTCCCGGTGGCCGTCACCGGCCGCTCCGCGGGCCGGGCAGGGAGCCGCCGGCCGCCGTCGCGCCGACCGCCTGCGTGGTGTCCCGGTGCCGGCCGGCGGCGTCCGTCGTCGGCGCGAACACGCCGGCGTCGACCTGGGCGAGCAGGTCCTCGGGCAGGGAGTCGCGGATCGCCGTGGCGGTGGCCGGGTCGAACTCGTGCAGCATGCGGGCCACGCGCTCCTGCCGGCGGCGCTGGGCGCGCCGCTCGGGCAGGCCCGGGGACGGGTCGAGCTGCGGCGGGACGGCGTCGCCGCCGACGGCGCCCTTGGGCCCGACGCCGTTGTGCCGGTCGCCGCCGCGGGCCTGCAGGGCGGCCATCTCTGCCTCGACCTGCGCGACGTCCTTCTCCTCGCTCATGCCGATCGGGCCCTCGCGGCGGCCGTTGAGGAACTGCTGGACGACCGGCTCCTGCGAGGTGAGCAGCTGCTCGCGCGGGCCGAACATGGCCAGGTGCTTGCGGTAGAGCAGGCCGAGGTTGTCGGGCACGGTGCGGGCGGTGCCGATGTCGTGCGTGACGATGAGGAAGGTGGCGTCGATCTGCGCGTTGAGGTCGACGATCAGCTGGTTGAGGTAGGCGACGCGGACCGGGTCCAGGCCGGAGTCCGGCTCGTCGAACAGGATGATCTCGGGGTCGAGCACCAGCGCGCGGGCGAGGCCGGCGCGCTTGCGCATGCCGCCGGAGATCTCGCCGGGCAGCTTCCCCTCGGCGCCCTGCAGGCCGACCATGTCCATCTTCTCGAGGACGATGCGGCGGACCTCGGACTCGCTCTTCCTCGTGTGCTCGCGCAGCGGGAAGGCGATGTTGTCGAAGAGGTTCATCGAGCCGAACAGCGCGCCGTCCTGGAACAGGACGCCGAACAGCTTGCGGACCTCGTAGAGCCGCGCCTCGCCGCACCGGACGATGTCGGTGTCGGTGATGACGATCGAGCCGCGCTCGGGCTTGAGCAGCCCCACCAGCGACTTGAGGAAGACCGACTTGCCGGTGCCCGAGGGGCCCAGCAGCACGGAGATCTCCCCGGGCGGCAGGGTGAGGGTGACGTCGCTCCAGATGTTCTGGCTGCCGAAGGACTTGGTCAGCCCCTCGACCTGGACCGCGACGCCCACCGTCGACCTCCCTCGCCCTGATCCGGGGTCCGCGCGCGGCGGGGCCCCGGGACCGCGTCCCGGCGCGGGTCCCCGTGCGCCGGGGACACCGCTCCTCGTACTCACGGGTAACGAGGACCGGAGGGGGAGGTTACGTGCGTCACTCGTCCGACGTGACACGGCTCGCTGTCACACCACCCCACCGAGGGGGCGGACGCGACAGGGGCCGCCCTCCCGGAGGAGAGCGGCCCCTGTGGCGTGCTGGGTGGTGCTGGTCCCCGGCTCAGGCCGGGGACGGCGTCACTTGACGGTGACGGTGGCGCCGGCGCCCTCGAGGGCGGCCTTGGCCTTCTCGGCGGCGTCCTTGGCGACCTTCTCCAGGACCGGCTTCGGCGCGCCGTCGACCAGGTCCTTGGCCTCCTTGAGGCCGAGCGAGGTCAGGCCGCGCACCTCCTTGATGACCTGGATCTTCTTGTCACCGGCGGCCTCGAGGATGACGTCGAACTCGTCCTGCTCCTCGGCGGCGGGGGCACCGCCGTCACCGGCACCACCGGCGGCCGGGGCGGCCGCGACGGCGACGGGGGCAGCCGCGGTGACCTCGAAGGTCTCCTCGAACTGCTTCACGAAGTCGGACAGCTCGAGCAGCGTCATCTCCTTGAACGCGTCGAGCAGCTCCTGGCTGGACAGCTTGGCCATGATCTCTCCTAGGGGGTCAGTCGGTGCTGGCCGCGGTGTCCGCGGCGTCAGCGGAGTCGGTGGTGGTGTCGGCAGCAGCGGTGTCGGCGGCGGGAGCGGCGGAGCCCTCGGTGGACTCCTTCTTCTCCTGCAGCGCCGCGGCCAGGCGGGCGACCTGCGACAGCGGGGCCTGGAACAGGCCGGCGGCCTTGGTCAGGTTGCCCTTCATCGCGCCGGCCAGCTTGGCCAGCAGCACCTCGCGCGGCTCGACGTCGGCGAGGGCGGTGACCTCGGCGGGGCTGACGGTGCGGCCCTCGACGACGCCGCCCTTGACGACGAGCAGCGGGTTGGCGCGCGCGAAGTCGCGGATGGCCTTGGCGGCCTCGACGACGTCGCCCTCGATGAACGCGATCGCGGTCGGGCCGTTGAGCAGCGGGGCCAGGTCGGTGTGGCCGACCGAGTCCGCCGCCCGCTTCGTCAGGGTGTTCTTGACGACGGCGTAGCTGCTGCCCGCACCGAGGGAACGCCGCAGCTGGGTCAGCTGCGACACGGTCAGCCCGCGGTACTCGGTGAGCACGGCCGCGCTGGACTTCTGGAACCGCTCGGTGATCTCGTCGATCACCGCGGCCTTCGCCTGCGTGGGCATGGGCCTCCTCTCGTCGGACGGGTGACCACCCGTGCGCCGCACGGGAGCGGGCGATCGGGGCCCGGAGACGAGGAACGCCCCGGCGCAGGGCGCACGGGGCGAGGGACGCGGGCACGGGGCGCCGCGGCGATCGAACCGTCCTCCTGCGCGGGCCGCCCGGGGATCCGGGACCTTCGATCGCACGCGGACGTGCGACGACCAGCGGTCGTGGGGGGAACGCCGCCCAGCGTACACGGTGCCGCGCGGACGCCGCTGTCGCCGTCCTCACCGGGGGGCCCCCGGACGCGCGGGGGCCCCGCAGCGCGCGTGCGCTGCGGGGCCCCGTGGTGACGTACTGGAACGGCCTCGTCCCGGGGCCCACCCTGAGCTCGCGGAGGGTGGGGAGGACGAGGTCCTTCGTCAGGCGGTGGGCTCGTCCACCGTCAGGTTGCGGGTGCGGTTCGGGTCGACCGGGATGCCCGGGCCCATCGTGGTGGAGATGGTGACCTTCTTCAGGTACCGGCCCTTGGCCGCGGCCGGCTTGGCGCGCAGCACCTCGTCGAGGGCGGCGGCGTAGTTCTCGACGAGCTTGGTCTCGTCGAAGGAGGTCTTGCCGATCACCAGGTGCAGGTTGGCCTGCTTGTCGACGCGGAAGTTGATCTTCCCGCCCTTGATGTCCGCGACGGCCTTGGTGACGTCGGGGGTCACGGTGCCGGTCTTGGGGTTCGGCATCAGGCCGCGGGGGCCGAGGATGCGGGCGATCCGGCCGACCTTGGCCATCTGGTCGGGCGTGGCGATCGCGGCGTCGAAGTCCAGGAAGCCCTCCTGGATGCGCGCGATCAGGTCGTCCGAGCCGACGACGTCGGCGCCGGCGGCCTCGGCCTCGGCGGCCTTGTCACCGGTCGCGAAGACGATGACGCGGGCGGTCTTGCCGGTGCCGTGGGGCAGGTTGACCGTGCCGCGGACCATCTGGTCGGCCTTGCGCGGGTCGACGCCCAGCCGCATGGCCACCTCGACGGTGGCGTCGTAGGTGGTCGGCGAGGTCTCCTTCGCCAGCCCCGCCGCCTGCAGCGGGCTGTACAGGCTCTGGCGGTCGACCTTGGAGGCCGCCTCGAGGTACTTCTTGCCGTGCTTCGCCATGGTGGTTCCTCTCCCCCGCCACGGGTGCGGGGATCGCGTGGTGTGCGGGCCTGGCGCAGGCCCTCCCACAGGTGCACGGGGCTCGGGCGAGCCCCGGGTGGTGCAACGCCGCCGGTTCCCGGCGGCTTCCGTCAGCCGGTGACGGTGATGCCCATCGACCGGGCGGTGCCGGCGATGATCCGCTCGGCCTCGTCCAGCGAGTTGGCGTTGAGGTCGGGCATCTTGGTCTGCGCGATCTCGCGGACCTGGTCGCGGGTGACCGTGGCGACCTTGGTCTTGTGCGGCTCGCCCGACCCCTTCTCGACACCCGCGGCCTTGAGCAGCATGCGGGCGGCCGGCGGGGTCTTGGTGACGAAGGTGAACGAGCGGTCCTCGTACACCGAGATCTCGACCGGGACCACGTTGCCGCGCTGCGACTCCGTGGCGGCGTTGTACGCCTTGCAGAACTCCATGATGTTGACGCCGTGCTGGCCGAGCGCCGGACCCACGGGCGGCGCGGGGGTGGCCGCACCGGCGTTGATCTGGAGCTTGATGACCGCGGTCAACCGCTTCCTGGGGGGCATGACTTCCTTCTCGTGTGACTCAGGCTCGAACGGCCGGGGTGGTGCTCGGGCGCACTCAGATCTTGGCGACCTGGGTGAACGACAGCTCGACCGGCGTCTCCCGGCCGAAGATGGAGACCAGCACCTGCAGCTTCTGCTGCTCGGCGTTGATCTCATTGATGGTCGCCGGGAGGGTGGCGAACGGGCCGTCCATGACGGTCACCGACTCGCCGATCTCGAAGTCGACGACGGCGGTCGGCGCGGACGCCGCCGCGGGCGAGGCCGCCTCGGTCGCCTTGGCCGCCTGCGGCGGGGCGTCGGGCACCAGCAGGTTGACGACCTCGTCGATCGACAGCGGCGAGGGCCGCGAGGTGGCACCGACGAAGCCGGTGACGCCGGGGGTGTTGCGGACCGCGCCCCAGGACTCGTCGTTGAGGTCCATCCGGACGAGCAGGTAGCCGGGCAGCTTCTTCCGGTTGACCTGGGTGCGCTTGCCGTTCTTGATCTCGGTGACCTCCTCGGTGGGCACCTCGATCTGGAAGATGTAGTCCTCCATGTCCAGCGACTGGATGCGGGACTCGAGGTTGGTCTTCACCTTGTTCTCGTAGCCCGCGTAGGAGTGGATGACGTACCAGTCGCCGAACTGCGTGCGCAGGGTCCGCTTGAGCGTCTCGCGCGGGTCCTCGTCCGCGGCCTCCGCCTCGGCCAGGGCCTCGGTCACGACCGGGTCGTGGTCGGGGGCCGGCGCGGCCAGCGGGTCGCCGACCAGGCTGTCGCGGCCGCCGCCCTCGACCGCGGGGGTCACGTCGGCGACACCGGTGGCGGTGTCCTGGTCGGCCGTGTCGGCCGACCCCTCGGCGGAGCCGGCCTGGTCCGCGCCGGTCTCGAGGTCGACGCTGCCGCGGACGTCCATCCGCTCGTCGTCGAGGTCGATGGCCTCGACGTCGCTGTCGGTGTCGAAGGGCTCGCGGGGGTCGGTCACGGGGTCTCTTCCTTGTCGGGTGTGGTCAGGCGCAGGGGGCGGTCAGCCGAAGACGGCGAGCACGCCCTGCGCGAAGAGGACGTCGAGGCCCGCGACGAGCGCCACCATGAACGCCACGAAGAGGATGACGACGGTCGTGTAGGTGATCAGCTCCCGGCGGCCGGGCCAGATGACCTTGCGGAGCTCGGCGACGACCTCGCGCAGGAACCGGCGCAGGTTGCGCCTCTGCCGGACCTCCTCGGCCCGCGCCCGCTGCGCGGCGGCCCGGGACCGGGTGCCCGAGCCCTCGGTGGCGCGGCCGGCGGGACGGCTGCCGGCGGTCCCCTCGCGGGCGGGGCGGCGGGTGCGCGGGGCGGCGGGCTCGTCGTCCTCGTCCTCGCCGGCGGTGATCCGGCCGCCGCGGCGGCGGGCCGGCGTGCTGACGACCTTGTCCTCCTCGGACTCCGCCTCGGCGGCGACCTCGTCCTCGGCGGCCTCCAGCTCGGCGGCGTCCTCGACGCCCGGGGCCTCGCGGTCGAGCTGCTCGTCGGTCAGCTCGGCGTCCGAGGCGGTGCGGGGGTCCTCCCCGCGGCCCGGCTTCTCGCTCACTGCGCCTCGCTCGCGTCGTGGTTGGTGGCCGCTGCTGTCGGGCCGTCTGGTGTGGTGCTCGCCGGCCGGCGGCCGCGTCCGGGGAGCCGGTGCGCGGTCGTGCCGGGTCGTGCTGCCCGCCGGGACGGGCCGGCGGCACGGGCAGGGGTGACAGGACTTGAACCTGCAGCCTGCGGTTTTGGAGACCGCTGCTCTGCCAATTGAGCTACACCCCTAGTGCCCGGGGCCGGTGACCCCGGGCTGCCCCGGGACGGTCGGGCCTCGCCGTCGGCGCGCCGGTCCCGGGAGGATCCGGGGCACGCCGGTGGCGGGGTCGAACGCCCCAGGGTTGCCAGTGTACGGGACCGCGGGACCGGTCCGTGACCGCGCTCCGGGAGACCTCCCGCGCAGGGGTCACCGGGGTGGTGCCGTCCGCGGCGGTCCCGCACGTCGCGCTGCGGAGGACCGGGAACTGACGGGCCCCGGCGGCGTGGCGCCTGACACGATGGACCCATGACCGCCGTCTCCCCGTCGGAGTCCGCCCTCTCCCCCGCCGAGCGCCGCGTCTCCCGGCGCATCGGGTCCATCGCCGAGTCCGCCACGCTCGCGGTGGACGCGAAGGCCAAGGCGCTCAAGGCGGCGGGCAAGCCGGTCATCGGCTTCGGCGCCGGTGAGCCGGACTTCCCGACGCCGGACTACGTCGTCGAGGCGGCGATCGCCGCGGCCCGCCAGCCGGCGATGCACCGCTACACCCCGGCCGGCGGCCTGCCCGCGCTCAAGGAGGCGATCGTCGCCAAGACGGCGCGCGACTCGGGCCTGACCGTCACGCCGGCGCAGGTGCTGGTGACCAACGGCGGCAAGCAGGCCGTGTACGAGGCGTTCGCCACGATGCTCGACCCCGGCGACGAGGTCCTCGTGCCCGCGCCGTACTGGACCACCTACCCGGAGGCGATCCGGCTGGCCGGCGGCGTGCCGGTGCCCGTGGTCGCCGACGAGGACAGCGGCTACCTCGTCTCCGTCGAGCAGCTCGAGGCCGCGCGCACCGAGCGCACCAAGGTGCTGCTGTTCGTCTCGCCGTCCAACCCGACCGGCGCGGTCTACCCGCCCGACCAGGTCGAGGCCATCGGCCGCTGGGCCCTGGAGGCCGGGCTGTGGGTGCTCACCGACGAGATCTACGAGCACCTGACCTACGGCGGGGTCACCGCCCCGTCGATGCCGGTCGTGGTCCCCGGGCTCGCCGACCGCTGCGTCGTCGTCAACGGGGTGGCCAAGACCTACGCGATGACCGGCTGGCGGGTCGGCTGGATCGTCGGCCCCGCCGACGTCGTCAAGGCCGCGACCAACCTGCAGTCGCACGCCACCTCGAACGTCGCCAACGTGTCCCAGGCGGCGGCGGTGGCCGCGCTGACCGGTGACCTGTCGGCGGTGGACGCGATGCGGACGGCGTTCGACCGGCGCCGGAAGACCATCGTGTCGATGCTGCGGGAGATCCCCGGCATCACCTGCCCCGAGCCGCAGGGCGCCTTCTACGTGTACCCGTCGGTGAAGGGCCTGCTCGGCCGGCCGATCAACGGGCGCACCGCGTCGAGCAGCGCGGAGTTCGCCGAGATCGTGCTGGAGGAGGCCGAGGTCGCCGTCGTCCCCGGGGAGGCCTTCGGCACGCCGGGCTACGTGCGGATGTCCTACGCCCTCGGCGACGACGACCTGGCCGAGGGCGTCGGCCGGCTGCAGCGCCTGCTGAGCTGACCTACTCCGGGAGGTCGTCCTCGTCGAGGGCGCCGGCCGCCACCAGCACCTCGGTGGCGGCCGGGAGGTCGGCCAGCGCCTGCGCCAGGTCGGCGGGCGTGGCGATCGTCCACGCGTTGAGCTGCACGTAGCAGTGCAGCGCCGCGTCGAACTCCGCGGCGCCGGCGGCCTGGCGGGCGGCCAGCAGCGCGGCGCCGCCCTTGGCGTAGACGACGTCGAAGTAGCTGCCGCTGTCGGCGAACTCGTCCATCGCCGCGCCCACGTCGCCCGGGGCGGCCAGGGCCGCGTCGAGCCGCTCGCGTGACACGTCGCCGTCGCTCTCGGCGTAGGTGGCGAGGGCCTCGTCGAGCCACGGGTCGCGGAACTGCGAGTCGCCGACCATCCCGTAGAACCACATGTGCGCGACCTCGTGCTGGAGCACGACCCGGCTGGCGCCGGCGAGCAGGATCGAGCTCGGGTACTCGATGCCGCCGCCCTGGTCCGGCAGCAGCGGCACGGTGAGGGTGTCGTACGGGAAGGGGCCGAACCGGTCGGCGAGGGCGGTCACGTCCTCGCTGGCCCAGTCGGCGAGCTCCCCCGGGCCGGTCCGCGAGTCCGGGAGCACCCCGGTGGTGATCTCGACGCCGCCCGGCGAGGTGAGGGTGGCGGTCCGGAACTCCCCGGCGGCGACGCTGACGTCGCGGGCGACCGGCTCGTGCGAGGTCCAGGTGCGCCGGCCGTCCTCGGGCGGGGAGGGCTCGTCCTGGTCGCCGGTCATCAGGACGACGAGGTCCTCGGGCGCCGAGACGCTGATCGTGGTGTCGGCGACCGGGCTGGTGGCGGTCTCGCCGATGATGCCGACGAACGGGTCGCGCGCCCAGCCCACGCCGGGCTCCCAGGCCAGCAGCGGGAACCCGCTGGCCCACCAGGACACGTCCTCGGCCGTGCCGAGCCGCTCGAAGCCGCTGCCGCCGAGGGAGACGGTGAAGTCCAGCTCCACCTCGGTGGACTCGCCGGCCGGGAGCTCGCCGTCGAGCTGGAGCACGTAGAGCCCGCCCGGACCCTCGGCGCCGGCGTCCTCGTAGCCGGCCTGGTCGACGTCGTCGCCGCGGACGTCGTCGACGGTGATCCGGTTGCCGAGCTCGGCCGCGCCGGGGCTGTTGGGCACCAGCCGGAACACCATCTCGTCGGTGGCGCGGTCCGGGGTGAAGACGACGTTCTCGGTGCCGGTGACGGTGCGCCCGTCGTCGGAGAGCCGGAACTCCAGGTCGACGACGGGGCGGTCCGGGTCGGGCCCGGCGCGCTCGGCCGGGCAGCTCGGGGCGTCGTCGCCACCGGTGTCCCCCTCCTGGCCCGGGGACGACGGCGCCGCCGACGGGGTGTCCTCCGCGGCGAGCGTCTCGGTGAAGGAGGTGCCGCAGCCGGCCAGCAGGAGCAGGGCCGCGGCCGCGGCCGGCACTGCCCGCCGGGGGGTCATGCCAGCGCGACGGTGGCGCGGGCGAGGGACAGCACCTTCTCGCCGCCGCTGGTGACCGTGAGGTCCACGCGCACCCGGCCGCCGTCGAGGACGGCGCCCACCTTCCCGCGGACGGTGACCTCGGCGCCTGTGTCGTCGTCGGGCACGACCACCGGGCGGCCGAAGCGGACCTGGTACTCGACGACGGCGCCGGGGTCGCCGGCCCAGTCGGTCACCGCGCGGGCGGCCAGGCCCATCGTGAGCATCCCGTGGGCGATGACGCCGGGCAGGCCGACGCCGGTGGCGACCCGGTCGCTCCAGTGGATCGGGTTGAGGTCACCGGAGGCGCCGGCGTAGCGGACGAGGTCCGCGCGGGTGACCCGGTGCGTCTGCTCGGGCAGCTCGGTGCCGACGGCGACGTCGGCGGCCCGCAGCCGGGCGCTCACGCCGTCCCCCGCGCCACGAGCATCGAGGTGGCGGTGCAGACGGCCTCGCCGTCCTCGGTGGCGACGTCGACGCGGGTGGTGAGCAGGTCGTTGCCGGCCACGCTGCGCACGGCCTCGATGGTCGTGGTGCTCACCAGCCGGTCCCCGGCGCGGATCGGCCGGTGGTGGGTGAAGCGCTGCTCGCCGTGCACCACCCGGCTGTAGTCGAGGGCCACGTCGGGGTCGGCGAGCACGACGTCGGCGGCGCCCAGGGTGACCAGGATGGCGAAGGTGGGCGGCGCGACGACGTCGGGGTGCCCGAGCCCGCGGGCGGCGTCGGGGTCGGTGTGCACCGGGTCGGCCGCGCCGACGGCGGCGGCGAACTCGGCGATCTTGGCGCGACCGACCTCGTAGACGGCGGAGGGCGGGTAGCCGCGCCCGACCAGTCCTGCGTCCAGCGCCACTCCCGCCCTCCTTCGCTCCTCGCGGACCGGCGTCAGCGGGTCTCGCGGTGGACCGTGTGCTTCCTGTCCCGCGGGCAGTACTTCTTCAGCTCGAGCCGGTCGGGGTCGTTCCGCCGGTTCTTGCGGGTGATGTAGTTGCGGCTCTTGCACTCCTGGCAGGCCAGGGTGATCTTCGGACGGACGTCGGTGGCTGCCACGGGGCACTCCTCGCCTTGTGCGGACCGGCCCGCAGGCCGGGGACCGTGGCGGCGGCTGCCGACACGGCGACGGACCCCGGGGTACGGGGTCCGTCTGGGGTAGCGGTGACCGGATTTGAACCGGTGACACAGCGATTATGAGCCGCTTGCTCTGCCAGGCTGAGCTACACCGCCGGGAAGACCGCGCGGCCCGGTCTCGCGACAGGACCGGTGGGTCGGAGCCCCTTTACGGAATCGAACCGTAGACCTTCTCCTTACCATGGAGACGCTCTGCCGACTGAGCTAAAGGGGCGTGCTCACTGAGCCGGAGGGAACTCTACCCCACCGTCTCCGGCGGTCTCGCACCCCCTCCGGGGTGTGCCAGACGACTGTAACAGTCAGGCGCGGACGAACAGCCGGCGGTGCTGGGCGCCGGGCGCGGCGGACCGGACACCGGTGCGCGCGAGCAGCCACTTCTCCAGCATCTCGTCGGCCAGCGGCCGGCTGACCAGGAAGCCCTGGAGCTTGTCGCAGCCCATCTCGGTGAGCAGCTTGCGGGTCAGCTCGTCCTCGACGCCCTCGGCCACCACGCGCAGGCCGAGGTTGTGCGCGAGCTCGATGATCGAGCGGGCGATGAACGACTCGCCCTGGCTGGTGGACATCCCCAGCACGAAGGACTTGTCGATCTTCACCTCGTCGATCGGGAGCTGCCGCAGCTGCGACAGGGACGAGTAGCCGGTCCCGAAGTCGTCCATCGACAGCCGCAGGCCCAGGGCGTGCAGGTCGGTGAGGACGGTGCCCGAGCGGACCGAGTCGTCGACGACGCTGCCCTCGGTCAGCTCGAGGATGAGCAGCTCCCCCGGGACGCCGTGGCGGCGCAGCGCGCGCTGCACCCGCTCGACCAGGTCCGGCTCGGTCAGGCAGCGCGCGGAGAGGTTCACCGCGACCGACAGCGCGATGTCCTGGTCCAGCCACCGCCGGCAGCGGGCCAGCGCGAGGTCCAGCACGTGGTCGGTGAGCGGGCCGATGCGGCCGATCTGCTCGGCGAGGTGGATGAAGTCGTCCGGCGGGATCGCGCCGAACCGCGGGTGCGCCCAGCGCACGAGGGTCTCCACCGAGACGATGTCGGAGGTCCGGGCGTCGATGATCGGCTGGAAGACGACGCTGATCTGCCCGTCGGCCATGGCCTGCTCGAGCTCGGTGCCCAGCTGCAGGCGGCGCAGGCTCTGCTGGTCCAGCACCTGGTGGTAGCTGGCGACGCCGCCGCTCTCGGAGGCGGCCGCCAGCAGCGCGACGTCGGCCCGCTGCATGAGCGTGCCGGAGTCCGTGCCGTGGACCGGCGCGGCCGCCACGCCGATGGTCAGCGTGACCTCCAGGTCCAGGCCGGCGACCCGCGCCCGGGTGGAGGTGGCCTCGCGCAGCCGCCGGGCGGCCCGCTCGGTCGCCGGCAGGGACAGCCCCGGCAGGAGGACGGCGAACTGCTCGCCCTCCATCCGCGCGACGAGCGCGGCCGGCGGGGCGTGCTCGCGCAGCAGGCCGGCGGTGACCAGCAGCAGCTCGTCGGCCGCGGCGTGGCCGAGGGTGTCGACGATCTCGGTGTGGTTGTCCAGCGCGGCGAGCACCAGCCCGGCCCGCGCAGCGACCGGGTCGGCGCCGAGCATCTGGTCGATCTCGGCGGCCAGCCGCTGCCGGTTCGGCAGCCCGGTCAGCCGGTCGTGGTCGGCGTCGTAGCGGATCTGGGTGAGCAGCTGCTGCTGGCGGATGGCCGCGTTGACGTGGGTCAGCATCGAGTCCAGCGCGGAGCGGTCGCTGCCGGAGAAGGACACGACGTCGCTGCGCCGGTCGCACACCTCGAGGTAGCCGGGCTCGCCGGCCGCGGTCGCCACCGGGGCGCCGAGGACCTCCTGGGCGCCGCGGCGGGTCAGGGCGGCGGACTCGGCCGGCGTCGCGCGGCCGGCGGTCACCAGGACCGGCTCGGTGGACCCGGGCGTCAGCACCCGCTGGCGCAGGACGTCCTCGGGGTCGGCCGGCCCGTCGTACCAGGTGACGCCGCCGTCGCCGGCCACGACCAGCCGCGGCGGCTCGTCGAGGTAGGGCGGCAGCCACAGCGCGACCTTGTCCGCGTTGAGCAGCTCCTTGACCGCGACCGCGATCTCGAGCGGCCCGTCCTCGTCGGGCGACACGGACTCGATCCGCCGGGCGAAGTCGTAGATCTGCTCCAGCCCCTGCCCCGCCCGGGAGACCTGGGCGAACCGCCGGAACAGCAGGATGACCGCCACCGCCGCGGGGGCGATGAGGAAGGCCGCCCAGCCGGTCCGGGCGTTGAGGAGGGCGGCCACCAGCCCGACGGAGACGGCGAAGGGAGCGACGACCCCGATCGGGAGCAGCAGCTCCTTCCACAGCCGCCACGTGGGGTTGCCACCGCTGAGTCGGATGGCCGCCACGACGAGGGGAGCGCCCACGAGGTCGGCGACCAGGACGGCGACCAGGAGGCTCACCCAGCTGAGCGGGTCCTCCAGCGCCCCGAACGGCAGCACCTGCAGCACGGTGACGGCCGCAGCCACCTCGATGACGGCGACCGCGAGGTTGTAGACCATCTTCGCCCAGGCGTAGCGCTGGTAGGCCATGCTCGCGCCGAGCCCGACCACCCGGGCCACCGCTGCCCAGACGCCGCCGAACTCGACGAGCGCGATCGTCAGGGCGAGCTCGCTCACCGACCACGCCACCGTCTGGCGCCGGAACTCCACGTGCAGGGAGACCATGTCGGTGGCGAAGAAGGCCGCCACGACGACGAGGAAGGGCGCCAGCCGGAACTCGGCCGGCGCGGCGGGGAAGACCAGCAGGCCGGCGACCGTCGCGAGGACGACGCCGGTGGCGGCGATCACGCCCAGGGGCAGCAGCGCGCCGACACGACGGGGCGTGACACGCGCGCGACTCGCCAAGGTCATCCGGATCTGTGAGGAGGGAAGAGGCGGCGCCGAGGCTAACAGCGCAGGCCGCCCCCCAGAACCGATCCGACCCCAAGGAGGGAGGGGCGGACGCCCCACCCGTGACCCCGTCCCGATCGGGACGGGGTCAGCCGCGGATCAGGCCCACTTGGCTCCGCGAGCCCACTTCGCACCCCGGGCCCACTTGGCGCCCCGCGCCCACTTGGCCCCGCGAGCCCACTTCGCACCACGCTCGTTCATGACGCCTCCTCAGGCATGGAAAAGACAGCTGGCAGTTGCGGCTGTCACCCAGGCGCGGGGGCAGAGCGTCGTTCGAGTACGGACCGCGCCCGGAACCATCGTTGCCCTCACTCGGGCGAGGCAAGCACGGAGCATCACGAACGGGTGACGGGCCGTAGTGTCACTACGGACAGTGGTTGTTGATCAGCAACTTGTCACCGGCACGGGTGACAGGTGGTGCCCGTGTGATCGACCGGGTCCGTGGACGGCGGTCCGCCGGAGCCGTGCCGCACCTACGCTGCGCGCCGTGCGGGGAGGCGGGAGGCCGGTCGGCGGCGAGGCGGAGCGCGGCTCCGCGATGCCGTTCGTCCTCGTCTGCTGGCTGGTCGCCGCCTTCTTGGCGCTGGGCGCGGTCGCCGCGTCCGATGCCTTCCTCGAGCACCAGGACGTGCAGGCGGTGTGCGACGGCGCGGCACTGGCCGCCGCCAACCGGACCGACGAGGGGCGGGTCTACGCCACGGGCGTGGGCACGGCGCTGCCCCTGACCGGCGAGACGGCGCGGGCCGCCGTCGCCGACCACCTGGCCGACGGCGGGACCGCCCTGGACGCCTGGTCGGCGGAGACCGACGGCACCGAGGTCACGGTCCGCTGCACGCGGTCGGTGCAGATCGCCTTCGGCTGGCTGTTCCTGGGCGGACGGCCGCTGGAGGTCACCGCGGTGGCCGGCGCGCAGGCGCCGACGCTGCCCTGAGCCGGGGAGGCGGGCCCGGGACGCCGGAGCGGCCCCCGACCTGCCGGTCGGGGGCCGCTCTGCGAGGGGTGGCGGGTGAAGGATTCGAACCTTCGTAGGCTAAGCCGACGGATTTACAGTCCGCTCCCATTGGCCACTCGGGCAACCCGCCGTGGACCCACGGGGAGAGCGTACAAGACGGGCCGGCGACGGCCCGACGAGGTCCCGTCGCGGGTCCTCCGCGCGGGGGTGAGGAGCAGACATGGCCGACTCGTCCTTCGACGTCGTGAGCAAGGTCGACCACCAGGAGATCGACAACGCGATCAACCAGGCGGGCAAGGAGCTCGCCCAGCGCTTCGACTTCCGCGGGACCAACGCGAGCATCGCCTGGGCCGGGGAGAACGGCGTCCTCCTCCAGGCCGACACCGAGGAGCGGGTCAACGCCGCCCTCGACGTGTTCAGGGACAAGCTCGTCAAGCGCGGCATCTCGCTCAAGGCCCTCGACGCCGACGAGCCGCAGTCCTCGGGCAAGGCCTACAAGCTGTCGGCGCGGATCAAGCAGGGCATCGAGTCCGACGTCGCGAAGAAGATCGCGAAGATCATCCGCGACGAGGGCCCCAAGGGCGTCCAGGCCCAGATCCAGGGCGACCAGCTCCGCGTCAGCGGCAAGAAGCGGGACGACCTGCAGGAGGTGCAGCGCCTGCTGCGCGCGCAGGACCTCGACGTCGCCCTCCAGTTCGACAACTACCGCTGACCTGCCGACCCGCGGACCGCGACCGCCCCGATCGGGCGGTCGCGGTCCGTGGGCGCACGAACACCCGGGAGGGGCCGGTTACCGTGGACGCGATGGTCCTCCACGGGAGCCGGCGGACCGGTGGGGAGCCCGGGGACGGTGCAGTGCGCCGCGACGGCTCCGCCGCCGCCGGCCACGACGCACACGACGCACACGACGCACACGACGCGGGTTCCCTGCCGCCCGCGGGCTCACGGCACGACGCGCTCGTCTACGACACGGCCGACGACGTCGCCGCCGCGGCCGCGCCGTGGCTGCTCGAGGGGCTGGAGGCCGGGGACGCGGCCGTGATCGCGACCGGGCCGGGGACCGCCGGTCCGCTGTGGGAGGCCGTCGGCCGGGACCCGCGGGTGGTCGTCGTCGAGCGGCACCGGCTCTACCGGTCCCGCACCCCCACGGCGATCACGGCCTTCCGCCGGTTCGCCGAGCAGCACGCCGCGTCCGGCCGGCTGGTCCGGTGCGTGGGCGAGGTCGACTTCGGCGCCACCCCTGCCGACTGGCGGGAGTGGCAGGCCTACGAGTCGGTCATCAACGACGCGTTCGCCCCGCTCCCGCTGTGGGGGCTGTGCGTGTTCAACTCCGCCCTCCCCGACCCGCTGCTGACCTCCGCGCTGCACACCCACCCCGGGGTCGTCACCCCCGACGGCCGGGCGGCCAACCCCGGCTACGTCGACCCGGCCGCCTACCTGCGGGCCCTGCCGGTGCCCGACGAGCCGCTGGAGGTCACGGCCCCGGCGCTGGCCGACGACGACATCACCGACTACGCCGGGCTGCGGCACGCCGTCCGCGCCCACCTGGACTCCGTCGACGGGCCGGCCGACGTGCTCGAGGACTTCCTCATGGCGGTCGACGAGATGACCTCCAACGCGGTCCGGCACGGCTCCCCGCCCGCCGGGCTGCGGCTGTGGACGGCGCCCGGGCGGCTGGTGGCCACGGTCCGCGACTCCGGCCGCGGCCTGGACGACCCGTTCGCCGGCTACGGGCCCGCGCACGGGGAGGACCTGTCCCACGGCGGGATGGGCCTGTGGCTGGCCCGCCAGCTGTGCGACCACGTGGCGATCCGCCGCGACGACGCCGGCACCAGCGTCCGCCTGTCGACGTCCTGGACCTGAGACCGGGTCAGCCGCGGCCGGACTCCCCCGCCATCCGCTCCAGCCGGGCGATCCGCTGGGCCATCGGCGGGTGGGTGGAGAACAGCGCCGCCAGGCCCGCGGCGCGGACCGGTGCCGCGATCATGAGGTGGCTCTGCGCGACCAGCCGGTCGTCGGCGGGCAGCGGCCGGGCCGAGGCGCCGGCGGAGATGCGGCGCAGGGCGCTGGCCAGGGCCAGCGGGTCACCGCTGAGGCGGGCGCCGTCGGCGTCGGCCTCGTACTCGCGGCCGCGGGTGACCGCCAGCCGCACCAGCCCGGCGGCCAGCGGGCCGAGCAGCACCAGCAGCAGGGTCCCGAGGACGCCGCCGTCGCGGTCGTCGTCGGAGCGGCCGCCGCACAGCGTGGCGAACGTGGCCAGGTGCGCCAGGTAGGTGACGACGCTGGCCAGGGCGCCGGCGACGCAGCCGACCAGGACGTCGCGGTTGCGGACGTGCGAGAGCTCGTGGGCGAGCACCGCCCGCAGCTCCCGGCGGTCGAGCAGCTCGAGGATGCCCTGGGTGCAGCAGACGGCGGCCCGCCGCGGCGTGCGCCCGGTGGCGAAGGCGTTGGGCTGGTCGGTGGGGCTCACGTAGAGGCGCGGCATCGGCTGGCGGGCCTGGGTGGCCAGCTCCCGCACCATCGCGTACAGGCCCGGCGCCTGCGTCTCGGTGACCGGGAAGGCCCGCATCGCGCGCAGGGCCAGCCGGTCGGAGGACCACCAGGCCCAGCCGTTCACCCCGAGCGCGACGACGAGCGCCACGAGCAGACCGCCCCGCCCGCCCACCAGCGCCCCGGCGGCGAGGGCGAGACCGGCCACCAGGCCCAGGAGGAGCGCGGTCCGCACCCCGTTGTCCCATCGCCGCACGCCCCGGTGAACGGAACGGCCGCGACCGCCGTTCCCGGCCCCGGGCTGCGACCCCCGTCACGGACGGGAGTGGAGCGGAACACCCGTCCGTCGGGGAGGGTTGGTGTCGAGAGCGCCGCCCGCGACGGCGGGTCCCGTGAGCCGCTTCACAGGACCGGCGCGTGAACCCGGCCCGTAACCTGAGCCGTCGGAGGTAACCCTGATGACCGTCACCGGATCGCCCCTCACGCCCGGCAGCTCGGCCCCCGGCGGGCTCGTCAAGAGCGTCGTCGAACTCGACCGCGTCGTCATCCGGCTGGCCGGGGACTCCGGCGACGGCATGCAGCTGACCGGCAACCGGTTCACCAGCGAGACGGCGTCCTTCGGCAACGACCTGTCGACGCTGCCCAACTTCCCCGCCGAGATCCGCGCGCCGACGGGGACCCTGCCCGGCGTCAGCTCCTTCCAGCTGCACTTCGCCGACCACGACATCATGACGCCGGGCGACGCCCCGGACGTGCTGGTCGCCATGAACCCCGCGGCGCTCAAGGCCAACCTCTCCGACCTGCCCGGCGGCGGCCTGGTGATCGCCGACAGCGACGAGTTCACCCCGCGCAACCTGGCGAAGGTCGGCTACGCGACCAACCCCCTCGAGGACGGCTCGCTCGACGGCTGGCAGGTCGTCGCCGTGCCGCTGACCTCGATGACCCTCGAGGCGCTCAAGGACTCCGGGCTCGGCAAGAAGGAGGCCGAGCGGAGCAAGAACATGTTCACCCTCGGCCTGCTGAGCTGGATGTACCACCGGCCCACCGAGGGCACGGTGCGCTTCCTCGAGCGGCAGTTCCGCCGCAAGCCGGAGATCGCCGCGGCGAACATCGCGGCCTTCCGCGCCGGCTACAACTACGGCGAGACGACCGAGGCCTTCGCCGTCTCCTACGAGATCAAGCCGGCCCCCATGGCGCCGGGCCGCTACCGCAACATCTCCGGCAACCAGGCGCTGGCCCTCGGGCTGGTCGCCGCCGGCCAGCGGTCGGGCCTGCCGGTGTTCCTCGGCGCCTACCCGATCACCCCGGCGTCGGACATCCTCCACGAGCTGTCCCGGCACAAGGCGTTCGGCGTGCGCACCTTCCAGGCCGAGGACGAGATCGCCGGCATCGGCGCGGCGCTGGGCGCCTCGTTCGGTGGCGCGCTGGGCATCACGACGACGTCGGGCCCCGGCGTCTCGCTGAAGTCCGAGACCATCGGCCTGGCCGTCATGACCGAGCTGCCGCTGGTGATCGTGGACGTGCAGCGCGGCGGGCCCTCGACCGGCCTGCCCACCAAGACCGAGCAGTCGGACCTGCTGCAGGCGATGTTCGGCCGCAACGGCGAGGCGCCGCTGCCGGTGATCGCGCCGCGCTCCCCGGCCGACTGCTTCGACGCCGCGCTCGAGGCGTCGCGGATCGCGCTGAAGTACCGGACGCCGGTCATGCTGCTGTCCGACGGCTACCTGGCCAACGGCGCCGAGCCGTGGGCGATCCCGGCGGCCGACGAGCTGCCCGACCTGCGGGTGGAGTTCGCCACCGAGCCCAACGGCGCCACCGCCGACGGGACGCCGGAGTTCCTGCCCTACCTGCGCGACCCCGAGACCCTGGCCCGGCCGTGGGCGATCCCGGGCACCGCGGGCATGCAGCACCGCATCGGCGGGCTGGAGAAGGCCGACAGGACCGGCAACATCTCCTACGACCCGGCCAACCACGACCTCATGACCCGGCTGCGGCAGGCCAAGGTCGACGGCATCGCCGCCGACATCCCGCCCACCGACGTCGACGACCCCGACGGCGACGCGCGGGTCGCCGTCATCGGCTGGGGCTCCACCTACGGACCGATCGGCGCCGCCTGCCGGCGGATCCGGCGCTCGGGCCGCAAGGTCGCCCAGATCCACCTGCGGCACGTCAGCCCGATGCCGGCCGACCTCGGCGAGGTGCTGAGCCGGTACGACCGGGTCGTCTGCCCCGAGATGAACATGGGGCAGCTCGCACTGCTGCTCCGCGCGAAGTACCTCGTCGACGTCCAGAGCCACACCCAGGTGCGCGGGCTGCCCTTCCGGGCCGCCGAGCTGGCCGGGGTCGTCCAGGACGTCATCGACTCCACCACTCCGACGGCCAGCACCGGAGGCCAGCAGTGACCACCTCCCCGCACGTCCACGACCTCGGCATGCCGGGCACCCCGATCGACGCGCGCATCCAGCAGGCGATCGCCGACTCCGTGACCACCCAGGGCGAGAAGCAGACCGCCCTCAAGGCCAGGGACATGAAGACCGACCAGGAGGTGCGCTGGTGCCCGGGGTGCGGTGACTACGTCATCCTCAACGCGGTCCAGAGCTTCCTGCCCTCGCTCGGCATCGCCCGCGAGGACATGGTCATCGTCTCGGGCATCGGCTGCTCGTCGCGGTTCCCGTACTACATGAACACCTACGGGATGCACTCGATCCACGGCCGCGCCCCGGCCATCGCCACCGGCCTGGCCGCCTCGCGGCCGGACCTGTCGGTGTGGGTCGTGACCGGTGACGGCGACGCGCTGTCGATCGGCGGCAACCACCTGATCCACGCGCTGCGCCGCAACGTGAACATGACGATCCTGCTGTTCAACAACCGGATCTACGGGCTGACCAAGGGTCAGTACTCCCCCACGTCCGAGGTCGGCAAGGTCACCAAGTCCACCCCGATGGGCTCGCTGGACCACCCGTTCAACCCGGTCTCGCTGGCCATCGGCGCCGACGCCACGTTCGTCGGGCGGGCGATGGACTCCGACCGCAAGGGCCTCACCGAGGTGCTGCGGCAGGCGGCCGAGCACGAGGGCACCGCGCTGGTGGAGATCTACCAGAACTGCAACATCTTCAACGACGGCGCCTTCGACCTGCTCAAGGACCCGGCCACCGGCCCGATGTGGACGATCCCGCTGGTCCACGGCGAGCCGCTGGTGTTCGGCCCGGACGGCGCCTCGTGCGTGGTCCGCGACGAGTTCGGGGGCCTGCGGATCGCCGAGACCAACCAGGTCGACGCGAGCGAGATCGTCGTCCACGACGCGACCCGCCAGGACCCCTCCTACGCGTTCGCGCTGTCGCGGCTGTCCAGCCAGGACCTGCGGTACACGCCGATGGGCGTCTTCCGGTCGGTGCGCAAGCCCACCTACGACCGGATGATGCTCGACCAGCTCGAGGAGGCCCGCACCGGTGGCGGCGGCGACCTCGACGCGCTGCTGGCCGGCAACGACACCTGGACCGTGTCCGCGTAGCCGTCAGCTCCCGACCGGCCCGTCCTCCTCGCGGAGGGCGGGCCGGTCGCGTCCTCCGACGACCTCGGCCAGCGCGGGGAGCGCCCGGATGAGCCCGGCGCGGGACGGGGCGGCGAAGCCCAGGACCAGGCCGGCGGCCGGGCCGTGCGGCCCCGGTCCGGTCAGGTGCCGGGCCAGCCCGTCGACGGCGAGCCCGCGGACGGCCGCGGCGGCGACCACCGCCTCCTCGGCCGCACGATCCGGGAGCGGGACGAACACGTGCGCGCCCGCCGGGTCCCCGGTGACGGCCACGCCTCCGGCGGCCAGCTCCCGCAGCACGAGGGCCCGCCGCTCGGACAGCTCCCGGCGCAGCCGCCGCAGGTGCCGGGCCAGGTCGCCCGAGGACGCCAGCGCCGCGAGCACCCGCTGGCCGGCGCGGGCGGGCCGGGTGCCGGTCGCCGTCCGGGCGGCCACGAGCCCCGCCCGCAGGGCCGGCGGCGCCACCAGCCAGCCGGTGCCCAGGGTCGGGCTGACGATCTTGCTGCTGGTGCCGAGGTGCACCACGACGTCGGGGGCCAGGGCGGCCAGCAGCGGCAGCGGGGCGACGTCGTAGCGCAGCTCGCCGTCGTAGTCGTCCTCGAGCACCCACCAGCCCTCGGCCCGCGCGCGGGCGACCAGCGCCACGCGGCGGCCCGCCGACATCCGCCGGCCCAGGGGCCACTGGTGGGCCGGCGTGCAGTAGACCGCGGCCAGCCCGTCCGGGACGGCGTCGACGACCAGGCCGTCGCCGTCGACCGGGCAGGGCACCACCTCGACGCCGGCGGCGCGCAGCGCCCCGGCCGCCCGCTGGTAGCCGGGGTCCTCCACGCCGACCCGGCTGCCCGGCGGCAGCAGCCGGGCGACCTCGGTGACGGCGGCGGAGGTCCCCGCGGTGGCGAGCACGTCGGTGGGGTCCACCGGCAGGCCGCGGTGCCGCAGCAGGTGCCCGGTGACCGCGGCCTGGAAGGAGGGATCGGCCGCGGGCTCGGGCGCGGCGTCGGGGGGCTCGTCCCCGGCGGCCCGCCAGGCCCGGCGCCAGGCGGCGCGGTCGAGCACCTCCAGGCACGGCGACCCGGCCCGGAGGTCGACCGTCGCGGGGGGCGTGTGGGCCGGGCCGGGCCGGGGCGGCGGCGCCGGCCGTCCGGCGGGGGCGGCGCCGACGACGAAGGTCCCCGCGCCCTGCCGCCCGGCGGCCCAGCCCTCGGCGACGAGCTGGTCGTAGGCGGCGGCGGTCACGGTGCGGCTGACCCGCAGCGCCGCGGCCAGCTCGCGGGTGGACGGCAGCCGGTCGCCGGGGCGCAGCACGCCGCCGGCGGCCGCGGTGCGCAGGGCGTCGGCGAGCTGCACCGCGAGCGGGCGGCCGGCGCTGCGGTCGAGGACGACCGGGGGCACGTCCACGGGTGACCTCCGCTCCGATTGGCCTGGTCGACCGGCAGCGTACTGGCCCTTCCGGCAGGCCACTCCGCCACGCAGGCTGGAGCCGTGACCACTTCGACGCCCCTGTCCCCGACCCCGCGCAGCACCCTCCGGCGGCTGTCCGACCGCGCCCGTACCGACCGCGCCGACCTCTACGCCGTCCTCGACGCCGGCCTGGTCGGGCACCTCGGCGTCGTCCTCGGCGACGCCCCGGTCGTGCTGCCGACCGGCTACGGGCGCGACGGCGACACGCTGTACCTGCACGGGTCCACGGGAGCGGCGACGCTGCGGGCGGCCGCGGCGGGGGCGCCGGCCTGCTTCACGGTCACCCACCTCGACGGGATCGTGTACGCACGCTCGGCCATGCACCACTCGATGAACTACCGCTGCGCCGTCGTGCACGGGACCGCCCGGCCGGTCACCGACCCCGAGGAGCGGCTGCGCGCCTTCGCGGTGCTGACCGAGCACCTGGCGCCCGGGTCGTGGACGGCCACCCGGCAGCCGTCCCGGAAGGAGGCCGCGGCGACGGCGGTGCTCGCGCTGGACCTGACCGAGGCCAGCGTCAAGGTCCGCACCGGGCCGCCGGTCGACGACGAGGAGGACCTGGGTCTGCCGGTGTGGGCCGGCGTGCTGCCGCTGCGCACCGTCGTCGGGGAGCCCGAGCCCTGCCCGCTGCTGCCCGACGGGACGCCGGTACCCGAGCGCGTCCTCGGCCGGCGGGTCTGACGCCGTGACACCGGCGGCCCGCCGGCCGACACCGCGGTCAGGTGCCCGGGAGGACCTCGGTGTCCCCACGCCCCGCACGCTCGGCGCGGGCCCCTGCACCGGGGCCGATCGCGGCGCTGAGCCGTTCCCGCTACGCGGGTGTCACACGCAGGAGGACGTCCTCGCCGCCGCCGTTGTCGGTGGTGACGTACAGCGCGCCGTCGACGCCGAGCCGGGGCGTCCGGATGCGGCCGAAGCGGTCCTCGAGTCCCGGCATCCGGAACTGCTCGGTCAGCCGTCCCTGGTCGTCGATCCGCAGCGCGAGCACGCCGGTGTCCTTCTGCACCCCCACGAGCAGCAGCCCGTCGTAGCCGCCCCACTGGATCCCGCTGAGGAAGTCGGCGCCGCTGGTGGCGATCGTCGGGTCCCCGGACGACCAGACCGCCGGGACGGCGCCGGGCAGCCCGGGATCGGTCATCGGGACGCTCTCGTCGTAGGAGCCGTCGGCGCCGTCGGGGTCCCAGCCGTAGTTGCCGCCGGGCACCGACCGGTTCACCTCGTCGTCGCGGTCGGGCCCCTGCTCGACGGTGTAGACCTCCCCGGTCCCCGGCTGGACGGCGATGCCCTGCACGTTGCGGTGCCCGTAGCTCAGCAGCAACCGGGTGACCGGGTCCGGGTCGTCGGCGAACGGGTTGCCCGGCGCGGGCCCGCCGGTGGCGGGGTCGACCCGCAGCACCTTGCCGGCGAGCGTCGAGCGGTCCTGGGGGTTGCTGCCGACGGCGTTGTCGCCGGTGCCCACGAGCAGCGCGCCGTCGGGCGCGAAGCGGACTCGGCAGCCGCCGTGCCGTCCGGTGCGCTCGTTGACCGGGATGTCGTCGACCAGCGGGTCGGCGACGCGGGTGGCGCGGGTCCAGCCGGCGTCGACGGTCCAGGCGATCACCTGGATCTCCGCGCCGCCGTCCTCCTGCACACCCTGGCAGGTGTAGAGCCGGCGGTTGCCGGCGAAGGCCGGGTCGAGGGTCAGTCCCATGAGGCCGGTCTCGCCGTCGGCGAAGAGGTCGGAGAAGTCGGCCTCGAGCGCCCGGGCGGTGCCGTCGGGCAGCACCGCGGTGAGGCCGCCGCCGCGCTCGTCGACCAGCAGGGTGCCGTCGGGCGCCTGGGCGACGTCCCACGGGTGGTCGAGCCCGTCGAGGACGGTCTCGACCCGCAGCTCGGGCAGGCCGCCCGGCGCGGTCACCCCGCCGTCAGGGGCCGCGGTGGCCGCCTCGTCCTCCTGCGCACCGGGCAGGTCGCCGGTCGCGTCGGCCCCGTCGGCCCCGTCGGCTCCCCCGGCCCCCGAGCAGCCGGTCAGCACCAGGACGGCGGCCAGGACCGTGGCCCTCGCGCAGCGGCCCGCCGCGACCGTGCGGGCGGTGGGGGGCACGGGGGTCCTCCGTCAGCTGGTGCGGGTGACCACGTAGTCGCACAGCGCCGACAGCGCGTCCCGCACCTCACCGGCCGGGACGGCGGACAGCGAGGACCGGGCGCGGTCGGCGTAGTCCCGCAGCACCGCGCCGGCGCGGTCGAGCGCCGCGGACCCCCGAAGCAGCGCCAGTGCCTCGGCGTGCTCGGCGTCGTCGGACAGCGGGCGGGAGACCAGCTCGCGCAGCCGCGCGTCGGCGGGGTCGTCCCCGGCCAGCGCGATCAGCGCGGGCAGCGTGGCGACGCCCTCCCGCAGGTCGGTGCCGGGCGCCTTCCCCGACGCGCCGTCCTGGCTGACGATGTCGAGCAGGTCGTCGGAGATCTGGAACGCGACGCCGACCTCCTCGCCGAAGCGGGTCAGCGCGCCCACCAGGTCGGCGTCGACGCCGGCGAAGCGGGCGCCGAAGCGGGCCGAGGTGGCGACCAGGGAGCCGGTCTTGTCGGCCAGCACCTCGAGGTAGTGCTGCACGCGGTCCTCGCCGGGGCGGGCGCCGACGGTCTCCCGGATCTGGCCGGTGACCAGCCGCTCGAACGTGCGCGCCTGGATGCGGACCGCCTCGGGGCCGAGGTCGGCGAGCAGGTCCGAGGCGCGGGCGAACAGGAAGTCGCCGGTGAGGATCGCGACGCTGTTGGTCCACCGGCTGTTGGCGCTGGGCGCCCCGCGGCGGACGGCGGCCTCGTCCATGACGTCGTCGTGGTACAGCGTGGCCAGGTGGGTGAGCTCGCAGACGACGGCGGCCCGTACGACGTCCGGCGCGTGCGCGTCGCCCAGGTGGGCGGCCAGCAGCGCGAGCATCGGGCGGAAGCGCTTGCCGCCCGCGGCCATGAGGTGGCCCGCGGCCTCGGAGACGAACGGGTGCTCGCTGGCCACCGCGGTGGCCAGCGCCGCCTCCACGTTGGCCAGCCCCTCCGCCAGCGAGTCGCCGAGGGCCCCGCCCGGGAGCCAGGGGCCCATGGTCGAGGCGGGGGTCGAGATGCGGTGCCAGACCTCGGCCGGGGCGATCCCGTCGACGGCGGCACGGGGTCCGGTCATCAACCGACGAAGATAGCCGCCCGATCGGCGAGACCGAGCACCGCCCCGGGGACGATCCCCAGGACCAGGGTGGCCGCGGCGGTCACCGCGAGGACGACGGTGGTGGGCAGCCCGGGGACGCCGACCGTGGGACCGTCGGCGGCCGGCTCGGAGAAGTACATGAGCACGATGACCCGCAGGTAGAAGAACGCCGCCACCGCGCTCGCCAGCAGCGCGACCAGCGCCAGCGGCCAGGCGCCGTCCTCGATCGCCGCCCGGAAGACGGCGAACTTGCCGGTGAAGCCGCTGGTGAGCGGGATGCCGGCGAGCGCGAGCAGGAACAGGCTCATGACCGCGGCGGTGACCGGCGAGCGCTGCGCGAGGCCCGCCCACTGCGACAGGTGCGTGGCCTCGCCGTCGCCGCTGCGCACCAGGGTGAGCACGGCGAACGCGCCGAGCGTGGTGAGGCCGTAGACCAGCAGGTAGAACATCACGGCCGACAGGCCCGTCCCCGGGTAGCCGAGGACGCCGGTGAGCAGGAACCCGGCGTGCGCGACCGACGAGTAGGCGAGCATCCGCTTGAGGTCGGTCTGGGTGAGCCCGAGGACCGCGCCGACGACCATGGACACGATCGCGACGGCGTAGACCAGCGGCCGCCAGGTCCACTCCTCGGTGCCGAACGCGACGTACAGCAGCCGCAGGATCGCGCCGAAGGCGGCGACCTTGGTGCAGGCGGCCATGAACGCGGTGACCGGGGTGGGCGCGCCCTGGTACACGTCCGGCGTCCAGGTGTGGAACGGCGCCACGCTGGCCTTGAACAGCAGCCCGACGATCAGCAGCGCCAGGCCGAGGACGGCGAGCGTGCCGCCCCCGCCGGCCGCGACCGCCTCGCGGACCGCGGAGAGCCGGACGCTGCCGGTGGCGCCGTAGACCAGCGCCAGGCCGTAGAGGAAGAACGCCGAGGCGAAGGCGCCCAGCAGGAAGTACTTGACCGCCGCCTCCTGCGACAGCAGCCGGCGCCGGCGGGCGAGGCCGCTGATCAGGTACAGCGGCAGGCTGAGCACCTCGAGCGCGACGAACATCAGCAGCAGGTCGTTCGCCGTGACGAACAGCATCATGCCGCCGATGGCGAAGGTGGCCAGCGGGTAGACCTCGGTCTGCACGCGCTGCACGGTGAGCAGCTCGCGGTCGCGGACGCTGCCCGCGGGCACCGCGGCGGAGACGACGAACGCCGAACGGGCCGGGTCGAGGTTGCGCTCGGCGAACAGCAGGAGCGACAGCGCGCCGAGCCCGGCGATGGTGGCCTGCAGGAACAGCCCGGCGCCGTCGATCGCGAGCGCTCCCCCGGCGGTCACCTCGCGGGTGCCCGCGAGCAGCAGGGTGCTGACCAGCCCGCCGAGGGTGCCGACCAGCGCGACGGCGACCTGCACCGGGTGGCGGGTGTCGCGCGGGCCGAACGCCTCGACGAGCACGCCGACGCACGCGGCGCCGAGGACGAACAGCAGCGGCGCGAGCGCGGCGAAGGAGAGGTCGGGGGCCTCGATGGTCATCAGTCGGTCCCCTCGGTCGGAGCGTCGACGCCGGCCGGGTCGGCGCCGACGTCGCTCATGGTGGCGGCGACGGCGGGCTCGATCAGCCGGATCAGCGGCTGCGGGTAGACGCCCAGCACGATGACCAGGGCCACCAGCGGGGCGACGACGACCGTCTCGCGGCGGGTCAGGTCGCGCAGCCGCGCCGTCGCCCGGGCCGCGGGGGCCGGGGCGGTCAGGGTCGCCGTCACACCGTGCGCGCCGCCCGCGGGGGCCGGGGCCGGCTCGTCGTCGGCCGGGAAGAGCACGCCGCGCGGCGGGCCGTGCATGGTCCGTTGGTAGAGCAGCAGGACGTAGAGCGCGGCCAGGATGATCCCGACGGTGGCCAGGACCGTGAACACCGGCCGGGTCGGGAACGAGCCGATCAGCACGAGGAACTCGCTGACGAAGCTGTTGGTGCCCGGCAGCGCCAGCGACGCGAGCCCCGCGACCAGGAACACCCCGGCCAGCTTCGGCGCCCGCGTGGCCACGCCGCCGTAGTCGCCGACCAGCCGGGAGCCGCCGCGGGCGATGAGCATCCCGACGACGAGGAACAGCAGGCCGGTCGCGATGCCGTGGTTGACCATGTACAGCACCGCGCCGGTGCCGGCCTCGGTGGTGAAGGCGAAGACGCCGAGGGCGATGAAGCCGAAGTGCGCGATCGAGGTGTAGGACACCAGCCGCTTCATGTCGCTCTGCCCCATCGCCAGCAGCGCGGCGTAGAGGACGCCGGCGACGGCGAGGACGAGCACCAGCGGGGCGAACTCCCGGGAGGCGTCGGGGAACAGCGGCAGGCAGTAGCGCAGGAACCCGAACGTGCCGACCTTGTCGAGGACGCCGACGAGCAGCACCGCGCCGCCGATCGGGGCCTCGGCACCGGCGTCGGGGAGCCAGGTGTGCAGCGGCACCAGCGGCGCCTTGATCGCGAAGGCGACGAAGAAGCCGAGGAACAGCAGCCGCTGCGCGGCCGGGTCGATGTCGAGCTGCCGCAGCGACTCGAAGGCGAACGTCCCGTCGCCCGCCGCCTCGCTGACGACGTACAGGCCGATGACCGCGGCGAGCATGACCAGCCCGCCGACCAGGCTGTACAGGAAGAACTTGACCGCCGCGTACTGCCGGCGCGGGCCGCCGAAGCTGCCCACGAGGAAGTACATCGGGACGAGCATCGCCTCGAAGAAGACGTAGAAGAGGAAGACGTCGGTGGCGGCGAAGACGCCGACCATGCACGCCTCGAGCAGCAGCAGCCAGGCGAAGAACGTCCGCATCGAGCGGCGGCCGGTGGGCTCGTCGCGCCAGGAGGCGAGCACGACCACCGGCACCAGCACACCGACCAGCAGCAGCATGACCAGGGCGATGCCGTCGACGCCGAGGGCGAAGTCGACGCCGAAGCCCTCGATCCACGGCACCGACGTCGTCAGCTGGAACCGGTCGCCGTCGGGGTCGAACGCGACCGTGGCCAGCACCGCGAGCACCAGCACGACCAGGCTGACGCCGAGGGCGAGCTGCCGGGCCAGCGCCGTGTTCGCGCGGGGCAGCGCCGCGACGACGGCGGCGCCCACCGCGGGCACCACCAGCATCGCGACCAGGAGCAGGGAGTCGCTCACTCTGTCGTCGTCCTCTCCTGAGAGCCCGGCTCGCTCACCCGGCCGTCACCGCCAGCAGCGCCCCGGCCACCAGGACCGCGCCGCCGAGCATCCCGAGCGCGTAGGACCGGACGAACCCGGTCTGCGCCCGGCCCAGCCGCGACGACGAGCCGCCGAGCGTGGCGGCCAGGCCGTTGACCGCGCCGTCGACGCCGCGGTTGTCCACCCACACCAGCGCCCGGGTGAGCCACTGGCCCGGCCGCATGAACAGCGACTCGTTGACCGTGTCGGCGTAGAGGCTCCTCCGCGCCGCGCGCACCACCGGCGAGACGCGGGCCGGGGCGACCTCGGGGACCTCGCGGCGGCCGACGAACAGCCACGCCGCCAGGACGCCGACCAGCATCACCGCGGTCACCACGATGCCGACGACGGCCGGGGCGACCACGTGCGCGGCCTCCTCGGGCTCGCCGAACACCGGGGCGAGCCACTCGTCGAGCGGGAACACCTGCACCAGCAGGAACCCGGCGGCCACCGAGCCGACGGCGAGCACCACCATCGGCGCGGTCATCACCGTCGGCGCCTCGTGCGGGTGCCGGCCCTCGGTCCACCGCGGCCGGCCGAGGAACGTCATCAGCACCAGCCGGGTCATGTAGAAGGCGGTCAGCCCGGCGCCGACGACGGCGACCGCGCCGAGCAGCCAGCCCCACCCGTCGCCGCGGTCCAGCGCCGCCTCGATGATCGCGTCCTTGGTCCAGTAGCCGGACAGGAACGGGAACCCGATCAGCGCGAGGTAGCCCAGGCCGAAGGTGACGAAGGTGACCGGCAGCTTCCGCGCCAGCCCACCGAAGCGGCGCATGTCCACCTGGTCGCCCATCGCGTGCATGACCGACCCGGCACCCAGGAACAGCCCGGCCTTGAAGAAGCCGTGGGTGAGCAGGTGGGCGATCGCCGCGGCGTAGCCGACCGGGCCCAGGCCCACGGCGAGGAACATGTAGCCGATCTGGCTGACCGTGGAGTACGCGAGCACCTTCTTGATGTCGTCGTACGCGCAGCCCACGACCGCGCCGTAGAGCAGCGTGACCGCGCCGACGGCGAGGACGACGGCGCGGGCGGTCGGCGTCAGGTCGTAGATCGGCGCGGAGCGGGCGATGAGGTAGACGCCGGCGGTGACCATCGTCGCGGCGTGGATGAGTGCCGAGACCGGCGTCGGGCCCTCCATGGCGTCGGGCAGCCACGCCTGCAGCGGGAACTGGCCGGACTTGCCGCACGCGCCGAGCAGCAGGAGCAGGCCGAGCGCCGTCACCGTGCCGCCGGCCAGGGCGCCGACCCCGCCGAAGACGCCCTCGTAGGAGACCGTCCCGAGCTGGGCGAACATCACGAAGATCGCCAGCGCCAGGCCGACGTCGCCGACCCGGTTCATGACGAAGGCCTTCTTCGCGGCGGTGGCCGCGGCGGGGCGCTCGTGCCAGAAGGCGATGAGCAGGTAGGAGGCCAGGCCGACGCCCTCCCACCCGACGTAGAGGGCCACGTAGTTGTCGCCGAGGACCAGCAGCAGCATCGCCGCGACGAACAGGTTCAGGTAGGCGAAGAACCGGCGCCGCCGCGGGTCGTGCGCCATGTAGCCGACCGAGTAGACGTGGATGAGCCCGCCCACGCCGGTGATCAGCAGCATGAAGGTGGCCGACAGCGGGTCGACCAGCAGCCCGGCCTGCACGTCGAGCGAGCCCACCGACAGGAAGGTGAACAGGTCGACGTCGACCGCCCGCTCCTCCAGGCCGGCCAGCTGCACGGTGGCCAGCAGCGCGACCACGAACGCGGCCAGGACGGTCGCCGTCCCCAGCAGGTGGCCCCAGCGGTCGGTGCGGCGCCCGCCCAGGAGGAGGACCGCGGCCCCGAGCAGCGGCAGTGCGATGACCAGCCACGAGGCCGACAGCAGGCCCTCGGCGGCGACGGCGGATTCCATGGGGGTGCCGGCTCCCGTCAGTACTTGAGCAGGTTGGCGTCGTCGACCGACGCCGACCGGCGGGTCCGGTAGATCGACATGATGATCGCGAGGCCGACGACGACCTCCGCGGCGGCGACGACCATGACGAAGAACGCCATGATCTGGCCGTCGACGGTGCCGGAGGCCCGGGCGAAGGTGACCAGCGTCAGGTTGACCGAGTTGAGCATCAGCTCGACGCACATGAACACGACGATCGCGTTGCGCCGCACCAGCACGCCGACGGCGCCGACGGTGAACAGGATCGCCGCGAGCACCAGGTAGTGCGTGAGGCTCACCGCCGGTCCTCCGGTGCCGGGTCGAGCGTGCCGAGGGCGGCGTCCGGGCTGCCGAGCTGCGCCCGGCCGGTGGGACGGGGCATCTGGTCGACCTCCTGGGGCTCGATGCCGGTGGCCAGGCTGTCCTCGGCGACCCCGCCGTCGGGCAGCAGCGCCCCGGCGGCGACGGAGTTGGCGCGCGCGTACACGCCGGGGCCGGGCAGCGTCTGCGACCGGTCGGTGAGGAACCGGGCGCGGGAGAGCTCCTTCTGCGTCCGCCGGGTGCCGGGCTCGCGCTCGATGTGCGCGAGCACCATCGCGCCGACCGCGGCGGTGATCAGCAGCGCGCTGGTGACCTCGAAGGCCAGCAGGTAGCGGGTGAACAGCAGTTCGGCGATCGAGTCGATGTTGCCGGTGCCGCCCTGCGCGTCGGACAGGCCCGCGACCGGGGTGTCCTGCGTGGCGCGGGCGATGCCGGCGCCGACCAGCCCGGCGAACCCGACGCCGAGCACCGTGGCCGCCACCCGCTGCCCGCGCAGCGTCTCGACCACGGAGTCCGAGGAGTCCCGGCCGACCATCATGAGCACGAACAGGAACAGGATCATGATCGCGCCGGTGTAGACGATGATCTGCACGGCGCCGAGGAACGGCGCGGACTGGACGACGTAGAACACGCCGAGGGCGAGCATCGTGTTGACCAGCCACAGCGCCGAGTGGACGGCGTTGCGGCTGAACACCATCCCCAGCGCCCCGGCCAGCGCGACCGGGCCCAGGATCCAGAAGACGACGGCCTCGCCGGTGCCGATGGCGACCCCGGTCATGCCCGCTCCACCGTCACCGGCTCGGCCGGTGAGCCCTGCTGCGGGTCGCGCACGTAGTAGGCCTTCTCGTCGTCACCGAGGCGCATCGGGTGCGGCGGGGCCTCCATGCCGGGCAGCAGCGGGGCCATGAGCTGCTCCTTGGTGTAGATCAGGTCCTGCCGGTTGTCGTCGGCCAGCTCGAAGTCGTTGCTCATCGTCAGCGAGCGGGTGGGGCAGGCCTCGATGCACAGCCCGCAGAAGATGCAGCGCAGGTAGTTGATCTGGTAGACGCGGCCGTACCGCTCCCCGGGGCTGTAGCGCGCGTCCTCGGTGTTGTCCCCGCCCTCGACGTAGATCGCGTCGGCCGGGCAGGCCCAGGCGCACAGCTCGCAGCCGACGCACTTCTCCAGCCCGTCGGGGTGCCGGTTGAGCACGTGCCGGCCGTGGTAGCGCGGCTTGGTCACCTTGGGGACGTCGGGGTACTCCTCGGTGGTCACCTTCTTGAACATCTGGGCGAAGGTGACGCCGAAGCCCTGGCCGGGCGCCGGCAGCAGGCTGCGGTGTGGCGCGGGCGTGCCGCCGCCGGCCCGCTCGACCTCACCGCCCCGGGCCGCCTGGGCCAGTCCCTTCGACTCGCCGCCGGTCGCCGGGTCCTGGTCAGGCATCGGTCTCCTCCTGTGCGCTGGTGGCCGTGCTGCCCGTGGTGCTGCCCGTGGTGCTGCCGGCGGCTCGGCGGCCGCTGCTGACCACGCCGCCCTCGGGACGCGCGCCCACCGGCTCGGCGCGGCGCAGCCGTGGCGACGGCGGCACGACGAGGTCCATGGGCGGCACCGGGAAGCCGCCCTCGGCGCGGGCCGGGCCGGTGCGCTGCGCCGGCCGGTGCCGCGGCCCGGCCGGGGGCAGCACCTCGGGGTCGGGGTCGGGGTCGGTGGCGTGGACGCCGCCGGCCGCGGCGTCCTCGGCCATGAGCCGGGTGTCGCGGTTGCTGGCCCGGCTGGCGACCGACAGCGCGAGCAGCACCAGCAGCGCGATCGGCACGCCGACGAACACCGCCACCTGGCCGGTGGACAGGTCCGCCTCGCGGGAGACGGTGCGCATGGTGGCGACGGCGAGGATCCAGGCCAGCGCCGTCGGCACCAGGACCTTCCAGCCGAAGCGCATGAACTGGTCGTAGCGCAGCCGGGGCAGCGTCCCGCGCAGCCAGATGAACACGAACAGCGCGGCGGCGACCTTGAGGAAGAACCACAGCAGCGGCCACCAGCCGGAGTTGGCGCCGTCCCAGATGGAGATCGGCCACGGGGCCCGCCAGCCGCCGAGGAACAGCGTCGCGGCCAGCGCCGAGACGGTGACCATGTTGATGTATTCGGCGAGGAAGAACAGCGCGAACTTCAGCGACGAGTACTCGGTGTGGAAGCCGCCGACCAGCTCGCTCTCCGCCTCGGGCAGGTCGAACGGCGCCCGGTTGGTCTCGCCGACGACGGCGATCACGTAGATGACGAAGCTGACCGGCAGCAGGACGGCGAACCAGCTCGGCCCGGTGAACTCCAGCCCGAAGAACGACAGCCGGTTGCCGTCGGCCTGGGCGGCGACGATCTCCGAGGTCGACATCGACCCGGCGTAGAGGAACACCGCGACGATCGACAGGCCCATCGCGATCTCGTAGCTGACCATCTGGGCGGCGCTGCGCAGCCCGCCGAGCAGCGGGTAGGTCGAGCCCGAGGCCCAGCCGGCCAGCACGATGCCGTAGACGCCCATCGCCGAGCAGGCCAGGACGACGAGGACGCCGATGGGGGCGTCGGTGAGCTGCAGCGGGGTCTGCTGGCCGAAGATGCTGACCACCGGGCCCAGCGGGATGACCGAGAAGGCCAGGAACGCGGGGATGGTCGCGATGACGGGGGCCAGGAAGTAGACCGGCTTGTCCGCCATCGCGGGCCGGATGTCCTCCTTGAACGCCAGCTTCAGCCCGTCGGCGAGGCTCTGCAGGTAGCCGCGCGGGCCGACCCGGTTGGGGCCGATGCGCTGCTGCATGCGGGCGACGACCTTGCGCTCGAACACGATCGCGAACAGCGTCATGAGGACCAGCACGACGAAGACGCCGACGATCTTGACGAGCACGATCCACCAGACGTCGCGCCCGAAGTCCTCGAGCGTCGGCTGGTCGGCGGCGGCGAGCAGGGTCACGCGGCACCTCCCGCGCTCGATCCGGGAGCGCTCAGCCGGACGACGCCGCCGGGCGCCGTGCCGAGGCCGGTGCGCAGCTCGCTGCCGGGTGAGCGCATCGGCAGCCACACCACGTCGTCGGGCATCTCGGTGACGCAGACGGGCAGGGTGACCGAGCCGGTGGCGCCGGTGACGGTGAGCGGGGCGCCGTCGGCCACGCCGAGCCCGGCGGCCCGCGAGGCGCTGATCCGCACCACCGGCGGGCGGGCGGTGCCGGCGAGCTCGGGCTCGTCGCGCTGCAGCGTCCCGACGTCGAGCAGCTGCCGCCAGGAGGCCAGCAGCGCCTCCCCCTCGCCCGGCTCCGGTGCCACGGCCGGCGGCACGTCGAGGCCGCCCTCGGCGCGGGCGCTCGTGTCGCCGAGGTGGGCGAGCTCGGCGCGGGCCGCGTCGGGGGTGGGCAGCCGCAGGTCGGCGTCGAGGTGCTCGGCCAGGCCGTGCAGCACCCGGCCGTCGGGGAGCTGGCCGGTGCCGTGCAGCGTGGCGTCGAAGGGCCGCACCCGGCCCTCCCAGTCCAGGTAGCTGCCGGCCTTCTCCGGCGCGGCGGCCACCGGCAGGACGACGTCGGCGTGCTCGGTGACGGCGGTCGGCCGCTGCTCGAGGCTGACGACGAACGACGCCGCGCCCAGCGCCGCCGCCGCGAGCGCGGGATCGGGCAGGTCGGCGGGGTCCACGCCGCCGACCACGAGGCCGGCCAGCCGGCCGTCGCGGACCGCGGTGAGGATGCCGGTGGTGTCCCGGCCCGGGAACGCCGGCAGGTCGGCGGGGTCCACGCCCCACAGCGCGGCCACCTCGGCGCGGGCGACGGGGTCCTCGACCGGCCGGCCGCCGGGCAGCAGCGCGGGCAGCGCGCCGGCCTCGACGGCGCCGCGCTCCCCGGCCCGCCGCGGCACCCAGGCCAGGCGGGCGCCGGTGGCGCGGGCGAGGGCGGCCAGCGCGGTGAACGCGCCGGGCACCTCGGCCAGCCGCTCGCCGGCCAGCACGACCGCGCCGGGCTGCCGCAGCGCCTCGACGGCCGGGCCGCCCCAGCTGCCCTCGGCCAGCGCCGCGAGCGCGCGCGCCTCCTCGCCGGGCCGGGTGACCAGCACGGTGGCCTGCAGCTTCTGCGCCGCGCGGGTGGCGAACGGCGCCAGGTCGTAGACGGCCAGCCCGCCCTTGCGCACCGCCCGGCGCAGGCGGAGGAAGACGATCGGCGACTCCTCCTCCGGCTCGAAGCCGGCCAGCAGCACGGCCGGGGCGGCGGTGAGGTCGTCGTAGGTGACCGCCCCGCGCCCGGGGCCGGTGCCGGCCACGTGCGCGGCGAGGAACGCCTGCTCCTCGGCGGAGTGCGCGCGGGCGCGGGCGTCGACGTCGTGGGTGCCCAGGGCCACGCGGGCGAACTTCGCCCAGGCGTAGGCGTCCTCGACGGTCAGCCGGCCGCCCGGCAGCACCCCGACGCCGCCCGCGGCCCGTGCCGCGCGCAGGCCCTCGGCGGCCGCGGCCCACGCGTCCGGCCAGGAGGCGGGCTCCAGGACGCCGCCGCGGCGGACCAGCGGGGTGGCGAGCCGGTCGTTGGTGGCGGCGTAGCGGAAGGCGAAGCGGCCCTTGTCGCAGGTCCACTCCTCGTTGACCGCCGGGTCCTCCCCCGCCAGCCGGCGCATGACCTTGCCGCGCCGGTAGTCGGACCGCATGGAGCAGCCCGACGCGCAGTGCTCGCACACCGAGGGCTCGCTGCGCAGGTCGAACGGCCGCGACCGGAACCGGTACTGCGCGCTGGTGAGCGCGCCGACCGGGCAGATCTGGGTGGTGTTGCCGGAGAAGTAGGAGGAGAACGGCTCGTCCTCGTAGACGGCGACCTGCTCCAGCGCGCCCCGCTCGAACAGCTCGATGAACGGGTCGCCGGCCACCTGCTGGGAGAACCGGGTGCAGCGGGCGCACAGCACGCAGCGCTCGCGGTCCAGCAGGATCTCGCTGCTGATCGGCAGCGGCTTCGGATAGGTCCGCTTGACGTCGACGAAGCGGGTCTCGGTGCGGCCGTTGCTCATGGCCTGGTTCTGCAGCGGGCACTCGCCGCCCTTGTCGCAGACCGGGCAGTCCAGCGGGTGGTTGATCAGCAGCAGCTCCATCGTGCCCTGCTGCGCCTTGTCGGCGACCGGGCTGGTCAGCTGCGTCTTCACCGCCATGCCGTCGGTGACCGGCATGGTGCAGGAGGCCACCGGCTTGCGCTGGCCCTCCACCTCGACGAGGCACTGCCGGCAGGCGCCGACGGGGTCGAGCAGCGGGTGGTCGCAGAACCGCGGGATCTGGATGCCGACCATCTCCGCGGCGCGGATGATCAGCGTCCCCTTGGGCACCGCGACGTCGAAGCCGTCGATGGTGCAGCGGACGGCGTCCGGCGGGGTGTGCGGGCCGGGGACGCCCGGCGGCACCGCCGGCGCGGGCTCGGGGGCGGTGGGAGTGAGCGTCACGAGGCGACTCCGACGGGCTCGAGCCGCAGCGAGCGGCCCAGGCGGGCCTGCTCCTCCGGCGGCAGCAGGGCGACGTAGTCGTCGCGGAAGTACTTGAGCGAGCTGGTGATGCAGCTGGTCGCGCCGTCCCCGAGGGCGCAGAACGAGCGGCCGAGGATGTTGTCGCAGGTGTCGGTGAGCAGGTCGAGGTCGGCCGCCGTCCCGCGGCCGTCGACCAGCCGCCGCAGCACCTGCACCAGCCAGTAGGTCCCCTCGCGGCAGGGCGTGCACTTGCCGCAGGACTCGTGCGCGTAGAACTCGGTGAACCGCAGGGTGGCCTCGACGATCGAGTCGGTCTCGTCGAACACCATGAGCGCCGTCGTGCCGAGCATCGAGCCCGCGGCGGCGACCGAGTCGAAGTCGAGCGGCACGTCGAGGTGCTCGGCGGTGAAGTACGGCGTCGAGGAGCCGCCCGGCGTCCAGAACTTGAGCTCGTGCCCGGCCCGCACGCCGCCGGCCATCTCCAGCAGCTCGCGCATCGTGGTGCCCATCGGCGCCTCGTACTGGCCGGGGCGGGTCACCCGGCCCGACAGCGAGTAGATCTTCGGCCCGGGCGACTTCTCCGGCCCGAACCGCTTGAACCAGTCGGCGCCGCCGCGGACGACGAACGGCACGGTGGCCAGCGTCTCCACGTTGTTGATGACCGTGGGGGCGCCGTAGAGCCCGGCGACCGCGGGGAACGGCGGCTTGAGCCGCGGCTGGCCGCGGTAGCCCTCGAGCGAGTCGAGCAGCGCCGTCTCCTCGCCGCAGATGTAGGCCCCGGCGCCGGCGTGCACGACCAGCTCCAGGTCGTAGCCCGAGCCCAGGACGTCGCTGCCGAGGTAGCCGGCCGCGTAGGCCTCCTCGACGGCGGCCACCAGCCGGCGGTGGGCGTGCACCGCCTCGCCGCGGACGTAGATGACGGCGAACCGGCAGCGGATCGCGTACGCCGAGATGATCACGCCCTCCACCAGGGAGTGCGGGTCGGTCATCATCAGCGGCAGGTCCTTGCAGGTGCCGGGCTCGCCCTCGTCGGCGTTGACCACGAGGTACTTGGGCATCGCGGCCGGCCCGGTGGGCGTCTCCCCCGGCTTGGGCTGCGGGATGAAGCTCCACTTCATGCCGGTCGGGAAGCCTGCGCCGCCGCGGCCGCGCAGGCCGGAGTCCTTGACCAGGGAGACCAGCTCGTCGGGCTGCATCGACAGCGCGGTGCGCAGCGCGGCGTAGCCGTCGAGGGACTCGTAGGTGGACAGCCGCCAGGGCTGCTCGGCGCCCCAGCGCGAGGTGAGGACGGGGGTGAGGGGCATCGGGTCAGGCCTCCCGCTGGGTCGCGGGCCCCTGGCCGGAGGTGCCCGGCTCGGTGCCCGCGGGGGTGTCGGGGGTGGGACGGTCGCCGCCGGGGGTGCGCCGGCCGTACTCGGTGCCGCGGTCGGGGTGCGCCTGCGCGGCGCCGGCCCGCTCGGCCGGGTTGTCGGCGGCGGCGACGCGGGCGTCGGCGGCCTCCTCCTCCGGCGTCTGCCCGGTGTCGCCGGACGGCGCGACCGTGTCCGCGGGCTCGCCGGCGTCGGCGGGCTCCGGCTCGGGACCGCTCATCGGCGGGGCGGACTCGCCGCGCTCGGCGGCCAGCCGGACGCCGGCCAGCGTCGGCCCCCACTCGCCCGGCGCGTCGACGGCGGCGCGCGCGGCCCCGGCGTCGGCGTGCTGGGAGAAGCCGGCCAGCTGCCGGGAGACCCCGCGGAAGTCGGTGAGCGGGGCGCCGCGCGTCGGGTGCGGCTTCTCCCCGCGGCGCAGCGCGGCGACCAGCGCCCGGGCGCTCTCGACGTCCTGCTGGTCGTAGAACTCGTAGTCGACGGTGACCACGGGCGCGTAGTCGCAGGCGGCCAGGCACTCGGCGTGCTCGAGGGTGACCGAGCCGTCGGCCGCCGTCTCGTCGTGGTGGACGCCGAGGTCGGCGGACAGCGCGTCCATGATCCGCTGCCCGCCGAGGACGGCGCACAGCGTGTTGGTGCAGACGCTGACCAGGTGCCGGCCGGTCGGGCGGCGCTTGTACATCGTGTAGAAGGTCGCGACCGCGCCGACCTCGGCCTTGGTCAGCCCCAGCACCTCGGCGCACAGCGCGACGCCCTCCGGCGTCACGTAGCCCTGGTAGCTCTGGACCAGGTGCAGCATCGGCAGCAGCGCCGAGCGCGGCTGCGGGTAGCGGGTCGTGATCTCCCGCGCCTCGAGCCAGGCCTGCTCGGTCAGCGGCGGCAGGTCCGCCGGCGTCGGCTCGACGGGGCTGTCGACGAGCCCCGTCGTCGCCGCGCCCTCCCGGGACCCGGGGAGCGCGCTCACGGCTTCTCCTCGCCGGCGCTCGTCGACGCCGCTCGCGGCGCTGCTGTGCTCCTGGGTGACCTCGCGAGCTCGCTCACCTGTCCACCCCTCCCATCACGGGGTCGATGGAGGCGATGGCGGCGATGACGTCGGCGATCATGCCGCCCTCGCTCATGGCCGCGGTCGCCTGGAGGTTCACGAAGCTGGGGTCGCGCACGTGGACGCGCCACGGCCGGGTGCTGCCGTCGCTGACCACGTGGTAGCCGAGCTCCCCGCGCGGTGACTCGATCGGCACGTACACCTGGCCGGCCGGCACCCGGAAGCCCTCGGTGACCAGCTTGAAGTGGTGGATCAGGGCCTCCATCGAGGTGCCCATGATGTGGCGGACGTGCTCGAGGGAGTTGCCCATGCCGTCGGCGCCCAGCGACAGCTGCGCGGGCCAGGCGATCTTCCGGTCCTCGACCATCACCGGGCCGGGCTCGAGCCGGTCGAGCGCCTGGCGGACGATCTTCAGCGACTCGAACATCTCGGCCATCCGGACCAGGTAGCGGCCCCAGGCGTCGCTGGTGTCGGCCGTGGGGACCTCGAAGTCGTAGTCCTGGTAGCCGAGGTAGGGCTCCGTCCGGCGCAGGTCCCAGGGCAGCCCGGTGGCGCGCAGCACGGGCCCGGTGACGCCGAGCGCCAGGCAGCCGGTGACGTCGAGGTAGCCGACGTCCTTGAGCCGCCGCTGCCAGATCGGCTGGCCGGTGAGCAGCTTGTGGTAGCCGGCCAGGCGCTCCGGCATGACCTCGAGCCACTCGCGGATCGACTCCTCCACGCCGGCCGGCAGGTCCTGGGCGACGCCGCCGGGCCGGATGTAGGCGTGGTTCATCCGCAGCCCGGTGATCTCCTCGAGCAGGTCGAGGCACAGCTCCCGCTCGCGGAAGCCGTTGGTCATGCCGGTGAGCGCGCCCAGCTCCATGCCGCCGGTGGCCAGGCCCACGAGGTGCGAGGCGATCCGGTTGATCTCCATCACCAGCACGCGGATGGTCTGCGCGCGCTGCGGCACCTCGATGCCGAGCAGCTTCTCGACGGCCATGCTGTAGCCGGCCTCGTTGAACAGCGGGGACAGGTAGTCCATCCGCGTCACGAAGGTCGTGCCCTGCACCCAGTTGCGGTACTCGGTGTTCTTCTCGATGCCGGTGTGCAGGTAGCCGATGACCACCCGCGCCTTGGTCACCGTCTCGCCCTCAAGGTCGAGGACCAGCCGCAGGACACCGTGCGTCGAGGGGTGCTGCGGCCCCATGTTGACGACGAGCCGCTCCTCGCCGGAGAGGTCCGCGCCGAAGGCCTGGTCCCAGTCGCCGCCGGTGACGGTGTAGACCCGCCCCTCGGTGGTCTCCCGCGAGCCGGCGTACGGGTCGTAGGTGGTGCTCATCGGTAGCTCCGCCGGGTGTCGGGCGGCGGGATCGTCGCGCCGTGGTACTCCACCGGCACGCCGCCGAGCGGGTAGTCCTTGCGCTGCGGGTGCCCGTCCCAGTCGTCGGGCATGAGGATCCGGGTCAGCGCCGGGTGCCCGTCGAAGACGACGCCGAACATGTCGTACGTCTCCCGCTCGTGCCAGTCCGCCGTCGGGTAGACCGAGGACACCGACGGCACGTGCGGGTCCTCGGCGGTGACGGCGACCTCGAGCCGGATCCGCCGCCGGTAGGTCATCGAGGTCAGGTGGTAGACGACGTGCAGCCGCGGCCGGCCGGCGTCCGCCGCGGGGCCGCCGCTGTCGAGGTAGTCGACGCCGGAGACGCTGCTGCACAGCTCGAAGCGCAGGGCGTCGTCGTCGCGCAGCGCCCGGACCAGGGTGAGCAGGTGCTCGCGGGCGACGAAGTAGGTGATCTCCCCGCGGTCGACGAGGACGCGCTGCACGGCGGCGGCGTAGGTGGCCGCGCCGACGGCGTCGATCAGCGCGTCGGTCACCTCGTCGAACCAGCCGCCGTAGGGGCGGTCGGTGGAGTGCAGCGCGACCGCGCCGCCGGGCTCGACGCGGACCAGGCCGCCGAACCCGGAGGTGTCGCCGCTGCCGCTGACGCCGAACGCGCCCTTGCGGAAGCCGCCGCCCGCGGCCGCGGCGCCCTGCGAGGCGTCGGCGCCGCTGCGGTCGCCGGGGCCGGTCACCGGGACCCGCCGCGCGGTCCGGGCAGCAGGACGGCGTCGCCCCCGCGCTGCTCGATGGCGAACTGGCCCGTGCGCCCGAGGGCCGCGGCCTGTTCGTAGGCCGCCCGCTTGGCCTTGTCGGCGCGGACGCTGGAGGGCATCTCGACCAGCAGGTCGGGGGCGCGGCCCTCGGCCCGCTCCTCCTCGAGCCGGCGGGCCCGCTTCGGACCGAGCGGCTCGTTCTGGATCTTGTGGTGCAGCTTGAGGATCGCGTCCATGAGCATCTCCGGGCGAGGCGGGCAGCCGGGCAGGTACATGTCGACCGGCACCACGTGGTCGACGCCCTGCACCACCGCGTAGTTGTTGAACATGCCGCCGGAGCTGGCGCAGACGCCCATGGCGAGCACCCACCGCGGCTCGGGCATCTGGTCGTAGATCTGCCGCAGGACCGGTGCCATCTTCTGGCTCACCCGGCCGGCGACGATCATGAGGTCGGCCTGGCGCGGGGAGGCGCGGAACACCTCCATGCCGAAGCGGGCCAGGTCGTACCGGCCGGCGCCGGTGGCCATCATCTCGATGGCGCAGCACGCCAGGCCGAAGGTGGCCGGCCACAGCGAGGACTTCCGCGTCCAGTTGACCAGCTTCTCCACCGTGGTCAGCAGGAAGCCGCTCGGCAGCTTCTCCTCGAGACCCACGTCAGCTCCCCTCCGTCAGTCCCACTCGAGGCCGCCGCGGCGCCAGACGTAGGCGTAGGCGAGGAAGACGGTGGCGATGAAGACCACCATCTCGACCAGGCCGAAGACACCCAGCGCGTCGTTGGCGACGGCCCACGGGTAGAGGAAGACGATCTCGATGTCGAAGACGATGAACAGCATCGCCGTCAGGTAGTACTTCACCGGGAAGCGGCCGCCGTGCAGCGGCTGGTCGACCGGCTCGATGCCGCACTCGTACGCCTCGAGCTTGGCCCGGTTGTAGCGGCGCGGACCGACGAACGGCGCGACCGTCACCGAGAACAGCGCGAAGGCCGCGGCGAGCGCGAACAGCCCCACGATCGGGACGTAGGACGACAGCACCGGCACCTCCCTCGGCGGCTCGTGGGCTTGTGAAGAAATTCACAAACTCGTGCCACGAGCCTATGCCGCCGGGAGCGGCAAGTGAAGCGCAGGGGGTGAGTGAGTTCACATCCCCGGGTCACGGTCCGGTCACGGACCGCTTCCGGCGCTCCTCAGACGGACGGCGCCAGGCGGGTGAGGACGGCGACCACGCGGTCGAAGCGGTCGCCGTCGCGGCCGTCGGAGAGGTTGCCCATCAGCCGCAGCGCGGCGTTCACCATCGCCGGCCGCTCGAGCCCGTGCGCGGTGGCGAAGCGGACCAGGCCGGGCCGGTCGAGCAGGGCCAGGAAGGCCATCCCGAGCCGGTGGTGGCGGCCGTAGGCCTCGCGCAGCCGCTCGGGGTAGCGGCGCAGCACCGCCTCGCGGGCCGGCCCCTCCGGTGTCGCGAGCGCCGCGGCCGCCGTCTCCCCGGCCATGCGGCCGGTCTCCAGCGCGTAGCTGATGCCCTCGCCGTTGAACGGGTTGACCACGCCGGCGGTGTCGCCGGCCAGCAGCAGGCCGCGGGTGTAGGCCGGCCCGCGGTTGAGCGCCATGGGCAGGCCGGCGCCGCGCAGCGGGGTGACCGCGTGCTCCTCGCCCAGCTGCCACTCCGGCGGCAGGGTGGCCAGCCAGCGGCGCAGCACGGTGCGGGCGTCGGTCTCGCCGCCGCGCCGGGTGTCGAGCAGGCCGAAGCCGACGTTGGCGGTGCCGTCGCCCATGCCGAAGGACCAGCCGTAGCCGGGCATCGAGTCGGCGGTGGGGCCCTCGGCGGAGAGGTCGAAGGAGATGTCGAGGTAGGGGTCCTCGCCGCGCGGCGTCTCGACGTACCGGCGGACGGCGACGCCGAGCGGGCGGTCCTCGCGGCGGGTCAGCCCGATGGCCTTGGCCAGCCGGCCGGACAGGCCCTCCGCGGAGACGACCAGCGGCGCCCGCCAGGTCACCTCCTCCCTGTCCGGGCCGGCCTGCGCGTGCACGCCCGCGACCCGGCCGGCGTCGTCCAGCAGCGGGCCGGTGACGGTGACCTCCTGCTCGAGCCGGGCGCCGGCGGCCACGGCGTGCTCGGCGAGCATCGGGTCGAGGTCCTTCCGCGGCCGGATGAGCCCGTAGCCGGGCCAGGAGGACAGCTGCGGCCAGTCGACCTCGACGACCCGGCCGCCGCCGAAGACCCGCAGGCCCCGGTGCCGCACCCAGCCGGCCGCCGGGGAGACGTCGATCCCCATCTCGTCGAGCGCCTTCACCGCGCGCGGGGTCAGGCCGTCGCCGCAGACCTTCTCCCGCGGGAAGCGCGCCTTCTCCAGCACGACGACGTCGAGCCCGGCGGTGGCCAGCGTCCAGGCCGCGGCCGACCCGGCCGGTCCCGCACCGACCACCACGACGTCGGCGCCGCCCCCGGCGGTCGGACTCGTCACGCGCGGCCCCCTCGGTGCTCGGAATGCGGTCGTCCCGAGCCTAGGCGGGCCCCCCGCCGGAGCCGCCGGCGAGCGCGGCGTGCACCTCGTCGTCGGACGTCTCGCCGAAGTCGTCGTAGTAGCGGCCCACCGCGCCGAACGGGTGCGGGGTGACCGGGCAGACGACCTCGTCGGCCAGCACGGACAGGTCGGCGCACACGTCGGGCGCCCCGACGGGCACCGCGACGACGACCGCGGCGGGGCCGGCCGCGCGGACCGCGGCGAGGGCGGCGCGCATGGTGGAGCCGGTGGCCAGCCCGTCGTCGACGAGGACGGCGGTGCGGCCGGCGAGCGCGGGCGGCGGCCGGTCGCCGCGGTAGGCGAGCTGGCGCCGGCGCAGCTCGGCGAGCTCGGAGCGGCGGACCTCGTCCGCGGCGGCCGGTCCGACGGGGTTGCGGGCGAGGACGGACTCGCTGCGGACGCTCTCGACGGTCTCCCCCACCGCGGCCAGCGCGCCCATGGCCAGCTCCGGCCGCTCGGGCAGGCCGAGCTTGCGGACCGCGACCACGTCGAGCTCCGCGCCGAGCGCCGCCGCGACCTCGGCCGCGACCAGGACGCCGCCGCGGGGCAGGCCGAGGACGAGCGCGTCGGGGCCGAGCGGCACGGCGGGGGGACGGGCGGGGTCGGTCAGGCGCGCGCCGAGCTGCCGGCCGGCGTCGCGCCGGTCGCGGTACGGGCGGCCGTCCACCGCGCGGCCCGGGTCAGACGGGCTGGGGTCCCGACGGCGGCGGGGCGCTCGGGTCGGTGGGGCTCGGCTGCGGCAGCGGGGCCGGCGACGGCGGGGAGATCGGGTCGACCGGGGACGGCGACGGACCGGGCGGCTCGGGCATCGGTGTCGGTGTCGTCATGCGGCGACGCTATCCCCGCGGGCGTGCCGCGGGAGCCCTCGCCGGCGGCCCGTCAGGGGCGGACGGCGCGGTGCAGCGCGACGACGCCGCCGGTGAGGTTGCGCCAGGCGACGTCGGTCCACCCGGCGGCCCGGACGCGGGCGGCGAGCGCCGGCTGGTCGGGCCAGGCGCGGATCGACTCGGCCAGGTAGACGTAGGCGTCGGGGTTGCTGCTCACCGCGCGGGCGATCCGCGGCAGCGCCCGCATGAGGTACTCGGTGTAGACGGTGCGGAACGGCTTCCAGGTGGGGCTGGAGAACTCGCAGACGACGAGCCGCCCGCCCGGCCGGACGACCCGGGCGAACTCGCGCAGCGCGGCGTCGGGGTCGGCCACGTTGCGCAGGCCGAAGGAGACGACCAGCCCGTCGACGCTCGCGTCGGCGAACGGCAGCGCCATCGCGTCGCCGGCCACCTTGGGCACCGGCCGTCCCGCGCCGGCCAGCAGCATCCCCTGGGAGAAGTCGCAGGCGACGGCGCGCACGCCCCCGGCGGCGAGCTCCACCGTGGAGACGGCGGTGCCGGCGGCGACGTCGAGGACGAGGTCCCCCGGCCGGGCGCCCAGCGCCTCGCGGGTGGCCCGCCGCCAGGCGGCGTCGCGACCGCCGGAGAGCACGGTGTTGGTGAGGTCGTAGCGGCGGGCGACACCGTCGAACATGGCCGCGACCTCGTGCGGCTGCTTGTCCAGCCCGGCCCTCGACCCGGCGGTGTGTGCGCTGTCTCGCCGGTCTGCCACGGCGGACGACGCTACCGGCTGCCTACGCTGGGGGACGTGACGGCAGCGGCGGTGACCACCCCGGACGCCGCCGCGCCCGCCGTGACCACGGTCGCGCTGCCCGACTCCCCCGACCTGCTGGCGCTGCTGCCGCGCGAGGGCGCGCTGTCCTGGGTGCGCCGCGGCGAGGGCCTGGTCGGCTGGGGCGAGGCCGACCGCCTCGAGGTCTCCGGTCCCGGCGCGCTGGCCGAGGCCGCCGCCTGGTGGGCCGACCGCAGCGCCGCCCTCGCCGTCGACGACGAGGTGGGCGTGCCCGGCTCCGGGCCGGTCGTGTTCGCGAGCGCCGCGTTCGACCCCGCGCGGGAGACGTCGGTGTTCGTCGTCCCCGAGGTCGTCGTCGGCCGCCGCGACGGCGTCGCCTGGGTGACCACGAGCGGCGACGCCGACCCGGGCGACGTGCTGGCGGCGGCCCGCGAGCCGCTGACCCCCGCGCCGGGGCGGCTGCGCTACGCCGACGGCGCGCTCGACCCCGCCTCGTGGTGCGGCGCGGTGTCCGCCGCGATCGGCCGCATCGGCGCCGGTGACCTCGCCAAGGTGGTGCTCGCGCGCGACCTGCTGGTCACCGCCGACGTGCCGCTGGACCCCCGCCGCCTGCTCGACCGGCTGGCCGCCCGCTTCCCCGACTGCTGGACCTTCGCCGTCGACGGGCTGCTCGGCGCCACCCCCGAGCTGCTGCTGCGCCGCACCGGCCGGCAGCTGTCGGCGCGGGTGCTGGCCGGCACCGCCCCGCGCGGCGCGGGCGCCGAGGACGAGCGGCTCGCGGCCGGCCTGCTGGCCAGCGCCAAGGACCGCGCCGAGCACGCCCTCGCCGTCGACTCGCTCGTGCGGGCGCTCGACCCGTTCTGCACCGCGCTGTCGGTGCCGGAGCAGCCCTCGCTGCTCACGCTGCCCAACGTGCGGCACCTGGCCACCGACGTCGTCGGCACCCAGCGCCGCTCGGGCGCCCGCGGCCGCGCCGGGCTGCTGGAGCTGGTCGACGCCGTGCACCCCACCGCCGCCGTCTGCGGCACCCCGCCCGAGGCCGCCGCCGGGGTCATCGCCGAGCTGGAGGGCATGGACCGCGGCCGCTACGCCGGGCCAGTGGGCTGGCTCGACGCCCGCGGGGACGGCGAGTTCGGGCTGGCCCTCCGCTGCGCGCAGCTGGTCGACGACGACCCGTGCTCGGCCCGGCTGTTCGCCGGCTGCGGCATCGTCGCCGGCTCCGACCCGGCGGCCGAGCTCGCCGAGACCCAGTCGAAGTTCGCCGCCTTCCAGGCCGCGCTCGAGGGCTGAGCCGGCCCGCTCCCGGCCGGCCGCCGTCCTGCCCCGGGAACGACGAGGGCCCCGGCCGCGGCGCGCGGTCGGGGCCCTCGTCGGGTGAGGCGGAGGTCAGCCCACGTAGTTCACGTGCACGTGGTCCATGTGGTTGGCGGTCGCGCCGCCGCGGTCCTCCATCGCCTTCCAGGCGCCGTCGGGCGAGGTCAGGATGCGCTGCTGCCAGATGACGTACTCGACGCCGAGCTCGTCCCAGTGGTCGACGTGGTACTGGGCGATCGCGTCGCCGAGGGCGGCGTCGGACATGACCATGTAGTCCAGCGCCTTGCCGGAGGGGTGGCCGTCCGGGTCGACCGCGCTGGCCCGCGTGCCGCCGAGGGTGATGTCCGCGGCGCCCGGGACGTTGCTGACGACGGCGTTCGCCGCCGCCTGCACGGCCTCGTGGATCGCGCCGGCGGTGTTCGTGATCTCGGCGACGACCGAGGCCTGCGCGACCTGCGGGGCGGCCTCGGCGATCGGCGGGGTGGCGGCGGGCGCCGCCTCGCCGGCGGCGGCGACCGGGGCCGGGGCGGCCTCGGCGGCGGGAGCCGCAGCGGCCTCGGCCGGGGCGGCGGTCGAGCCGCTGAGCGCCAGCACCTGACCGGGGTAGATCCGGTTCGGGTTGCCGCCGATGACGTCGACGTTGCGCTCGTAGAGCTCCCGCCAGCTCTGGCCGTGGGCGGCGGCGATCTTCGCCACCGTGTCCCGCCAGCGGACGGTGTACTCCTCGGTGCTGACCTCGGCCTGCTCGGCCGGCGCGGCCTGCTCGGCGGCCGGCTGCTCGGCCGGAGCGGCCGGGGCCCCGGCGGCCGGGGCGACCTGCTCGGCGGGAGCGGCCGGCGCCTCGGCGGCAGCCGCGGTGGTGCCGTCGGTCAGGTACTTGCCGCAGGTCGGCCAGGCGCCGACGCCCTGGCCGGCCAGGACGGCCTCGGCGATCTGGACCTGCTCGGCCGGGGTGGCGAGGTCGGCGCGCGGGGCGAGGTCGGTGCCCCCGAAGGCGGCCCAGGTGGACTGGCTGAACTGCAGCCCGCCGTAGTAGCCGTTGCCGGTGTTGATGCTCCAGTTGCCACTGGACTCGCACTGGGCGACGCCGGTCCAGTCGTGGGTGGTGGAGGCGGAGGCCGGCGAGCTCAGGACGCCCAGACCGACGGCGGCGGCGCCGGCGGCGACAGGGGCCTTGGCGATGACCTTCTTGGTGCGGACGTAGCGGGGTGCGCGGTGCTTGGGCATGGTGATGATCTCCCGATCACCGCCGGCGAGGTGAGCTGTCGGGTTCGGGCGATCGGTGCCCGGCCGCGGTCCGCGGCTTCACCCCGAGGCGCGCTCCGACAGGCCCCCGTAGGCCGTCGCGCGCCGGAAGAGTGGGTCCCCCACCCCTGCCCTGGGAGTTGACGTGGGCGACCGGTGGGCAGGGTTTGGCGGACCGGTGCCGCGCTCCGTGTTCGCTGAGCGCAGCCAAAACGTTACGTGTCGTCATGTCGACTGTCGTCGTGACGGCGGTCACACGGCGGTTCGGCCGGGGCGCGTGGGGTATGGCGTGACGTCGGCGTGACCACCGCGCGGGTAACGGAACCCGCTGCTCGTCGCGCAGGATCGGGCCCTGCCGGGGTCGTGCCGCCCCCGCCGCGGCCGCGCCGGGTCCCGTGACGAAGGCCACCGGGAACGCGTGCCGGACCGGCCCGTCACGAGGGCCCGGGACGGGCTCCCGGCCGTGCCCGGCCCCGTCCGGCGCTCCTCGGACCGGTCAGGCCAGCGCGCGGCCCGCGGCCTCCCGCAGGGCGACGGCGAGGTCGGCCTCCGCGCGCTGGTCGGTGCGGGCGACGACCACCCGCGGCCCGCCGCGCGCCAGCGCGGCGGCGAGCTCCTCCGGCGTGGTCACCGCCATCGACTCCCACCCCAGGGACGCCGCGACGGCGACCAGGTCCCGCCCGTGCGGCGTGCCGAACACCCGCCGGTAGTCGCGGGCGTACGCCGGCCGCCCGGGCTCCAGCTGGGCGAAGATCCCGCCCCCGTCGTTGTCGGGCACCACCACGGTGAGGTCCGGGCGCGGCTCGCCCTCGCCGGTGAGCAGCCCCTGCAGGTCGTGCAGGAACGTCAGGTCGCCCATGAGCGCCACCGCCGGCCCGCCGTGGACCAGCGCGGCGCCGACGGCGGTGGACACCGTGCCGTCGATGCCGGCGACGCCGCGGTTGGCGAGCACGGCGACGTCGCCGCGCGGGACGGCGAGCCGGTCGACGTCGCGCACCGGCGTGGAGGAGCCGAGCACCAGCAGCGCCCCAGGCGGCAGCGCGGCGACGACGTCGCGGGCCAGCCGGGCGGCGGTCAGCCCGGGCGCGGCGTCGAGCGCGGCGTCGACGGCGGCGCCCACCCGGTCCGCGGCCGCGCGCCAGGCGGCGGCCCAGCCGGGGTCGCAGGGCGGCCCGGCCGGCGGGGCGGCGCGGGTGACCAGCGCGGCGGAGCGGCCGGCGTCGGGCCAGCGCGGCCCGGCGACCACGGTCTCCACGCGCACCCGCGGGTCGGCCAGCAGCGCGGACACCGGCCGGGACAGCGTCGGCCGGCCGACGACGACCACCCGGTCGGGCCGGTGCGCGTCCAGCCAGCCGGGCACGCCGAGCAGCAGCGCCCCGCCGCGCACGGCGCCGTCGGTCCACGCCCCGCCGCTCGGCTCGGCGACCACCGGCCAGCCGGCCGCGGCGGCGCCGGCCGCCCACGCCCGGCCGGCGGCGTCGGGCCCGTCCCCGGCGACGACGAGCGTGCGCGGGCCGTCGGCGATCGGTGCGGCCGCGGCGGGCGCGGACGCGCCGGCGGTCCACGGCGCGCCACCGTCCCGGCCGGCCCACGGGCCCTCCAGCGGGCCGGGCTCCTCCTCGGGCAGCAGCGGGTCGCGGAAGGGCAGGTCCAGCTGCACCGGCCCGGGGTCGCCGGACAGGACGCCGGTGGCCGCGAGCAGCGCCCGGGACACCACCGAGCGCCAGTAGCGGTTCTGCGCGGCCTCGCGGCCGGCCTCGGGCACGCCGACGTCGGCCGCCCAGCGCACCGCACCGCCGTACAGGCCCGGCTGCTCGATCGTCTGGTTGGCGCCGGTGCCGCGCAGCTCCGGCGGCCGGTCGGCGGTGAGCGCCAGCAGCGGCACCCCGCTGACGTCGGCCTCGAGGACGGCGGCGTGCAGGTGCGCGGTCGCCGTCCCGGAGGTGGTGAGCACCGGCACCGGCCGGCCGGATGCGCGGGCCAGGCCCAGGGCGAGGAAGGACGCCGTCCGCTCGTCGATGCGCACGTGCAGCCGCAGGACGCCGGCCCGCTCGGCGGCGGCCAGCGCCAGCGCGACCGGCGCCGAGCGGGAGCCGGGCGCGACGACGGCGTCGCGGACGCCGCCGCGGACCAGCTCGTCGACCAGCACGCGGGCCAGCGCGGTGGAGGGGTTCACGCGGCCAGCACCGCGCCCAGCCGCTCCGTCCAGCGGGCGGTGACGTCGCCGGGCGCGGTCACGGCGTCCAGCCGGCCGGGGTCGGGCCGGGTCACCGGCAGCGCGCCGTCCACCGGCAGCAGCGGGGCGTCGGTGACGTCGCCGTCCAGGAGGGCGACCGTGGCCAGGCCGCAGGCGAAGGGCAGCTCGGGCAGCGCGGCGGCCAGCGCGACCCCCGCGGCGATGCCCACCGAGGACTCCAGCGCGGAGGAGACCACGCACGGCAGCCCATGCGCCTCGGCCACGCGCAGCGCGGCCCGCACGCCGCCGAGCGGCTGCACCTTGAGGACGACGACGTCGCCGGCCTCCCGCAGGTCGACGCCCAGCGGGTCGTCCGCGCGGCGCACGCCCTCGTCGACGGCGACCCGGACGTCGACCCGGCGGCGCAGCGCGGCGAGCTCGGCCAGCGTGGCGCAGGGCTGCTCGACGTACTCCAGGCCCACCCGGTCCAGCTCCCGGATGCGGGCGACGGCGGTGTCGACGTCCCAGGCGGCGTTGGCGTCCACCCGCAGCGCACCGGACGGGCCGAGCGCGTCGCGGACGGCCTCCACGCGGGCGAGGTCGTCGGCGGCGGTCTGGCCCGGCTCGGCCACCTTCACCTTCGCCGTCCGGCAGCCCGACGCGGTCACGATCGCGTGCGCCCGCTCGGCGCCCACCGCGGGGACGGTCACGTTGACCGGCACCGCGTCGCGCACCGGCGCGGGCCAGCCCTGCAACGCGGCCTCGGCGGCGGCCGCCCACCAGCGGCGGCTCTCCCGCACGCCGTAGTCCCAGAACGGGGAGAACTCTCCCCAGCCGGCCGGGCCGTGCACGAGCACGCCGTCGCGGACGTCGATGCCGCGGAAGCGGGTGCGCATCGGCACCGACCACACCGCCAGCCGGTCGATCCCCTCGGGGAGGCCGGCGGGGGTGATCACGCCCGCAAGCCTATGTCGCGCGCGACGTACCCTCGGGACCCGTGATCCGGCAGCTGACCGTCCTCCCCGCGCCGGACTCCCCCGACGCCGTCCTCGGCACCGTGCTGCCCGCCGTCCGCGCCTGCCTGGAGGGCGCCGCGCCGCTCGCCGTCCTCCCGGCCGGGCCGCCCGCGGCGGCCGCGCGGGAGGTCCTCGCGCCGGACGAGCCGCTCGAGGACGGCACCGACCTCGTCGTCGTCACCTCCGGGTCGACCGGCGGCCCGCGCGGCGTGCTGCTGCCGGCCGCGGCGCTGCGGGCCTCGGCGACGGCGACCCTCGACCGGCTCGGCGGCCCGGGCGCCTGGCTGCTCGCGCTGCCGGTGTCGGCGATCGCCGGGCTGCAGGTGCTGGTGCGGTCGGTGCTCGGCGGCACGGCGCCCACCGTGCTCGCGCCCGGGGAGGACCTGGCCGCGGGGGTGGCGCGGATGCCCGCCGGCCGGCGGTACACCGCGCTGGTGCCCACCCAGCTGCGCCGGTACCTGGAGCGCGAGCCGGCGGCGCTGCGCGCGTTCGACGCGGTGCTCGTCGGTGGCGCGGCCACCGACCCGGGGCTGCTGGCGCGCGCCCGCGAGGCCGGCGTCGCGGTGGTGACCACCTACGGCACGACCGAGACCGCGGGCGGGTGCGTCTACGACGGCGTCCCGCTCGACGGCGTCCGGGTGCGCGCGGACGACGAGGGGATCGCGATCGCCGGACCGGTGCTGGCGCTCGGCTACCGCCGCGACCCGGAGAGCACCGCGGCGGCGTTCGCCGGCGGGGAGTTCCGCACCCGCGACGCCGGCAGCGTCGGCCCCGACGGGCGGCTGACGGTGGCCGGGCGGCTCGACGACGTCGTCGTCACCGGCGGGGTGAACGTGGCCCCGCAGGCGGTCGAGGGGGCGCTGCGCGAGCACCCCGCCGTCGCCGACGCCGTGGTCTTCGGCCGGCCCGACGACGAGTGGGGGCAGCGGGTGGTGGCCGCCGTCGTCCCGGCGCCGGGCGCCGCACCCGACCTCGCGGCCCTGCGGCCGTGGGTGGCCGAGCGGCTGGGCGGCCCGTCCGCGCCGCGCGAGCTGCACCTGATCGGGTCGGTGCCGACGCTGCACACCGGCAAGCCCGACCGCCGCGGCGTGGCGGCCGCCCTGGGTGGAGGGGTCCGTTGATGGCGACGCCCGCGCAGTGGGTGGCCGGCGCCCGGCCCCGCACCCTGCCGGCCGCGCTCGCCCCGGTGCTCGTGGGCACCGGCGCCGCGGCCGCGCTCGACGGCTTCCGGCTCGTGCCCGCGCTGCTGGCGCTGCTCGTGGCCCTGGCGCTGCAGGTGGCGGTCAACTACGCCAACGACTACTCCGACGGCAGGCGCGGCACCGACGCCGTCCGGGTCGGGCCGATGCGGCTGGTCGGCTCGGGCGCGGCCTCGCCCCGCGCGGTGCTGACGGCGGCGCTGCTGTCCTTCGCCGTCGCGGGGGTCGCGGGGCTGGTGCTGGCGGCGCTGTCGAGCTGGTGGCTGGTCGCGGTCGGCGCGGTGTGCATCGCCGCGGCCTGGACCTACACCGGCGGCCCGCTGCCCTACGGCTACCGGGCGCTCGGCGAGGTGTTCGTCTTCGTGTTCTTCGGCCTGGTCGCCGTCGCCGGGACGACGTTCGCGCAGACCGGGCGGGTCGAGGGGCTGGCGCTGGCCGCCGCGGTGCCGATCGGGCTGCTGTCGGTGGCGCTGCTGGTGGTCAACAACCTGCGCGACGTCGAGGGCGACGCGCGGGTGGGCAAGCGCACGCTCGCGGTGCTGCTCGGCGACCGCGCGACCCGGCGGTTCTACGTCGGCCTGCTCGCGGTCGCGTTCGCCGTCGTCGTGGCGATCGGGGTGGGCCGGCCGTGGGCGCTGCTCGCGCTGGCCGCCGCGCCGCTGGCCGTGCCGCCGTCGCGGGTGGTGCTCTCCGGCGGCCGCGGGCCGGCGCTGATCGCCGCGCTGCAGGCCACCGGCCTGCTCACCCTGGCCACCGGCGTGCTGCTCGGCGCCGGGCTCGCCCTGTCGGGCTGAGGCGGGCTCAGGCGGCGGCGTCGCCCGACAGCCGGGCGCGCAGCTGCTCCTTGCGGGTGCGGCGGGCGACGCTGCGGGCGGCCAGGCCCTCGGTCAGCTTGTCGCGGACCGGGCGCAGCAGCACCAGCGCCACCGGCATCGACAGCAGCAGGCCGAACAGCAGCGCCGGGAAGCCGGGCAGACCGACCAGCCAGATCAGCGCGACGAGCGCGACGGCGATGACCAGCCGGCCGAGCGTGTAGAGCAGCAGCCACGGCGCGATCCGCGGCGGGGTCGCGGGACCGCCGGTGGGCGCGCCCGGGGTGGTGCTCTCGGCCATGCTGCTGTCCTCCTGCGTGCTGTCGGGCGTCATCCCGTCCGGCCCTCCCACTTCGTGGAGAGCACGACGGTCGTGCGGGTGCGGGCGACGCCCTCGATCCTGTTCAACGCGTTGATGGCGGCCTCGAGTGCCGGGATGTCGGTCACCCGGACCTTGAGCACGTAGCCCTCGCTGCCGGCGACCCGCCAGCAGTCCTCGACCTCGGGCATCGCCCGCAGCGCCGCCTCCACGCCGGTGTCGTCGACGGCGTCGCTCTCGATGACGCCGATCAGCGCGGTGACGTCGAGCCCGAGGGCGGCGGGGTCGACGACGGCGCGGTAGCCGAGGACCACGCCGGAGGCCTCCAGCTTGCCCACGCGCTCGTGCACGGCCGGCGCGGAGAGCCCGACCTGCCGGGCCAGCTCGGCGATGCTGGCGCGGCCGTTGGCGCGCAGCAGGTCGATCAGCTGCCGGTCGACGGCGTCGATGGGGGGCTCCGTCCAGGTCGTGTGCGGACGCGGTCGCGGCCCGCTCCCCCGAGTATCCCCGCGCTCGTACATTGGGTGCAGGGACGTTCCTGGAGAGGGGAGGCCGGGTGCCGGTCGTGCTGCTGCTGGTGGCGGTGCTCGTGGTGGTGCTCGTGGTCCGGGCGACGGCGGTCGCCGGGAGCGAGCTGCGCCGGGAGCGGCCGGCCCGTCGTCCGCGGCCCTCCCGCGCGTCCCGCCCGGTCGCCCCCGACGACGACCCGGAGTTCCTCCGCGAGCTCGGCCGCCGCGTCCGCCGCGACGACGGCTCCCCCGCCTAGCCGGACCGCAGGCCGAGGACCGCCCCGGCCAGCCGTCGGCCCTGCCGCGGGGTCCCGCCCCCGAGCCTGCGAGGGGTGGGGAGCAGCGGGGTCCTTCAGGCCGCGCGGCCGCCGAACAGACGGCGCCAGCCGCGCGGGCCCGGCGGTTCCGGGTCCCCGTCCGGCGCGGTGCCGGGCACGGCGGGGACGACGTCGATGCGCGCGGTGGCCTCGGGGCCCTCGGTCGCGTCGGTCCCGGCCGCCGCGCCGGCGTCGTCGGCCCGGTCCAGCGAGCCCGGCCAGCCGAGCCCGCCGCCGGTGGTGGTGTCCCCCGGCCAGCCCAGGTCGCCCTCGGTCCCCTGGGCGGTGGCGCCGGGCGCGTGCCGGGTCGCCGGGGTGCCGGTGGCCAGCGCGGCCGCCACGATCGGGTCGGTGCCGGCGCCGTCGGCGGCTGCGTGCCTACCCACGGCGTCCCCCCGCGCGTGCAGTCATGCGCCCATCGCAACACGCCGGGCCGGGAACCCGCGCCCGGACCCCCTCACGGGAGTGAGGGGTGGGGCGGGTGGGGCGGACGGGGCGCAGGTCAGTCGACACCGCCGTAGCTGTGCAACCCGGACGACACCATGTTCACGTACAGCAGGTTGAAGACCATGACGCCCAGGCCGACCACGTTGACCCACGCCGCGGGGCGGCCCCGCCAGCCCGCCGTCGTCCGGGCGTGCAGGTAGGCGGCGTAGACCACCCAGGCGATGAAGGCCCACGTCTCCTTGGGGTCCCAGCCCCAGAACCGGCCCCAGGCGCTCTCGGCCCAGATGGCGCCGGCGATGACCGCGAAGGTCCAGATCGGGAAGCCGAAGATCGCCGTGCGGTGCGCGACCCGGTCCAGCGTGGCGGCCGAGGGGATGCGCGCCACCAGCCGCGACGACGACGGGTCGCCGCCGCGGGCCTCGAACCGGCCGCGGACCAGGTACAGCACGCTGGCGATGCCGCTGACGAAGAAGACGCCGAAGCCGAGGATCGCCGTCGTCACGTGCACGGCCAGCCAGCTCGACCGCAGCGCCGCCACGAGCGGGGCGCTCTCGACGTAGAGGAACAGCCCGATCGCGACCAGGCTGACCACGACCGGGGCGAGGACGAACAGGCCCAGGTGCCGCAGGGCCGGTGAGCGGACGGCGAGGACGAGGAAGGCCACGACGGCGACCAGCACGACCGCGACGGCGAACTCGTACATGTTGCCCCAGGGCAGCCGGTCGACGGCCAGGCCGCGGGCGACGAGCACGCCGGCGTGGGTGAGCGCCCCCAGGGCGGTGAGCAGCATCGCCACCAGGCCCCAGCGGCGCACCGCCGGCGGGTCGTCCGTGCCGGCCGGGGCCGCCTCGGGGGCCGCCGGCTCGTCGAGCGGGGCGCCGGCGCCGACCAGCGCGCGGGCGCGGGCGGGCCGGCGGCCGAAGGCCAGCTGCGCGGCGAAGGCGACGACGGCGAGCGAGTACAGGCCGACGCTGACGGAGAACAGGGTGTCCGACAGTCCGGACAGCTGGTCGGCGGTCACGTGGGTGTGCCTCCGGTCTCGGGTGCGCCCCCGGACGGGGCACGGGTCGCGGCGCGGGCGGCGAGGGCCGCCCGCAGGTCGTCGGTCAACGCCGTGAAGCGCGGTGCGCTGTCGCCGCTGCCTCGAGTCAGTCCACCGACCTCGAGCACGGTACCGCCGTCGGCGGAGGACCCGGTGGCGCGGGCGAAGACCCGCTCCCGGCGCAGCAGCAGCATCCCGAGCAGGCCGGCCAGCACCGCGATCGCCGCGGCGAGCACCCACACCTGACCCGGGTCGTGCGAGAACTGCAGGGCGGCGAACTCCTTGTAGCCGGTGAAGGTCACCGTCGTCCCGTCGGGCAGGGTCAGCGACTCCCCGACCGACAGGTTGCCCCGGCCGACCTCGGTGAGCCGCCCGCGCTCGATCTGCGAGGCGTCGAGCGAGTAGACCGACTGCGGCAGGCCGGAGTCCAGGCCGAGGTAGCCCTCGTAGGCCACGACCGCCACCTGCGGCGCCAGCGGGCGCGGGTCGATCGAGGTGAGGACCCCGCCCTGCGTCAGGCCGGTCGGCGCGAAGAAGCCCTCCAGCGCGAACTGGTCCTCGGTGCCCGCGCCGAGGTCGGGCAGCTTGAGCGCGCCCTGGCTGCCCATCATCCGCTGGTCGCTGGGGAGGAACGGCGCCGAGACGTCGTCGATGCTGAACCCGTCGGGCCGGGTCACGGTGAAGGTCGGGCTGAACCCGTGGCCGGTGACGTAGACCCGGTCGCCGTCGACCCGCAGGGGGTCGTTGACGCCGATCGTCGTCGGCCGGCCCTCCTCGCCGGGGGCGCCGTAGGTGATGTCGGCGGTGAACGAGGAGGCGGTGAGGTCCTGCTCGTAGGTGGCGCGGAAGTCGTCGAGCCCGACGCAGATCGGCGTCAGGTCGCTGCCCTCCACCAGGGCGCCGGAGGAGTGGGTGTCGTACTGCTGGAACGAGTTGCAGAACCGCTGGCCCTCGGTGACCAGGATGCTGCCCTCGTAGCCCCACAGCTTGCCGCCGGCCAGCGCCAGCAGCAGGCCGACCAGCGCCAGGTGGAAGACCAGGTTGCCGGTCTCCTTGAGCAGGCCCTTCTCGGCCGACAGCTCGGCCACGCCGTCCCGCTCGCGGCGCACCACGCGGTAGCGGCGGACCCGCAGCTCCTCCTCGACGACGTCGAGGGCGCCGGCGGCCGGCAGCGCGGTGGGCAGCGCGGCGGCGTCGGGGAGCCGGGTCAGCCGCCGGGGCGCGGGCGGCGGCGGGGTGCGCAGCGCGCGGGCGTGCTCGAGCGCGCGCGGCAGCACGCAGCCGATGAGCGAGACGAACAGCAGCAGGTACACCGCGGCGAACCACGGCGAGCCGAACACGTCGAACAGGTAGAGCCGGTCGAGCAGCGGCGCGAGCGTCGGGTGGTCGGCGAAGTACTGCGTGACGTTGCTCTGCGACAGCGACCGCTGCGGCAGCAGCGAGCCGGGGATGGCGGCCAGCGCCAGCAGGAACAGCAGCACGATCGCCGTGCGCATGGCGGTGAGCCGGCGCCACTGGCGCAGCAGGAACCCGCCGGCGCGGCGGAGCCCGGAGGGCGGGGCCGGCGGCGGGGGCGCGGCGGCCGGGCGGGGCGGGGCGGTGGTCGTCACAGTGGCGCGGACTCCCCCAGCCCGGTGACGGCCAGCCAGGACCGCAGCCAGCCCATCATCTCGGTCCACGCGCCGGTGACCAGGAGCAGGCCGACCAGCACCAGCACCGCGCCGCCGAAGCGGGTGACCCCGCGGGCGTGCCGGCGCAGGAACGTCGTCGCCCCGACCGCCCAGCGGGCGCCGAGCGCGACCAGCACGAACGGCACGCCCAGGCCCAGGCAGTAGGCGACCGACAGCAGCGCGCCGCGGCCGGCGGTGGCCTCGGTGTAGGCCAGCGAGTAGACCGCCGACAGCGTCGGGCCCAGGCACGGCGTCCAGCCCAGCCCGAAGACGACGCCGAGCAGCGGGGCGCCGGCCAGCCCGGCCGCCGGGCGCACCGACAGCCGGGCGGTGCGCTGCAGGAACGGCAGCCAGCCGAGGAAGCCCAGGCCGACCACGACGACGACCGCGCCCATCACCCGCGTGATGACGTCGTCGTACTGGACCAGCAGCCGGCCCAGCCCGCCGAACGCCGCGCCGGCGGCGACGAACACGACGGTGAAGCCGAGGACGAACAGCAGCGCGCCGAGCACCATCCGCCCGCGCGGGGTGCGCTCGTCGGCGCGGACGGCGGTGGCGGTGGCGCCCGGGCCGGCGGGGACGGGTGCGGGCGCGGGGCGGGCGCCGGTGCCGACGAGCCCGGTGACGTAGGACAGGTAGCCCGGCACCAGCGGCAGCACGCAGGGCGAGGCGAAGCTGACCAGCCCGGCCAGCGCGGCGACGACGGCGGCCACCAGCAGCGGGCCGTCGGTCACGAGCTCACGCACGCCGTCCACTCAGCTCTCCTCCCCGAGCAGCCGGTCGAGGACGGCGCGCAGGTCCTCCTGCGACACCTCGCCCGTGTACACGGCGGCGACCCGGCCGTCCCGGTCCAGCACGATCGTGGACGGGATCGCGTTCGCCGGGTAGTCCCGGAAGGCCAGCGCGACCTCGCCGGCGGGGTCGTACAGCGAGGGGAACTCGATGCCCTGGCTGTCGACGAACGCCTGCGCGAACTGCTCGTCGGCCTCCTTGACGTTGAGGCCCAGGAAGGCCACGCCCCGGTCGCGGACCTCGGCGTAGACCTCCTGGAACGCCGGCGTCTCCACCCGGCAGGGCGCGCACCAGGAGCCCCAGAAGTTGAGGACGGCGACCTGCCCGGCCAGCTCGTCGGAGGTCCAGTCGCCGCCGCCGACCAGGGTGCCGCCGAACGCGGGCGCGGAGTCCCGCTCCCCCTCGGGGATCACCTCGCCGGCCGGGGTGGCCGCGACGAAGCGGAACTCGCCGCCGTTGCTGACGTCGACGGCGTCGGAGCCCGTGGAGCAGCCGGCCAGCAGGGCGGCCGACGCCAGCAGGGCGGTCAGCGCGCGCCTCCCGGGGACCCCGCGGGAGCGTGGGGCGCCGGCGGAGCGCTGTCGTGGGGTGGTCATGCCCCGGGCACCGCGTCGGGGTCGGTGGCCCCGGCCGGCTCGGCGTAGGTGATGCCGGCGACCCGGTCGGCCTCGTAGGTCACCGACGTGACGCTGGCCAGCCCGCACTGCCGCCGGCGCGGGTCGTGCACGTACCGCTTCCCCTCCAGGTGCAGCCGCAGCGTCCAGATGGGCAGCTGGTGGCTGACGCAGACGGCGGCGGCGCCGCGGGCGGCGTCGCGGGCGGCCTCGACGGCGAGCAGCATCCGCGCGGCGATCTCGACGTAGGGCTCGCCCCACGAGGGCCGCACCGGGTTGCGCAGCTTCCACCAGTCCCGCGGCCGGCGCACCAGCCCCTGGCCGCCGGCCACCGGCATCCCCTCGAAGGCGTTGCCGGCCTCGATGAGCCGCTCGTCGACGGCGACCGGCAGGCCCAGCGTCTCGGCGACCGGCGCGGCGGTCTGCCGCGCCCGCTCCAGCGGGCTGGAGACCAGGTGCGTGACGCCGCGACCGACGAGCCACTCGGCGGCGCGGCGGGCCATCGCCTCGCCGGCCTCCGACAGCCGGTAGCCGGGCAGCCGGCCGTAGAGCACCTTCCCGGGGTTGTGGACCTCCCCGTGCCGGAGCAGGTGGACGACGGTCGTCTCCATCAGGGCTGCAGCTCCTGGGCGTCCTTCGCGTCCTCGTCGGACGGGGCGTCGGCGGGGTCGGCGGCCGCGGCGGCGCGGGCGGCGGCGGGCAGCGCGTCGAGCACCCGCTCCACGGCCTCGTCGTCGAGCGCGGCGCTGACGAACCATGCCTCGAACGCCGACGGCGGCAGGTACACGCCCCGGGCGAGCATCTCGTGGAAGAACGCGCGGTGGGCCGCGGTGTCCTGGGTGCGGGCGTCGTCGTAGTCGCGCACCCGGCGCTCGTCGGGGACGAAGAAGACCGAGAACATCGACCCGGCCTGCTGCACCCGGTGCGGGACACCGGCGGCGAACAGGGCCGCGCTGGCCGCGCCGCGCAGGGTGACCGCGACCCGGTCGCAGCGGGCGTAGACGTCGTCGGTGCAGTGCCGCAGCGTGGTGAGCCCGGCGGCGACGGCGACCGGGTTCCCCGACAGCGTGCCCGCCTGGTACACCGGCCCGGTCGGGGCCAGCTGCTCCATCAGGTCGGCGCGCCCGCCGAAGGCCGCGGCCGGCAGCCCGCCGCCCATGACCTTGCCGAAGGTGAACAGGTCGGCGTCGACGGGGTCGAGGCCGTACCAGCCCGAGCGGGACACCCGGAAGCCGGTCATGACCTCGTCGAGCAGCAGCAGCGCGCCGTGCTCGGCGGTGATCCGGCGCAGCTGCGCGTTGAAGCCGTCCAGCGGCGGGACGACGCCCATGTTGCCCGGCGCCGCCTCGGAGACCACGACGGCGATGTCGGACCCGCGCTCGGCGAAGACGGCCTCGACGGCGGCGACGTCGTTGTAGGGCAGCACGATCGTGTCGGCGGCCGCGCCGGTGGTGACGCCGGGGGTGTCGGGCAGGCCGAGGGTGGCGACGCCGGACCCGGCCGAGGCCAGCAGCGCGTCGACGTGGCCGTGGTAGTTGCCGGCGAACTTGACCACCAGCGGCCGGCCGGTGGCGCCCCGGGCCAGGCGCAGCGCGGACAGCACCGCCTCGGTGCCGGAGTTGACCAGCCGCACCCGCTCGACCGGGCGCACGCGGGCGATGATCTCCTCGGCGAGCTCGAGCTCGCCCTCGGTGGGCGCGCCGAAGGACAGCCCGCGGCGGGCGGCGGCGGTCACCGCCTCGACGACGGCCGGGTGCGCGTGGCCGAGGATCATCGGCCCCCACGACGCGACGAGGTCGACGTAGCGGCGGCCGTCGGCGTCGGTCAGCCAGGGGCCCTGGGCCTGCGCGATGAACCGCGGGGTGCCGCCGACGGCGCGGAAGGCGCGCACCGGCGAGTTCACCCCGCCCGGGGTCACGCGCTGCCCGCGGGCGAACAGGTCGGCGGAGACCGGTGCGCCGTAGTCGTACCGGGTCGTGTCCAGCGAGGTCACGGCCCCAGTGTCCTCCCGCCCCCCGGACGCCCGTCGGGGGTGTCGGGGCCGGCGCCGTGTGACGTCGGGCTCCCCGGCGGGGCGCTGCCCGGGACCGCGGCCAGCAGCGCGCCGGCGAGCGCCGCGGGGTCGCGGGTGGGCACGAGCACGGTCCGCCCGTCGGTCAGCCGCAGCGGCAGCCCGGTGCGCCCGCGCGGCACCGACCACCCGCCGCCCAGGACGGGGGCGCCGGCGTCCACGCCGGCCGTCCCCTCGCGCACGGCGCGCAGGTGGGCGGCGTCGACGTCGGCCAGCGGCACCCGCTCGCGGCCCACCGACAGCGCGCCGTCGGGACCGCCGCCGTCGACCCGCACCGTCCACACCCACCGGGCCGCCGTGCAGCCGAAGGCGACGGTGCCGAGCACCGCGACGACGGCGAGCACCCACAGCAGCGGCGGCACGTCCGGGCCGGGCAGCACCAGGTCCAGGACGGCGAGGAGCCCGAGGACCCCGGCGACCAGCCAGAACGGCCGCCAGGAGCCCCCGGGCTCGACGTAGCCCATCAGCGGAGCAGGCGCGCGGCCTCGACCGCCCAGTAGGTGAGCACCTGGCCGGCGCCGGCCCGCCGGATGGCGGTGATCGTCTCGAGGATCGCCCGCTCGCGGTCGATCCAGCCGTTGGCCGCGGCCGCCTCGACCATCGCGTACTCGCCGGACACCTGGTAGGCGCTGACCGGGACGTCGACGGCGTCGGCGACCCGGGCCACGACGTCCAGGTAGGGCAGCGCCGGCTTGACCATGACGGCGTCGGCGCCCTCGGCGAGGTCCTGCGCCACCTCGCGCAGCGCCTCGTCGGCGTTGGGCGGGTCCATCTGGTAGGTCGAGCGGTCGCCGAACTGCGGCGCGCCCTCGGCCGCCTCGCGGAACGGCCCGTAGAAGCCCGAGGCGTACTTGGCGGCGTAGGCGAGGATCGGCGTCTCGGTGAACGCGGCGCCGTCCAGGGCCCGGCGGATCGCCGCGACCTGCCCGTCCATCATCCCGCTGGGGGCGATGACGTGGGCGCCGGCCTGCGCCTGCGCGATCGCCACGGCGGCGTACCGGTCCAGCGTCGGGTCGTTGTCCACGACGCCGGCCGGGGTGACCAGGCCGCAGTGCCCGTGCGAGGTGTACTCGCACAGGCACAGGTCGGCCACGAGCACCAGCTCGTCGCCGAGGTCGGCGCGCAGCTGGCGCAGCGCCACGTTGACGATCCCGTCGGCGGCGTCGGCCTGCGAGCCGGCCTCGTCCTTCTCGGCGGGGATGCCGAAGAGGATCAGCCCGCCGATGCCGGCGTCGGCCGCCTCGTGCGCGGCCTTCCGCAGCGAGTCCAGCGTGTGCTGCACGACGCCGGGCATCGCGCCGATCGGCTGCGGCCGGTCGATGCCCTCCTTGACGAACACCGGCAGCACCAGGTCGGCCGGGGCCACCCGGGTCTGCGCGGTGAGCCGCCGCAGCGCGGGCGTCGACCGCAGCCGGCGCCCGCGCGCGAAGCCCGGGTTCGACCCGCCCTGCGGGGAGGTCACTCGCCCTCACCCTCCCGCCGCGCCTCGGCGTACTCGGCCAGCGCGTCGACCAGCGGGAGCACCGCGGCGGTCTCGGGCTGGACGTCGACCCGCAGGCCGAACTCCTGCGCGGTGGCCGCGGTGGCGGGGCCGATGACGGCGACGACGGTCTTCGCGTGCGGCTTGCCGGCGATGCCGACCAGGTTGCGCACGGTGCTCGAGGAGGTGAAGCACACCGCGTCGAAGCCGCCGCCCTTGATCGCCTCGCGGACCGCGGCGGCCGGCGGGGCGGCGCGCACGGTGCGGTAGGCGGTCACGTCGTCGATCTCCCAGCCGCGCTCCTGCAGGCCCGCGGCGAGGGTCTCGGTGGCGATGTCGGCGCGGGGCAGCAGCACCCGGTTGATCGGGTCCAGCACGTCGTCGTACTCGGGGAAGTCGGCCAGCAGGCCCTCGCTGGACTGCTGCCCGCTGGGCACCAGCTCCGGCACGATGCCGAACGCGCGGACCGCCTCGGCGGTCTGCTCGCCGACGCAGGCGACCTTCACGCCGGCGAAGGCGCGGGCGTCGAGGCCCAGCTCGGCGAACTTCTCCCGGACCGCGCGCACCGCGTTGGCCGAGGTGAACACGATCCAGCCGTAGCGGCCGGTGACCAGGCCCTTGATGGCGCGGTCCATCTGCGCGGGGCTGCGCGGCGGCTCGACGGCGATGGTCGGCACCTCGACCGGCACCGCGCCGTAGGCCCGCAGCCGGTCGCTCATCTCGCCGGCCTGGTCCTTGGTGCGCGGCACCAGCACCCGCCAGCCGAACAGCGGGCGGCTCTCCCACCAGGAGAGCTTGCCGCGCTTGTCGACGGCGGCGCCGACGGTGGCCACGACCGGCCCGCTGACGCCGCCGAGGTCGGCGGTCTTCTCGGCGACGGCCGACAGCTTCGCGGTCACGCTCCTCTGGCCGGTGCCCGAGCCGCCGGTGGTGACGACGACCGGCGTGCTGCCGGACAGGCCGCCCTCGACCAGCCGCGCGGCGGCGTCGGGCAGCTGCTCGGCGCCGCCCTGCAGCACCACCGGGGCGCCGAGGGCGTGCGCGGCGCCGGCCAGCGCGGGCAGGTCGACGTCGCTGTGGCGCAGGTCGGCGGACAGCGAGGTGCCGCCGAGCGCGACGCCGGCGAAGGCCGGGACCGCGGTGGCGGGGGCGACGCCGGGGACGACGTCGAAGGGCACGGAGGTGCGGCCGACGGCGAGCACCTCCTTGACCACGGCGTCGGAGGTGAACGGGTCGCCGGCGACCACCCGGACGACGACGTCGCCCGTCTTCGCGGCCGCGACGGCGGCCTTGGCGACGTCGGCCGGCTCGCCGCTCACGACGGTCGGCTCGACGCCGGGGCGGCCGGCGCGCACGGCGTCGAGGAGGGCGGCGGGCACGTCGGGGTCGACGTGCAGCACCGCGGCCTCGGCGATCGCGGCCGTGGCCCGGGCGGTGAGCATGCCGGGGTCACCGGGGCCGGCGCCGACGAAGACGACGCGGCCGGGGGTCTTGCGGAAGCGCGTCATCACGAGCTCCTGGTCCTTGTTGGTGTCGAGGCCCTGGGGAGGGCGTGGGTGGGGGTCTGGGGTGCCGGAGCGGTCTGCCCGGCGGGGGGACGGCGCCCGGGGCTCACCGGGCGGCCGCCACGAGCTCCGCGGCGCCGCGGTCGAGCAGGTCGGCGGCGAGGTCGCGGCCCAGCCGCCCGGCCTCGCCGACCGGCCCGGTGACCGAGCCGCGGACGCCGTCGCTGCCGTCGATCGCGGTGACCGAGGCACGCAGGTACAGCTCGGCGCCGTCCTCGCCCTCGGCCAGCTCCGCGTAGGCGGCCACCGGGGCGCTGCAGCCGGCCTCGAGCGCGGCCAGCGTGGTGCGCTCGGCGAGCACGCAGGCACGGGTGCCGGCGTCGTCGAGGGGAGCGAGCAGCTGCAGCGTCCGCTCGTCGTCCGCCCGGCACTCGACGGCCAGGGCGCCCTGCGCCGGGGCGGGCAGCACCTGCAGCGGGTCGAGGGTCTCGGTGACCGCGGCCAGCCGGCCCAGGCGGGCGAGCCCGGCGCGGGCGAGCACGACGGCGTCGAGGTCGCCCGGGACGACGCGGGCCATCCGGGTGTCGACGTTGCCGCGGATCGGCACGACCTCCAGGCCCAGGCCGAGCGCGCGCAGCTGGGCGACCCGCCGCGGGGCGCCGGTGCCGACGCGGGCGCCGGCCGGCAGCTCGCCGAGGGTCAGGCGGTCGCGGGCGACCAGCGCGTCGCGGGGGTCCTCCCGCGGCGGGACGGCGGCCAGCACCAGCCCGGGCTCGGGCGCGGTGGGCAGGTCCTTGTAGCTGTGCACCGCGACGTCGACGGTGCCCTCGAGCAGCGCCCTGCGGATCGCGGTGACGAAGACGCCGGTGCCGCCGAGCTGGGCGATGGCCGCGGCCGACCGGTCGCCCTCGGTGCTGATGTGCACCAGCTCCACCGGCACGCCGCTGGCCGCAGTGATCGCGTCGGCGACGGTCTGCGACTGGGTGCGGGCGAGCTGGCTGGCGCGGGTGCCCAGGCGCAGCGTGCGGGTGGCGGTGCCGGTCGACGGCGCGGTCACGCCACACCGCCGGGGCGCAGGTCGTCGGGGTCGACGGTGACCGCCTCGGCCAGCCGGGTGCCGTCCTCGGGCACCTCCGTGTCGATGCCGAGGCCGAACAGCGCCCGCAGCGCGTCGGCGTAGTCGACGCCGCCCGGGGTGGCGGCCAGCTCCTTGACCCGCACGGTCGGCTCGTGCAGCAGCTTGTCGACCACCCGCCGCACGGTGCGGGCGATCTCGCCGCGGGCGCGGGCGTCGAGGTCGGGCAGCCGGGTGGACAGCCGCAGCAGCTCGGCGTCGACGACCTCGGCGGCCTGGCTGCGCAGCGCGGACACGGTCGGGGCGACGGCGGCGGCCTGCCGCTCGGCGCGCAGCAGCGCGGTCTCGGCCTCGATGAGCGCGTGCGCGGCGGAGACGTCGTCGGCGGCGACCGGGCCGGTGCCCCCGGCGGCCGAGCGCTCGCCCTGCAGCAGCGCCAGGTCGACCAGGTGCACGCCGGGCAGCGCGGCCACGCCCGGGTCGACGTCGCGGGGCAGGGCCAGGTCGACGACGGCCAGCGGGCGGCCGTCCCGGTCGGCCAGGGCGCCGGCGACGACGTCGGTGCCCACCACCAGGCCGGTGGCACCGGTGCAGGTGACCACGACGTCGGCGTCGGCGATCGCCGCGCGCAGGTCGGCGAGCTCGGCGGTGCCGCCGTCGACCGCGGCGGCCAGGCGCGCGGCCGACTCCGGCGAGCGGCTGGCGACGGTGACCAGCGCGCCGCGGCGGGACAGCGTGGTGGCGGCCAGCGCGCCCATCGACCCGGCGCCGACGACCAGCGTCGGGCGGCCGGCCAGCGGGCCGACCCGCTGCTCGGCGTGGTCGAGGGAGACGGTGACCAGGTTGGCGCCGGCTCGGTCGATGCCGGTCTCGGAGTGCACCCGCTTGCCCACCCGCAGCGCGTGCTGGGCGACCGGGTGCAGCGAGCGGCCGACCGTGCCCTCGTCCTGGGCGAGGGCGTAGGCGGCGCGCAGCTGGCCGAGGACCTGGGTCTCGCCGACCACCATGGAGTCCAGACCCGCGGCCACGGTGAACAGGTGCGCGACGGCCTGGTCCTCGTAGTGGACGGTGACGTAGGGCGAGAGCTCCTCGACGGAGGCGCCCGCCTGGCGGGCCAGCACCCGGCTGACCTCGGCGACACCGCCGTGGAAGCGGTCGACCTCGGCGAAGACCTCGACCCGGTTGCAGGTGGCCAGCACCAGCGCCTCGCTGACGTGGTCGCTCTCGACCAGCTCGTGCAGCGCCTTGACCCTGTCGTCCGCGCTCATCGCGACCTGCTCGAGCAGCGCGACCGGCGCGGTCCGGTGGCTGATGCCGACGGCGAGCAGGCTCATGCCATCCCCCCGGCGGGGGCGAGCCCGGTGCCGAGCGCCGTTCCCGGGAGGGCGCCCCGCTGCTTGTCGAGGAACGCGAGGACCTGCAGCTCGACGGAGAGGTCGACCTGGCGGACGCCGACCCCGGCGGGTGCGGTGAGCGCCACCGGCGCGAAGTTCAAGATGCTCCTCACCCCGGCCCTGGTCAGCCGGTCGCAGACCCGCTGCGCCACCTCGGCCGGTGTCGCGATGACCCCGATCGTCGCCCGCGTGGCGGCGACGACCTCGTCGAGCTCCTCCATCGGCCGGACCGGCAGGTCGCCGATCCGCTGCCCCACCCGGGCCGGCGAGGCGTCGAACAGGCCGACGAACTCGAAGCCGCGGTTGCCGAAGCCCCCGTAGCCGGCCAGCGCCGACCCCAGGTTCCCGATCCCGACGAGGACGCACGCGTGCGCGGTCTCCATCCCGAGCACGGCCGCGATGCGGTCGCGCAGGGTGGCCACGTCGTAACCGACCCCGCGCACGCCGCAGGGGCCGAGGTGGGAGAGGTCCTTGCGCAGCCCGGCGGGGTTGACGCCGGCCGCCGAGGCCAGCTCGCCGGAGGAGACGGTGCCGCGGCCGCTGTCGGCGAGTCCGGTGAGCACCCGCAGGTACACGGCCAGCCGGGCGACGGTGGCCTCCGGGATCCGGGGCCGCGACTGCATCACGGGCCTACTCCACAGCGGTCGCGCCCGGGCGCCGGCGGGAGCCTGCGTGGGCGGACGACATCGGGGATCCGGGCGGTACGCCCACCCGGCGACAGCCACGGTAACCGCTTGTGAACGCAGGAACAAAGTCCCGGGGACGCCCTCGGGCCCCGGGCCAGCGCGGATGCCCGCGGCTGTGTCCGAGACCATACCCGCCCGGGGGTCCTCCGACTCTCGTGACGGCCCCGCCCCGAGCCTGCGAGGGGTGGGGAGGACGGGGTGCTTACGCGATGCCGAGGTCGCGGCGCAGCCGGGGGACGTCGACGGTGAAGTAGGAGTGCTCCCGGCCGTCGAGCAGCACCACCGGCACCCGGTCGCCGTACTCGGCCTGCAGCTCCGGGTCGGCGTCGACGTCGACCTCGCGGGTGGCGACGCCGGCCTCCCCGGCGATCCGCGCGAGCGTCTCGGCCGCGGTCACGCACAGGTGGCAGCCGGCCCGGGTCAGCAGCTCCAGCCGCACGGGGGTCTCGGTCACAGGACACCTCCTGCGGGGCGGCGGCGGTCCCCCCGGCGGGGTACCGGGACGTACCGCACGGCCGGCCGACGTGGACGGTTCGCAGTGATGTTGTCACCATGTGAGAGGACCCGCAGGACAGCGGGACACCGCCGAGCCGGGAGGACCCCCGTCGGGCGAGCCGTCACGGCTCGGCGGGCCGACGAGGAGGTCGACGTCCCGCATGCCGCAGTCGCGCCCGGTGGACGAGCGGTCGTCCGCCGTCCCGGCGGGGCGACGGCCCGGTCCCCGCCCCCGCCCGACGCCGTACCCGCGCGCCAGCGTGGAGGCCGCACCGGCGGAGCCGGACGCCGTCGTCGACCCCGAGGCCGTCGCTCCGGAGGCCGTCGCTCCGGATGCCGTCGCTCCGGAGGCCGTCGCTCCCGACGGGGCCGCCCCCGGGACCGTGGTGGAGCCGCCCGAGGAGGACGAGGGGGCGCTCGCCGAGGAGCTGGCGGCGCTCGAGGAGGACCTGCCCGACGACCGGGTCGACGTCTGGGACCTCGTCCGGCAGGCGCAGGCCGGCGACGCCGAGGCGTTCGGCCGGCTCTACGACCACTACGTGACACTGGTCCACCGGTACGTGCTGCACCGCGTGGGCGACCGCGCCCAGGCCGAGGACTTCACCAGCGAGACCTTCGTCCGCGCCCTGCGGCGCATCGACTCGCTGTCCTTCCAGGGCCGCGACGTCGGCGCGTGGCTCGTGACGATCGCCCGCAACATCATCCGCGACCACGTGAAGAGCAGCCGGTTCCGGCTGGAGGTCACCACCGCGGACATGCGCGACGCCGACCAGGCCACCGACGGTCCCGAGGACGCCGTCGTCTCGCGGCTGACCAACGAGCAGCTGCTGGCGTGCATCCGCCAGCTGGGCAGCGAGCAGCAGGAGTGCATCTCGCTGCGGTTCCTCCAGGGGCTGTCGGTGTCGGAGACCGCGGCGGTCATGGGCAAGAAGGACGGCGCGGTCAAGGCGCTGCAGCACCGGGCGGTGCGGCGGCTGGCCGGCCTGCTGCCGGAGGGGCTCCGGTGACCCGCGGGACCCCGGGCGGGGGACGCGGCGTTGTTACCCGCGGGTACGCCGTAACGGCCCCTGACCTGCGTCGTTGCTCCCGTCGACCGAGCCCTGACCGACAGACCGGAGGACCCAGGTGAGCGCCGAGCACGACGCCGCGGGAGCATCCCGCCGTGCGTCCGCGCGGCAGCGGGAGGCGGCCCTCGAGGACCGGCTCCGCGCGCTCGCCGTGGACCTCGACGACGAGCCCGCGCCCGACTTCCGCGCGGCCACCCGCGCCCGGCTGGTGGCGATGGCCGCCGTCCGCTCGCCGGCGCCGGAGCCGCGTCGGGGTCTGTCCCGGCTGTGGGCCGCCCGGCCGGCGCCCGGCCGCCCGGCGTGGCGGTCCCGGCTGACCGCCGGGGTCGCCGGCGCGGCGCTGGCGGTCACCGCGCTCGGGTCCCTGGTCGCGCTGTCCACCGACGCCGAGCCCGGCGACGCGCTCTACGCCCTGAAGCGGGGCACCGAGCAGACCCAGCTCGCGCTGGCCGGCGACGAGCGCGGCCTGACGCTGCTGGAGTTCGCCACCACCCGGCTGCAGGAGCTCGGCGACCTGGTCGAGGACGGCGCGGCCACGCCGCCGGCCGGCCTGGTCGTCGACACCCTCGCCACCATGGACGCCCAGACCACCGAGGGCGCCGCCCTGGTGCTCACCCAGGCCGTCGCCGGCCGCGATGCCGCTCCCCTGGCGGTGCTCGCCGGCTGGGCCGAGGACCAGGGCTCCGGCCTCGCCGGCCTGCAGGACGCGCTGCCCGCGGACGCCGGCACCGCCGCCACCCGCTCGCTCGAGGTGGTCTCGGAGGTCGGCACCCGCGCCGCGGAGCTGCGCACCGCACTCGACTGCCCCGCCGGCCCCGCCGTCTCCGGCGCCGACCGGTTCGGCCCGCTGCCCGTCGCCTGCGGGGCCACCCCTCCCCCGCCGACGGCCGGCTCGGGGACCACGGCGCCCGCACCGGCCGGCCCCGGCGCCCCGACCCCCGACCAGCCGGCCGCGCCGTCGACGCAGCCGGCCCCGCCGACGGCCGGCTCGGGGACCACGGCGCCCTCGAGCGCGCCGCCCGCGCCGTCGACCGGCAGCGGCCCGGCGGCGCCGACCGGCTCCGGGGGCGGGAGCGTCCCGACCGGCGGCACCGCGCCGACGACGGCCCCGCCCGTGCCCGGCGGGGGCCTGCCCCTGCCGCCGCTCCCGCTGCCCGGGGGCGGCGGTCAGCCGTCCGTGCCGTCGACCACCACGCCGCCCCCGGTCCTGGACACCCCGCTGCCGATCTGCCTCTGGCCGATCATCTGCTGAGGCCCCGGTCCGGGTCGGGGGCCCCGGCGGGCGGCCGATAGGGTCGGTCGGGTACCGCCCCAGGGCGGAGGGACCACCCCAGGGGAGGGAGCCCGTGCCGGGTCTGCCGTTCCGCGGCCGCCGCAGGCAGGACGGCGGGGCGCCGTCCGAGGAGGAGATCCGCGCGCACGTCGCCGGCGCGGCGTCCGCGGCCGCCGCGGAGGTCGAGCCCGTCCCGGCCGTGGTGGCCGACCGCACCGCCGCCGCGTTCTTCGACGTCGACAACACGATGATGATGGGCGCCTCGCTGTTCTGGTTCGCCCGCGGCCTGGCCTCGCGGAAGTACCTGACCTCCCGCGACATCGCCCGCTTCGCGTGGCAGCAGGCCAAGTTCCGCGTCGCGGGCAACGAGAGCGCCGGCGACATGCACACCATCCGCGAGACCGCGCTGGCCTTCGTCGCCGGCCGCGAGGTCGCCGAGATCGTCGACGCCGGCGAGGAGATCTACGACGAGCTCATGGCCGACCGGATCTGGTCGGGCACCCGCAACCTCGCCCAGCAGCACCTCGACGCCGGCCAGCGGGTGTGGCTGGTCACCGCGACACCGGTGGAGCTGGCCCGGATCATCGCCCACCGGCTGGGGCTCACCGGCGCGCTGGGCACGGTCGCCGAGGTGGTCGACGGCCGCTACACCGGCCGGCTGGTCGGCGAGCTCATGCACGGCGAGGCCAAGGCGGAGGCGGTGCGGGCGCTGGCCGAGCGGGAGGGCCTGGACCTCGCCCGCTGCACCGCCTACAGCGACTCGGCCAACGACCTGCCGATGCTCACCCTGACCGGGACGGCGGTGGCGGTGAACCCCGACACCGAGCTGCGCGCGGTCGCCCGCTCCCGCGACTGGACCGTCCGCGACTTCCGCACCGGCCGGAAGGCCGCCCGCATCGGCGTCCCCACGGTCGCGGCCGCGGCGGTCACCGGCGGCGTCGTCGGCGGCGCGGTCGCCCTCCGCCGCCGCAACGCCTGGCCGTTCTGAGGAGCGGGGGCCCGGAGGGTCCCCCGACGAGGAACACGCGGCCGCGGCCGCTGGGCCGGGGACGCACGCGCTCGCGGATGCCGACGTGACGCGCCCCGCGAGGTGCCGCAGGCTCCCGCGACCGAGCGGCAGGGAGGGCTCCCCGCGGCAGGGGGACGGCACGTGGCCGCGGTGTCGGCCGGAGGCCGACGACGTCAGCTGAAGACGGACCTGCGCTGCAGGAGCAGCTGGTAGATCGAGTGCTGGACGGTCTCCCGGACCTGGTCGGTCAGGTTGAACACCAGCATCGGGTCCTCGGCGGCGGCCGGGCCGTAGTGCGCCGTCTCGATCGGCTCGCCGAAGGCGATCAGCCACTTCGACGGCAGCGGCACCAGCCCGAGCGGGCCGAGCGCGGGGAAGGTCGGCGTCACCGGGAAGTACGGCAGCCCGAGCAGCCGCGCGAGGGTCTTCGCGTTGCCGACCATCGGGTAGATCTCCTCGGCGCCCACGATGGCGCAGGGGACGATCGGCTTGCCGGTGCGCAGAGCCGCCGTGACGAAACCGCCCCGGCCGAACCGCTGCAGCGTGTACCGGTCGCGGAACGGCTTGCCGATGCCCTTGAACCCCTCGGGGAAGACGCCCACCAGCTCGTCGGCGCACAGCAGCCGCTCGGCGTCCTCGCTGCAGGCCAGCGTGGCGCCGAACTTGCGGGCCAGCGACCCGACGAAGGGCAGGTCGAAGACCAGGTCGGCGCCGAGCAGCCGGAACCGCCGCTGCGCCGGGTGGTCGTCGTGCAGCGCCACGGTGGCCATGAGCGCGTCGACGGGCAGCGTGCCGGAGTGGTTGGCGACCACCAGCGCCCCGCCGTCGGTGGGCACGTTCTCGATGCCGTGGGTCTCGACGCGGAACCACCGGTTGAACAGCGGCCGCAGCACCGGCAGCAGCACGTGGTCGGTGAGGTCGGTGTCGAAGCCGAACTCGTCCGTCTCGTACTCGCCGGTCAGGCGGCGGCGGAGGAACTCCAGGCCGCCGGCGACCTGCTCGTCCCAGCTCGGGTCCGACGGCGGCGGGACGTGCGGCCGGCCGTCGTCGTCGGGGCGCAGCCGGATGACGCGGGCCTCAGGCATCGCGCACCGCCCGCAGTCCCGGCGGGGCCGGCGTCGGCCGCAACCGGCCCTGCACCGTCGTCCCCACGGAGGAGGCGACCGACCCGGCCCGCGCGACCAGCCCGCGGGCCCGGTCGGTCGCCTCGCCGACGAGGGCCGGCGGGACCACCGGCGGGACGGTGCGCGCGTAGTCGGCCAGCGCCTCGGCGGTGGTGTAGCGGGGGGTGTAGCCGAACTCGGTGCGCAGCACGGTCGTGTCCACGACGCGGCCGAAGTTGAGGAAGCGCATCTGCTCCGGGGAGTAGTCGACGTAGCCGAAGCGGCGGGTGAGCCGGCCGAGGGAGCCCAGCGCCGGCGAGGGCACCGGCAGCTGCAGCCGGCCCAGCCGGCGGATGACCTGGGACAGCAGCAACGTGCCCCCTCCCCCGACGTTCACCGTCCCCGCGAAGTCCCCGGTCGTGGCGCGGGTGAGCACGCCGAGGGCGTCGTCCTCGTGCAGCAGCTGCACGCGCGCGTCGTAGCCGAGGGCGGTGGGGACGACGGGCATGCGCAGGAACCCGGTGAGCACCGAGTCGATGCGCGGGCCGATGAAGTTGGTGAACCGCAGGACGGCGACCCCGACGTCGGGACGGCGGCGCGCGAAGGACCGCACGTAGCCCTCGATGTCGAGGCTGTCCTTGGCGAACCCGCCCGAGGGCACCCGGCGCGCCTGCATCGCCTCGGTGAAGACGGCGGGGTCGCGCGGGGAGGCGCCGTAGACGGCGCTGGTCGACTTGAGCACCAGCCGGCGCACCGAGGGCGCGCGCTGGCAGGCGGCGAGGAGCTGCATCGTCCCGATGACGTTGAGCTCCTTCATCGGCCCCCGCCCGCCGGACCCGGCGGGCGTGGAGCTGATGTTCATGTGCACGACGGTGTCGACCGCCGCGGTGCTGATGACCTTGCCGATCAGCGGGTTGCGGATGTCGGCACGCACGAACTCGGTGCGGCCGAGGCGGCGGAGCAGCTCCGCCGACGGGGGGACGGTGTCGACCCCGATGACCCGGTCGATGGACGGGTCGCGAGCGAGCTCGGCCGCCAGCGCACCCCCGAGCCACCGGCTGACACCGGTGACGAGGACGACGGCAGGCGGCACGAGCGTCAGCTCACTTCTTGTTGCGACGCTGCACGCGGGTCTTCTTCAGAAGCTTGCGGTGCTTCTTCTTCGCCATCCGCTTGCGGCGCTTCTTGATGACCGAACCCATGTCCTGCTCCCGACGTCGTTGCCGCGTGTCGCGCCGGGGACCGCTGGTTCGGAACCGGACGCCACGCGAGTGTGGATCAGCTCGTGTGCGACGGCTCCGGCCGGGGCCGGGGTGTCGCTCGGCGCCCGAGCCTACCCGGCGCCCCCGCGGCGACGCTGCCGCGGGAACCGGGCCGGGTGGATCTCCCCCTGGCGAGGGGGTGGAACGGCCCCCTCTGCGGGGGCCTGGCGAGGTGCTGGAACGCCCTTCCTGCCGGGGCCCGCGCCGAACGGAGCGAGGCGTGGGGCAGGGAGGTCCTCCGTCAGGCGATGTCGGTGTAGGCGTCGCGCAGGTAGTCCTGGACGGCGCGCTCGGGGACGCGGAAGGAGCGGCCGACGCGGACGGCGGACAGCTCGCCGGCGTGCACGAGGCGGTACACGGTCATCTTGGAGACGCGCATCATGCTGGCGACCTCGGCGACGGTCAGGAAGGTGACCGCGGCGCGCGGCTGCGGGACGGCCGGGCGGCCGACGGGCATCGCGGCGGGGTGGGCCGGGCCGACGGGGCGCGCGACGGCGGCGGCCGGCATCGGGCGGGCCATGGGCCGCGGGCCGGGGACGGCCGGGCGGACGTAGGCGGCGTTGGTGCGCTGGGGCATGGTCATGATCAGCTCTCCGGACCTAGCACGCGTCGGGCGTCGGCTTCCCCACCGACTACGGGACACGCACGTGCTGACACAGAGAGTAGGGGGACCCGCGTGACGGAAGCGATGGAAGAAACGGACACGGGGAACGGTCCGTCCCTGGCAGAACTACACCTATGCAACTCGCTTCACAGCCGTATCGGCGCGTCTCCACGTCGCCGTGTCGACACCGTGACGCAGCGTCCCCCCACTCCGGTCACGGGCGGGTTACCGTCACCGGCTCCCGTCGGTCCGGCCGAGCTCCACCGAGCGCCGGGCGGCCGCCTCGATGGCCGCGATGAGCGCCGAGCGCACCGAGTGCCGCTCGAGCTCCCGGATGCCGGCGATGGTGGTGCCGCCGGGGCTGCTCACCGCGTCCCGCAGCTGGGCCGGGTGTTCCCCCGACTCGCGCAGCATCACCGCTGACCCCAGCGCCGTCTGCACCACCAGCTCGGTGGTGAGCGCCCGCGGCAGGCCGAGCAGCACGCCGGCGTCGACCATCGCCTCGACGAGGTAGAAGAAGTAGGCGGGCCCGCTGCCGGACAGCGCCGTCACCGCGTCCTGCTGGTACTCGGGCACCCGCGCCACCCGGCCGACGGTGGACAGCAGCGCCTCGGCCTCGTCCAGCTCCGCCTCGCCCGCCGACGCCCCGGCCGACAGCACGCTCATCCCCTCGTCGACCAGCGCCGGGGTGTTGGGCATGACCCGCACCACCGGCACGCCGGCCGGCAGCGCCGCCTCGATGGTGGCGGTGGCGATGCCGGCGGCGATGCTCACCACCAGGTGCCCGGGGTCCACCGACGGCGCCAGCCGCTCCAGCAGCGCCGGCAGGTCCTGCGGCTTGACCGCCAGGAGCAGCACCCGCGCGCGGGCGGCCGCCTCCTCGATCCCGACGACGTCGATCCCGTAGCGGGTGGCGAGCTCGCGGCCACGCTCCGGGTGCCGCTCGCAGACGACCACACCGTCCGGGCCCTGCCTCTTCACCAGCCCGGCCAGCAGCGCCTCGCCCATCTTGCCGCCGCCGTAGACCGCCAGGCCCTGCCGCTGTGCCATCCCGTTCTCCCAGCTCTCGGTGTGCGCCGGACGCCGCATCGACCCCGCGTCGGACGGTAGTGCGCGCGGGTGTGCCGCCTCCCGGTGCCGGGTAGCCGCGCCCGCATGGCAGGAGAACTGGACGGGATGAAAGTGGCCGTGCTCGCGACCGACGGCGTCGAGCAGGTCGAGCTGGAACGGCCGTGGCAGGCGCTGGAGGACGCCGGGGCCGAGCCGGAGCTGGTGTCACTGGAGAGCGGCAGCATCACGATGTACCAGCACATCGACAAGGGCGACACGAGGAAGGTGGACACGACCGTCGCCTCGGCCGACCCCGAGGACTACGCGGCGCTGGTCCTGCCCGGCGGCGTCATCAACGGCGACTTCGTCCGGGCCGACGCCGACGCCGTCGCCTTCGTGAAGGCGTTCTTCGACGCGGACAAGCCGGTCGCGGCGATCTGCCACGCGCCGTGGGTGCTGGCGGAGGCCGACGTCGTCCGGGGCCGGCGGATGACGTCGTGGCCGTCGCTGCAGACCGACCTGCGCAACGCGGGCGCGAAGTGGGTCGACGAGGAGGTCGTCGTCGACGGCAACCTGGTCACCAGCCGCGAGCCCGACGACCTCGACGCGTTCACCGCGGCGATCGTCGAGCAGTTCGGCCAGGCCGGCGCCGACGGGGACGACGAGGACGAGTGACGCGCCGCCGGGCTGCCCGGCGGCCCCTCAGGTGCCGGCGAGCAGCCCGGCGGCCGGGGCGATGGTGAGCAGCGTCCCGGCGAACACGAGGACGGCGACCAGCCGCAGCCCGGTGGGCTCGCGGCCGGTGCGCTGCCGCCAGGCGCCCACGCCGGCGACCAGGCCGGTCACCGCGAGCGGGGCGAGGACCACCGCGACCTGCGGCACCTGCTCCCAGACGACGGTGGCCAGGAAGTAGATGCCGACGCCGGCGGCCAGCGCCAGGACCAGCTCACCGGCGAAGCGCAGCCAGGCCAGTGCGCCCTCCTTGGCGCCGAGCGGCTCGTCGAGGACCTCGGTCTCCCCGCCGCGGGCGACCGGGATCGGGCCGGTGGCGGGCGCGCGCTCCGCCGGGGCGCCGGGGACGCCGGGCTTGCGGGAGGGCCGGATGCCCGGGATGGCCGCGGTCGACGGCTCGGCGGGTCCGCGCCCGTCCCCGGCCGGCGCCCCCGCGACGCGGCCGGTGTCCCGGGTCCTGCCGGCCCTCTCGGCGGCCTTCTCGGCCCTGCCCGCCCTCTCGGCCCGGGCGGCCGCCTTCTCCGCCGCCCGGTCCCGCGCGGGGCGGCCGGTGTCGGCGACCGGCCCCGTGTCGGGGGACGGCCGGCCGGCCCCGGGGACCCGGCCGGTGTCGCCCGCGCGGCGGCCGGGGTTGGGGCCGTCCTCGGCGTCGGGGTCCCGGCGGCGCTGCTTGATCGGGATGTCACCGGTGTCGCCGCGGCGCCGGCGCACGCTGCGCGGTGCCTCGATGCCGGCCTCGCGCAGGATGTCGGCCAGCGGCCGGCCGCCGGTCTCCGGGCCGCGCCCGGGATCGGGGTCCCTGCGGGGCTGTGCCATCACGCGCCTCCCAAGGAGTCCAGTCGCCGCAGGATGACGCCCTCGCGCAGCGCCCACGGACAGATCTTGACGGAGGGTAGTTCCAGCGCCTGCATGGCCGCCTGCGCCACCACGGCACCGGCCGGCACCTGGTGGGCGCGGTCGGGCGACACGCCGCGCAGCTCGGCGAGGCTGCGCGCCTCGATGCGGGACACGAAGCCGATCAGCTGGCCGAGGCCGTCGAGGGTGAGCTCGCGGGGCACCCGCAGGCCGGCCGAGTAGGGCGCCGCGCCGGTCAGCCGGGCCAGCGTGCGGAAGGTCTTGCTCGTCGCCGCCACGAGGTCCGGCGCGCCGGCGCCGCGCAGCTTCCTCGCCGCCGGCTTGAGCACGTCGGCCGCGTGCTCGCGCAGCGCGCCGAGGGCGGCCAGGTCGGGCCGGCCGCCCTCGGCGGCGTCCTGCAGGAAGCGGCGGGTCATCCGCCCGGCGCCCAGCGGCACCGACAGCGCGACGTCCGGGTCCTCGTCGACGCCGCTGGCCAGCTCCAGCGAGCCGCCGCCGATGTCGAGGACCAGCAGCCGGCCCGCGCTCCACCCGTACCAGCGGCGGACGGCGAGGAAGGTCAGCCGCGCCTCCTCCTCGCCGCTGGTCACCTGCAGCTCGACGCCGGTCTCCGCGCGGACGCGGTCGAGCACCTCCATGCCGTTGACCGCCTCGCGGATGGCCGAGGTGACCAGCGCGAGGACCTCGTCGCAGCCCTGCTCCTCGGCCCGCCGGCAGGCCTTGCGCACGGCGGCGACCAGCGCCTTCTCCCCGGTCCTGGAGAGGACGTCGTCCTTGCCGACGTGCTCGGCCAGGCGCAGGACCGCGCGGTCGTCGTACGTCGGGGTGGGGTGGCCGCCGCGGTGGGCGTCCACCACGAGCAGGTGGACGGTGTTCGAGCCGACGTCCAGCACCCCGAGCCGCATGCGGTCAGTCTGCCGGGCGGGCCGTCCCTAGGCTGGACCGGTGCAGGACGTACCGCCGGAGGTCGACCCGGACTTCGCCCGCGAGTGGATCGAGTTCCCGGACCCGGCCGACCCGCGGCACGTCGTCCGCGCCGACCTGACCTGGCTGTCCTCGGCCTGGACCTGCGTGTTCGGCCGCGGCTGCGCCGGTGTCGTCGAGGGCCGGGCCGACGACGGCTGCTGCAGCCACGGCGCGTTCTTCAGCGACGAGGACGACCTCGCCCGGGTGACCGCCGCCGTCGCCGACCTCGCCGACGAGGACTGGCAGCTCGCGCCGCTCGGCCGCGGCGCCTGGACCGAGGAGGACTCCGCCGACGACGCGGCCCCCGAGGAGGGCGGCGTCCGCTCCCTGCGCACCCGCCTGGTCGACGGCGCCTGCGTCTTCCTCAACCGCCCCGGCTTCCCGGGCGGCACCGGCTGCGCGCTGCACCGGATGGCGCTGCGGGAGGGGCTGCACCCGCTGCTCACCAAGCCCGACGTCTGCTGGCAGCTGCCGGTGCGCCGCGAGCAGGAGGAGGTCGAGCGGCCCGACGGGACGACGGTCCTGGTCAGCACGATCGGCGAGTTCGACCGACGCGGCTGGGGCCCGGGCGGCGCCGACCTGCACTGGTGGTGCACCGGCTCGCCGGCCGCGCACGTCTCCCCCGAGCCGCTGGTGGTCACCTACGCCGCCGAGCTCACCAGCCTGCTCGGCCCGGCCGCCTACGCCGAGCTGCGCCGGCTCACCGAGGCCCGGCTGGACCTCGGCCTGGTCGCCCCGCACCCGGCCAGCCCGGCGCCTGTGCCCCTCCCGCTGCCCCGGCTGCGGCCCGGCGCCTGAGGGCACTCCCCCGCCCGGGTGCGGCGGGGGCCGGATCGACACCGCCCGCCACTACCCTGCTGGGGACGACCGCGACGACCGGACGGCGAGGACTGTGAGCGACGGACAGGCGGCGAGCCCCCGCGCGCGCCCGGCGGGGTCGTCGGCCAGCGGGCGGGCGCAGGAGAACGCGCTGCTGGTCCTCCTGCGCATCCCGGTGTTCCGCCGCATGTGGGCGGCGATCACCGTCTCCAGCCTCGGCGACTGGCTGGGCCTGCTGGCCACCACGGCGATGGCCCAGCAGCTCACCCGCGACGAGTCGCTCGGCGTCCAGGGCGCGGCGATCTCCGGCGTCATCCTCACCCGGCTGCTGCCCGACCTGCTCCTCGGCCCGATCGCCGGCGCCCTGGCCGACCGGCTCGACCGCCGCACCACCGTCGTCGTCGGCGATCTGCTGGCCTGCTCGCTGTACCTGTCGATCGCCTTCAGCTACGAGCTGACCTGGCTCTACGTGGCCCAGTTCCTCGTCGAGGCGGTGGGGCTGTTCACCAACCCGGCCAAGCAGGCGATCTGGGTGGCGATCGTGCCGCGCGAGCGGCTGGCCGTGGCCAACCAGGTGTCGCTGTTCAGCGTCTACGGCGCGGTGCCGGTGGCGTCGCTGCTGTTCGCCCTGCTGTCCACCGTCGCGCGCGTGTTCCCCGGCAGCGGCGAGGCGGGCGACGCGCGGACGGCGATCGTCGTCGCCCTGCTGTTCAACTCGGCGAGCTTCGCCCTGTCGGCCACCACGGTGCTCCTGTCCCGGCGGCTCATCCCGCGGACGCCCGTCGACCGGCAGTCGTCGTCGAACGTGTTCTCCCTCGTCGTCGAGGGCGTCTCCTTCCTGCGCGGGCAGCCGTTGATGCGCGCGCTGTACGTCGGCGTCATCGGCGCGTTCGGGGCGGGCGGGCTGATCATCGGCGTGGCGCAGCTCTACATCGCCACCCTGGACGCCGGCGCCGCCGGTTACGGCGTGGTGTTCGGCATCGTCTTCACCGGCCTGGCCCTCGGCATGCTGGTCGGGCCGCGGATCCTGCCCACGGTCCCCCGGCGCAGCCTGTTCGCCCGCTCCATCGGCCTGGCCGGGATCGCGCTGCTGGCGATGTCCCTGCTGCAGGACTTCGTCCTCGCCACCATGGCGGCGTTCCTCGTCGGCCTGTTCGCCGGCATCTCCTGGATCATCGGCTACACGCTCATCGGCTACGAGGTCGAGGACCGGCTGCGCGGCCGGGTGTTCGCCTTCGTCGTGTCGTCGGTGCGCATCGTCCTGCTGCTGTCGGTCGCCGTCGGCCCGGGCCTGGCGGGCCTGCTCGGCAACCACGACCTGCGCGTGGGCGAGCTGATGCTCAGCCTCACCGGGCCGGGCCTCACGCTGCTGATCGGCGGCGTCCTCGCGCTGCTGGTGAGCGCCTACGCCGTCCGCCAGGTCGTCCCGCGCGGCCGGCCGGGCACCCGACCCCGCGACGTGTTCCGGCTGCTGTGGGGCAGCTCGGACATCCTGTCGGCCTCGGCCAGCGGCACCGGCCTGTTCGTCGTCGTCGAGGGCGCCGACCGCGACCTCACCCGCCGGTACACCGCCGAGCTCGCCCAGGTGCTGCGCGACTGCGGCTGCCCGGTGGTGGCCACGCACGAGCCGAGCGACACGGCGCTGGGCCGGCAGGTCCGCACGCTGCTCTACCCGCCGGCGCCCGGGGTGCCCGGCGCGACCGACGGCGAGGGCCACCCGGTGGCCGCCTACACCGCGGCGCTGCTGGCGGCCGCCGACCGCGCCGAGCACGTGGCCACGGTCATCCGGCCGGCGCTGCAGCGGCGCGAGGTCGTGGTGTGCAACCACTACGTGGACACCTCGATCGCCTTCCACGGCGCCGGGCAGGGCCTGGACGCCGACCGCATCTTCCGCACCTCGCTGTGGGCCACCCGCGGCCTGCTGCCCGACCTCACCGTGGTCGTCGACTCCGCCGTCACCGCCCGTCCCGTCGACGCCGACGCCGACGCGGTGCGCGCGGCGTTCCTCGCCCAGGCCGAGGCCGCGCCCGACCGCTACGTCGTCGTACCGGGCGAGCTGCTCGGCGCCGACGGGGGCCCGGACGGCGACGGTCTGGTGTCGCGCGCGGTGCGGCGGAAGATCACCACGCTGGTCACCCAGCGCTATCCCGAGCTCGGCGAGCGTCCCGACGGCGCCGCCGGCGCGGCCGACCCGCCCGTCGGCGCAGCGCGGACCGGTACCGGGGGGATCACCGGAACTCCGTAGGCTGACCGGCGTGAGCGCCCCGGTGACCCCCGGCCCGGTGACATGGACGCCCGAGGACACCGAGGCGGTCGGGTGCTGCCTCTGCGGCGTCCCCGGCCGGCTCGTGCACGACCTCTCCCCGTTCGGCGTCGTCCGCTGCCCGTCCTGCGGCCTGGTGTTCGTCAGCCCCCGGCTGCGGCCGGAGGCGCTGCAGCGGCTCTACGACGACGTCGGCTACTTCGAGGGCGGCGTGTACGGCAGCGCCGTCGACGGGGCGGCGCAGGAGCCCCGCCGGCTCGACCCCGCGATGCTGCTGCAGCGCACCTGGACCGCCGGGCGGCTCGCGCTGCTCGACCGGGTCCGGGGCCGCGCCGCCGGCGGCCGGCTGCTCGAGGTCGGCGCCGGCTACGGCCTGTTCCTCGACGCCGCGCGCCGGGCCGGCTGGCGGACCAGCGGGGTGGAGCTGTCCCGCACCGGGGCGAAGCACGCCACCGAGGTGCTCGGCCTGGACGTGTTCTGCGGCCAGCTCGCCGAGGCGCCGCTGGAGCCGGGCTTCGACGTCGTCTGCGCGTGGGACACCGTCGAGCACGTGCCCGACCCGCTCGACTTCTGGCGCACCGCCCGCTCCCTCGTGGCCGACGACGGCGTCGTCCTGTTCTCCACGCCCTACGTCTCGTCGCTGCCGGCGCGGCTGCTCGGCACCCGCTGGTGGACGCTGAAGCCGGCCGAGCACATCTGGCACTTCACCCCGCGCACGCACGCGATGCTGCTGGCCCGCGCCGGGTTCGCGCTGACGCGGGTGGTCCGCAGCCCGCTCGCGCCGAGCAACGCCGGCCGGCTGGACTCCCTGGTCGGCGTCGCGCGCCCCGTCCCCCTGGCCTGACGCGCACGTGCGGGCGGGTCTCGACGGGCTGGTGCCCGCGGACCCGGTGAGGCACGAGCCGGAGCCGGGCTCCCCCGCCGAGCGGGGCGGACGGCGCGGTCACCGTGTTCCGGGACCGGGGCCTCGCGGACCGCTTCGCCGGTGCCGTCCTGCAGTTCGGGACCCACGACCTCGGCGGCCGGACCCGTCTGGGCGGCGGGGTCCTGGGCGGTGGGTCCTGGGCGGCGGGTTCCTAGGCGGCGGGGTCCTCGCCCGCCGGGACGAGCTCGACCCGGGCGCCGCCGGTGCGGAAGGTCTGCCGGTACGCCCGCGGTGAGACGCCGCGGCGGCGGCTGAACTGCTCGCGGAACCCGGCGGCGGTGCCGAAGCCGACCAGCCGGGCGATCTCCTCCACCGGGGCGTCGCTCTCCTCGAGCAGCGCCTCGGCCGCGGCCAGCCGCTGGGACAGCAGCCAGGCGTGCGGCGTCGTGCCCGTCGTGGCCTTGAACCGGCGGGCGAAGCTGCGCGGGCTCATCAGCGCGCGCCGGGCCAGCGCCTCGACGCTGATGTCCTCGGCCAGGTGCGCCCGGGCCCAGTCCAGGACGACGCCGAGCAGGTCGTCCTCGCAGCGGGCGACCGGCTCGTCGATGTACTGGGCCTGCCCGCCGTCGCGGTGCGGCGGCACGACCATCTCGCGCGCCAGGGCGTTGGCCGCCGCGGCGCCCCACTCCCGGCGGACGAGGTGCAGCAGGGCGTCCACGCCGCTCGCCGTCCCGGCGCCGGTGATGATCCGGCCCTCGTCGACGTAGAGGACCCGCGGGTCGACGTCGACCGACGGGTACCGGGCGGCCAGCTCGCCGGCGTACCGCCAGTGGGTGGTGGCGCGCTTGCCGTCGAGCAGCCCGGCCGCCGCGACGACGAAGGCGCCGGTGCAGTGGCTGACGATCTGGGCGCCGCGGGCGTGCACGGCGCGCAGCGCGTCGAGGACCGCCGGCGGGACGGGCGCGGACAGCTTCTCCCACGCGGTCACCAGCACGATGTCGGAGACGGCCAGCCGCTCGAGGCCGTGCTCGACGTACAGCGACAGCCCGGTGTCGGTGCGGACGACGCCCGGCCGGTCGGTGACGATCGCGAAGTCGAAGCGCGGCATGCCGAAGCGGCGGTAGTCGTAGCCGAAGACCTCGGCGGCGACGCCCAGGCCAAAGGCGCCGAGGACGCCGTCCCCGGCGAGCAGGCTGACGACGAGCGGGCGGTCGGGTTCGGTCACGCAGACATGATGGCAGGAAAGACGCGATCCATGTCACCCCTGCCACTCGTCCCGGGTGCAGACGCGGAGCACGCTCGTCCCATGTTGCTGATCACCTGCCCCGTGACCCGGACCGACGAGCTGGTCGCCGAACGGCGCATCCGGTCGGTCGTCAACCACCCGACCCACATCGCGCTGGCGGTCGAGTGCCCCTCCTGCGGGAGCGTGCACGTCTACCGCACCGGCCGGCGCTGGGAGGCCGCGCGGGCCGCCGCGGCCGGCCAGGCCGCTCGACCTGCGGCGGAGCTCACCCACGCCTAGGATCGAACACATGAGCGAATCCAACGCGAACACCGGCCAGGCCGACGACCCCACCGCCGAGAAGGACCCGTCGGACTGGGTGACCGGCGACGAGCCCGCCACCGGGGCGCAGAAGAGCTACCTCGGCACGCTGGCCCGCCAGGCCGGCGAGGACGTGCCGGAGGACATCACGAAGGCCGACGCGTCCCGGAAGATCGACGAGCTCCAGGAGGAGACCGGCCGGGGTCAGTGACCCCGCCGGCCCCTTCCTCGACGGACGCCGGTGGCGGTCGCCGGGAGCGGAGGGCCCGCAGGGTCCTCCCTCGCGGCGACGGGAAGCGGCTCAGCGGCGGCCGGCCACCCGTCCTGGCCGCGGTGGAGGCCGGTGGGCCGACCGTGTCACTGCTCGAACTTGTAGCCCAGACCCCGCACCGTCACGAGGTGCTTCGGGTTGGCCGGGTCGGGCTCGATCTTGGCGCGCAGCCGCTTGACGTGGACGTCGAGGGTCTTGGTGTCGCCCACGTAGTCCGAGCCCCACACGCGGTCGATGAGCTGGCCGCGGGTCAGCACCCGGCCGGCGTTGCGCAGCAGCAGCTCGAGCAGGTCGAACTCCTTGAGCGGCAGCGCCACCGTCTCGCCGTCGACGGCGACCACGTGCCGCTCGACGTCCATCCGCACCGGGCCGGCCTCCAGCGCGCCGTCGGCGGGGGCGTCGACGTCGCCGCGGCGGCGCAGCACCGCCCGGATCCGGGCGACCAGCTCGCGCGCCGAGTACGGCTTGGTGACGTAGTCGTCGGCGCCGAGCTCCAGGCCCACGACCTTGTCGACCTCGGAGTCCTTGGCCGTGAGCATGATGATCGGGACGTTGCTGCGGGAACGCAGGGCCCGGCACACCTCGGTGCCCGGCAGGCCGGGGAGCATGAGGTCGAGCAGGACGACGTCGGCGCCCGCGCGGTCGAACTCGGCCAGGGCGTCGGGGCCGGTCGCGGCGACGACCGCCTCGAACCCCTCCCGCCCGAGCATGTAGGACAGCGCGTCGGAGAAGGACTCCTCGTCCTCCACCACGAGCACTCGGGTCATGACCGTCCTTCCTGGAGGACCGGCGCGGCGCCAGCGGCCGCGCCGGGAGCTTCGCGGCGGTCCTCGACCGCCAGGGGGATGCGCAGCGTGAAGGTGGAGCCGAGGCCCTCCTCGCTCCACACGCTGACCGAACCGCCGTGGTTGCTGGCCACGTGCTTGACGATCGCCAGGCCCAGACCGGTGCCGCCGGTGCTGCTGGCCCGCGACTGGTCCACGCGGTAGAAGCGCTCGAAGACCCGCTCCCGGTCGGCCCGCGGGATGCCGATGCCGCTGTCGGTGACGGCGATCTCGGCGAACCCGCCGCGCGCCCGCGCCCCGACGGCGGTCTTCGTGTTCTCGGGGCTGTAGGCGACCGCGTTGGCCAGCAGGTTGGTGACCGCCGTCGTCAGCTGGGCCTCCACGCCCCGCACGACCAGCCCGTGGGCGCCGCCGACGGCGATCGTGATGCCCTTGGCCGCCGCGGCCAGGCCGGTGCGGTCGACGGCCTCGGCGAGCACCGTGTCGACGTCGACGGGCACGAGCTCGGGCAGCGGTTCGGCGCCCTGCAGGCGGGACAGGTCGATGAGCTCGCGCACGAGCCGGGCCAGCCGGTCGGCCTCGTGCGCCATCCGCGCGGCGAAGCGCTGGACGGTGTCCGGGTCGTCGGCGGCGCCCTGCATGGCCTCGGCGAGCAGGCCCAGCGCGCCGACCGGCGTCTTCAGCTCGTGCCCGACGTTCGCGACGAAGTCGCGCCGGACCGCCTCGACCCGGCGGGCCTCGGTCACGTCCTGGAGGACCAGCGCCACGGGGCCGGGGACGGCCGAGGGCGCGACCTCGCCGGGCGGGGTGTCCAGCCGGACGCCGTGCGCGCCGACCAGCCGCGTGCCGCCGCCGACGACCTCGCCGGGGAGGCTGACGTCCGAGCGCCGGTGCCCGCGGCGACGGACCTCCTTCACGAGGTCCTGCAGCGCGGGGACGACGAGCCGGCGCTCGCGGACGATCCCGAGCCCGCGCGCGGTCGGGTTGGCCACGACGACGGCGTCGTCCTTGTCCAGCAGGAGGACCGCGGGGTCCATGAGGTCGAGCAGCCGGCGGGCGAGCAGCGCCTCGGAGGGTGCGGTCCGGGCGGCGTCGTCGCCGGGGCGCTCGGTCCCGTCGGCGGGCCGGCGGGCGAGCAGCACGACGACGGCCGCCACGACGGCGCCGACGACGAAGCCGGCCCCGAGGGCGACCAGCGTGCTCACGGGGCCGATGCTAGGCCGCGTCCGGACCCGGTCATCCCCCGTGTGAGTGGCGCCGCGACCGGGTAGGGGGACTGTTCACGCTGGGGTGCCCCCACGTTCACCGATCGGGCCCGTCCGGTGTCTCCTCACCGCCTACCCTCGAACCGTCAGGACGGCGCACCGAGCAGACGGTGTCCGGACGGCGGTACCCGGTGGACGGCCGGCCGACGAGGAGGACCCGTGCGCGAGCACTACCGCGAAGAGCTCGAGGACATCAACCACTGCCTGGTGGAGATGGCCAACTCCGTCGGGTCGGCGATGAACAAGGCCACGACCGCGCTGCTCGACGCCGACGTCGCACTGGCCGACCTGGTCATCGCCGGCGACGAGCACATCGACGCGGTGCGCGAGAGCATCGAGGAGCGCTGCTTCACCCTGCTCGCCCGTCAGCAGCCGGTCGCCACCGACCTGCGCACGGTCACCACGGCGATGCGGATCGTCGGCGACCTCGAGCGCATGGGTGACCTCGCCGTCCACGTGGCCAAGCTCGCCCGGATGCGCTTCCCGGAGTCCGCCGTCCCCGCCGAGGTGCGGCCGATCTTCCTCGAGGCCGGCCACGTCGCGCAGAGCCTGGTCACGCAGGTCGGCGCCGTCATCGCCAAGCTCGACGTCGAGGGCGCCGCGCAGCTGGAGAAGGACGACGACCTCATGGACCAGCTGCACCGCCAGCTGTTCACTGAGCTGCTCAGCCCCGGCTGGACGCACGGCATGGAGTCGGCCATCGACATCACCCTGCTCGGCCGCTACTACGAGCGCTTCGCCGACCACGCCGTGAGCGTCGCCCGCCGGGTGGTCTTCCTCGTCACCGGCGAGCGGGACATGCAGGCGGTCTGACCCCACCCCACACGCACGAGGGCCTCCCCACCGCCGGCGGTGGGGAGGCCCTCTGCACGTCGTCGCCCTACCGGGCTCCCACCGCGGCCACGTGCGGTGTCAGTCGCGCGGAGCACCGACCGCGCTCCCTCGCGGAGGCCTCCGGCCCCCACTCGTCAGCACGAGCTCGCTGTCGCTCGCTACTTCTTGCCCTGGTTCCTGACCGCCTCGATCGCGGCCGCGGCGGCCTCGGGGTCGAGGTACTCCCCGCCCGGCTTCACCGGCCGCAGGTCGGCGTCGAGGTCGTAGCGCAGCGGGACGCCGGTGGGGATGTTCAGCCCGACCACCTCGTCCTCGCCCATGCCGTCGAGGTGCTTGACCAGCGCCCGCAGGCTGTTGCCGTGCGCGGCCACCAGCACGGTGGCGCCGCTGCGCAGGTCCGGGACGATCGCGTCGTACCAGTACGGGAGCATCCGGACGACGACGTCGGCCAGGCACTCGGTGGCCGGCCGCACCTCCGGCGGCAGGAAGGCGTAGCGCGGGTCGGCGTCCTGCGAGAACTCGCTGCCGGCCTCGATCGGCGGCGGCGGGGTGCTGTAGGAGCGCCGCCAGGTCATGAACTGCTCCTCGCCGTACTCGGCGAGGGTGGCCGCCTTGTCCTTGCCCTGCAGCGCGCCGTAGTGCCGCTCGTTGAGCCGCCACGAGCGGCGCACCGGGATCCACTGCCGGTCGGCGGCCGCCAGCGCCAGCTCCGCGGTGGTGATCGCCCGCCGCAGCAGCGAGGTGTGCAGCACGTCGGGCAGCAGGCCGTGCTCGGCCAGCAGCTGCCCGCCACGGGCCGCCTCGGCCCGGCCCTTCTCCGACAGCTCGACGTCCACCCAGCCGGTGAACAGGTTGGCCTTGTTCCACTCGCTCTCGCCGTGGCGGAGCAGGACGAGGGTTCCGGGCGCGTTCTCGACAGACGTCGTCACACCGGTCATCCTGCCAGCAGCGGCCAGAGCACCCAGGCCTCGTACAGCACCGGCGGGACCAGCCCGAGCAGCAGCCACGGGCTGACCACCCGGCGGGCGGCACCCCAGCGCACGGCGGCGACGAGCGCCACGCTGCAGGTCAGCGCGACCGCCAGCCACAGCGCGGTGGCGGCGACGTCGACGACGAACAGCTGCGCCAGCACCAGCTGCACCGCGCACAGCAGCAGCGGGTAGACCAGGCCGGACGCGGCGACCACGCCGATCAGCGCGCGGCCCAGCCGTTCCTGCGCGGCGGGCGGCTCCTGCACGCACCCACGCTAGGCCCGTCAGGTCGCCCGTGCGCCCGTCTCGCGTCGCCCGGGCAGCCACACCAGGACGACGACGGCAGCGACCGCCGCGGCCGCCGCGGTCCCGACGGCGGTCAGGTGCATCGCCGCGACGAACGCGTCACGGGCGGTGTCGGCGAGCGCGTCGGCGGCCGCGGCGAGCTCGGCGTCGCCGGCGGCCCGCGCCTCGTCCGCCGTCGCCCCGGCCAGCTCTAGGGTCGCCGCGACGGAGGTGCTCGCCTCGTCGCGCAGCCCGGCCGGCAGCACGTCGACGGCGCCGCGGACGTTGGCCGCGTACGCGGTCGCCAGCACCGAGCCGAGGATCGCGACGCCGAGCGCCCCGCCCACCTGGCGGACGGTGTTGTTCACCGCCGCGCCCGCGCCGGCCTTCTCCCGCGGCACGACCGACATGATCGACTCGGTGGCCGGGGCCATGACCGCGCCCATGCCCAGCCCCTGCACCGTCAGCGTGGTGAGCAGCAGCCACAGCGGCGCGGCCTGGTCGAGCAGCTGGAAGCCCAGGAACGACAGCGTGATGAGCCCGAAACCGGTCGCGCAGACGGCCTTGGCGCCGAACCGCTCGGCCAGCCGGGAGCTGCGCGGCGCCATCACCGCCATGCCCAGCGCCACCGGGATGAGCGCGGCGCCGGACTGCAGCGGGTCGTAGCCGCGGGCGCCCTGCAGGTAGTAGACGAGGTAGAAGGTCGCGCCCATCAGGGCGAAGAAGTTCAGGCCCAGCGCGGCGGCGGCCGCGGAGAACGCCGGGTTGCGGAACAGCGAGACGTCGAGCGCCGGGTGCGTCGAGCGCCGCTGCAGCCAGACGAACAGCACCACGAGCAGCACGCCGCCGACCAGCGGGACGAGCACCCCGGGCGTCCCCCAGCCCACGCCCGAGCCGCCGTGGATGATCCCGTAGACCAGCCCGGCCAGCGCGGCGATCGACAGCAGCACGCCCGGGAGGTCGAGCCGGCCGGGGTCGGGGTCCCGCGACTCGGGCACGAACGCGAGCGTGCCGAGGACGCCGACCAGGGCGACCGGCACGCCGATGAGGAAGATCGCGCCCCACCAGAAGTGCGTCAGCACGAGACCGCTGGCCAGCGGGCCGCCGGCGACGGCGAGCCCGGCGGTGGCCGCCCAGATCCCGATGGCGCGGCCGCGCTCGGCCGGCGGGAAGACGTTGGTGATGACGGCGAGCGTCGTCGGCTGCACCGCGGCCCCGCCGACGCCCATGACCGCCCGCCACGCGATGAGCTCCAGCGGGCTGTCGGAGGAGGCGGCCAGCACCGAGCCGCCGGCGAACACCGCGAGACCGATCAGCAGCACACGGCGGCGGCCGATGCGGTCGCCGATGACGCCCCAGGAGAACAGCAGCCCGGCGAAGACCACGATGTAGGCGTCGACGGCCCACTGGAGCTCGCCCTGGGTGGCGCCGAGCTCCCGCTGCAGCGTCGGGATGGCGACGTTGAGCGTCGTGTTGCCGGTGATCACCACGAGCAGGCAGACGGTCATCGTGGCCAGCACCCACCACCGCCGGGCGTAGCCGGGACGCTCCTCGACGGCCGGCGCCGCCGCGGGCCGCCCGGTGGTGGTCATCCCCCGTCGTCCGCGGAGGACGCTCCCCCGCCGTCGGCCGGTCGCCGGGTCGTGCCCCGCTGGGCGAAGGCGGCGAAGGCCTCCAGGTTGCGCAGCGACTCGCCGCGCTTGACCCGCCACTCCCACTCCCGGCGGATCGAGGTGCCGAAGCCGATCTCGAGCATGGTGTTGAAGTGGTCGTCGGCGTAGCTGAGGACCGCGCCGAGCAGCCGGTCGAGCTCCTCCGGGGTCACCGCGGCGTGCGGGACGCGGCCGGTGAGGTAGACGTCGCCGACCCGGTCGACCGAGTAGGCGACGCCGTACATGCGCGCGTTGTGCTGCAGCAGGTAGGTCCACAGCTGCTCGCGGTTCTCGTCGGGCTGGCGGCAGACGAACGCCTCGATCCGCAGCGCGTGCTCGCCGACGATGAGCCCGCAGACCGTCTTGAGCTTCTTGGTGCCCGGGAGGTCGACCAGCCAGCGGCCGGGCGCCGGGTGCTCGTGCACCAGGTCGGCCTCGCGCAGCGTGCGGTCGACGACGGCGTCCAGGGCGGCGACGACGTCGGCGCGGGTGGAGGGCGCCTCCCCGGTCCCGTCGCTCACCGCGCCCCCTCGCTCACCAGGCCACCTGCGTCCCGGCCACCGGCCGCAGCGAGCCCAGCGTGCGGCTGCGCCGGGCGGCCGCGGCCATCTCGGCGGCGGCCGAGGAGTAGGCGGCCACCAGCGCGTCGGCGGTGCGGTCCCAGGAGAAGGCCGCGGCGTGCCGGCGGGCACCGGCGCCCATCAGCTGCCGGCGCTCGAGGACCGCGCGGACCGCCGCCGCGTAGGCGCCCGGGTCCCGCCCGTCGACCAGGACGCCGGACACCCCGTCGCGGACCGCCGTCCGCAGGCCGCCGACCGACGCGGCGACCACCGGCGTCCCGCAGGCCTGGGCCTCGAGCGCGACCAGACCGAAGGACTCGTTGTGGCTGGGGACGACGGCGACGTCGGCGGCGCGGTAGTGCAGGGCCAGCCGGTCGGGCGGCTGCGGCGGGAGGAAGCGCACCAGGTCGGCGATGCCCAGGTGCGCGGCGAGCTCCTCGAGCTGCCGCGGCGCCTCCAGGCCCGACCCGCTCGGCGCCCCGACGACGTGCACCCGCAGCCGGGAGCGCAGCGCGGGGTCGTCCGCGAGCATCCGGGCGGCGGTGGCCAGCAGCAGGTCCGGCGCCTTGAGCGGCTGGATGCGGCCGACGAAGGTCAGCACGACGGCGTCGGCGGGCAGGCGCAGCGCGCGGCGGGCGGCGGTGCGGTCGCCGGGGACGAACCGGTCGAGGTCCACGCCCGGGGGGACGACGAGGGTGCGGCGCGGGTCGGCCCCGTAGTGCTCGACGAGCTGGTCGGCCTCCTCGTCGGTGTTGGCCACCAGCCGGTCGGCCTCGGCGACCACCTGCTCCTCGCCGATCACGCGGGCGCGCGGCTCGGGCCGGTCGCCGTCGGCCAGCGCGGCGTTCTTCACCTTGGCGAGGGTGTGCGCGGTGTGGATCAGCGGCACGTTCCAGCGGTCGCGCGCCAGCCAGCCGACCTGACCCGAGAGCCAGTAGTGCGAGTGGACGACGTCGTAGTGGCCCGGCTCGTGCTGGGCCTCCTCGCGCAGCACGCCGGCGGTGAAGGCGCACAGCTGGCCGGGGAGCTCCTCCTTGCCCAGGCCCTCGAACGGCCCGGCGCTGACGTGCCGCACGGTCACGCCCGGGCTCATCTCGACCACCGGCGGCAGGTCGCTGGAGGTGGCGCGGGTGAACACGTCGACGGCGATGCCGCGGGCGGCCAGCCGGCGGGAGACCTCGACGATGTAGACGTTCATGCCCCCGGCGTCGCCGGCGCCGGGCTGGTCGAGCGGGCTGGTGTGCACCGAGATGGTCGCCACCCGCCGCGGCGCGCGCGGAGGGAGGAGGCGGCGAGCAGGCACCCACGACCTCCCGCCTCGCCGCCCCGGGTGCCGGTGCGGCACCCCTGTCGACTCCCCATCCTGCAACAGGGTCAGGATGACCACATGACCGGTGTTGCCGAGATCTCCTCCTCCGGCCCGCGGCCGCTGCCGGGGACCGGCCGCACCGCCGTCGTCACGGGCGCCTCGAGCGGCATCGGCGCGGCCACCGCGGCCCGGCTGGCGGCCGAGGGCTTCGACGTCGTCGTGGGGGCCCGGCGGCTGGACCGGCTGACCGCGCTCGCCGAGCGGATCGGCGCCCGGGCGCTGCCGCTGGACCTCACCGACCCGGCGTCGGTCGAGGCGTTCGCCGCCGCCCTGGACCGCGTGGACGTGCTGGTCAACAACGCCGGCGGGGCGTTCGACGCCGCGCCGGTGGCCGAGGCCGACCTCGACTCCTGGGCGCGGACCTACGAGGTGAACGTGCTCGGCACCGTCCGGCTGACCAAGGCGCTGCTGCCCAAGCTCGTCGCGTCCGGCGCCGGCGACCTGCTGTTCATGGGCTCCACCGCGGGGCTGGTCTCCTACGAGGGCGGGGCGTCGTACACGGCGGCCAAGCACGCGGTGCACACCCTGGCCGAGACGTTGCGGCTGGAGCTGTACGACCAGCCGGTCCGGGTCGTGGAGATCGCGCCCGGGATGGTCAAGACCGAGGAGTTCACCCTCAACCGGGTCGGCGACCGGGAGAGGGCGGAGTCGGTCTACCGCGGCGTGCGCCGGCCCCTGGTGGCCGAGGACGTCGCCGACTGCGTCGCCTGGGCGCTCACCCGCCCGCACCACGTCAACGTCGACCTGCTCGTCGTCCGCCCGCGCGCCCAGGCCGCCCAGCACAAGGTGCACCGCGAGTCCGACTGAGCCCGCGGGCAGGCTGCGACGGCGTCGGGGTCCGGGGTGCGCGGGTCGGGGCCTACAGCCGGGTGGGCTCCGGGACCAGGGTGACGCCGAAGCGCTCGCGGACCGCCGCGACGACGCGGTCGGCGAAGGCCATGAGCTCGGCCGCCGTCGCGCCGGGCTCGGTGGTCAGGGCGAGGCTGTGCCGCGACGACGTCCCGACCCGGCCCTCGCGCGTGCCGCGGCCGAAGCCGGCCGACTGCACCAGCCACGCCGCGCTGAGCTTGACCAGCCCGTCCCCGGCCGGCCAGCTCGGGCAGCCGGGCACCGCCTGCTCCGCCGGGACGACCGGGTTGGTGAAGAACGACCCGGCGCTGCGGGTGTCGGGGTCGGCGGGGTCGACGACCATCCCCTTGCCGCGGCGCAGCTCGAGCACCGCCGCACGGACGTCGGCCAGCGGCGCGCGCCCGCCGAGGTCCACGCCCAGCCGCTTGGCCAGCTCGGCGTAGCCCACCGGCCGGGACAGCGGCCCGGCGTCCAGCGCGAAGGTCACGGTGAGGACGACGAACCGGCCGGGCTCGCGCTTGAGCCGGCTGTCGCGGTAGCCGAAGGCGCACTCGGCGTTGGTCAGCGTGCGCTCGCGCTTCTCGGCGCGGTCGTACACCCGCACCTCGGTGATCGTCTGCGCGACCTCCTGGCCGTAGGCGCCGACGTTCTGCACCGGGGTGGCGCCGGTCGAGCCGGGGATGCCCGACAGCGCCTCCATGCCGGCGAGCTCCTGCGCGACGGTGAGCGCGACGAGGTCGTCCCAGTCCTCGCCGGCCTGCACCTCGAGGACGTCGCCGCGCCGCTCGACCCCGCGGCTGCGCACCGCGACGACGTCACCGGCCCACCCCTCGTCGGGCGCGACCAGGTTCGACCCGCCGCCGAGGACGAGCAGCGGCCGCCCGGCCTCGTCGGCCTTCCGCACGGCGGCGACCAGCTCGGCGGCGTCGGTGACCTCGACCAGCCGCTCGACGGGGCCGCCGACGCCGAGGGTGGTGAGGTCGGCGAGACGGGCGTCGGAGCGGAGGAGCACCAGCCCACGGTAGCCGCGGCGCGCGAGCCCGCCGGGCAGGGCGACTACCCTCGGGGCCGGTGAGCGACGGGGGCAGCGAGCACAAGCGCCGGGCGAACCTGGCGCCGAGGAAGGCCCACCCCCGGCTGGCCGCCGGCCGCGCGCGGGCGCTGGGCCTGCCCACGCGGGGCACCACGAACGCCAATCGGCTGCGCCGGGTCGACCGCTGGCTGGTCGCCACCCAGGTGCCGCGGCTGCGCGACGCGGCCCGCCCGCTGGTGGTCGACCTCGGCTACGGCTCCTCGGCGGTCACCACGCTGGAGCTGGCCGAGCGGCTGGGCCCGGAGGTCCCGGGGCTCGAGGTGGTCGGCCTCGAGATCGACCCGGACCGCGTCGCCGCCGTCGCCGGGGACCGCGACCCGCCCCGGGTCGACTTCCGCGTCGGCGGGTTCGAGCTGGCCGGGCTGCAGCCGGTCCTCGTGCGGGCGTTCAACGTGCTGCGCCAGTACGACGAGGCGTCGGCCGCGCGGGCGTGGGAGACGATGTGCGCCGCCCTGGGCCCCGGGGGGCTGCTGGTCGAGGGCACCTGCGACGAGTGGGGACGGCGGGCGACCTGGGTGGCCCTCGACGCCGACGGGCCGCTGACCCTCACGCTGGCCGCGCGGGTCGCCGACCTCGAGCGCCCCTCCGACCTCGCCGAGCGGCTGCCCAAGGCGCTCATCCACCACAACGTCCCCGGCCGCCCGGTGCACGCGCTGCTGCGCGCCCTGGACGCCGCGTGGGCCTCGGCGGCGGGCCTGTCGACGTTCGGACCGCGGCAGCGCTGGACCGCCGCGGTGCAGGCGCTGGCCGACGACGGCTGGCCGCTGGTCGGCAGCAGCCGCCGCTGGCGGCACGGCGAGCTCACCGTCCGCTGGTCGGCGGTGGCGCCGGCGTGAGGCGTCCCCGGCCGGAGGTGCTCCCGCCCGGCCCCACCGAGGTCGACGGCGGCACCGCCGAGCTGCTCGGCGACGCCGACCGCGACGGCTCCTGGGTGCTGGTGCTCGACGGCACGCCGCAGTCGCACGTCGACCTCGACGACCCCGGGCACCTGGAGTTCGAGTACGTGCGCCGGATGGGTCACGTGCTCGACCTCGCCGCGCCGGAGGGCGAGCCGCTCGACGTCGTCCACCTCGGCGGCGGCGCGCTGACGCTCGCCCGCTACGTGGCGGTGACCCGCCCCGGCTCGCGGCAGCGGGTGGTGGAGCTCGACCAGCGGCTCACCGACCTGGTCCGCGCCCACCTGCCGCTGCCCCGCGGCGCCCGCGTGCGGGTGCGCGCCGCCGACGCCCGCGCCGGCCTGGCCGCGCTGCCGACGGCGAGCGCCGACGTCGTCGTCAGCGACGTCTTCGCCGGCGCCCGCACCCCCGCCCACCTGACGACGGTCGAGTACGCCGCCGAGGTGCACCGGGTGCTGCGGCCGGGCGGGGTGCTGGCGGCCAACGTCGCCGACGGCCCGCCGCTGCGCTTCGCCCGCGGCCAGGTGGCCACGCTGTGCGCCGTCTTCCGGCACGTCGCCGTCCTGGCCGAGCCGGGCACGCTGCGCGGACGGCGGTTCGGCAACCTGGTCGCGGTGGCCTCCGACGCGGAGCTGCCGGTGGCCGGGCTGACCCGGCGCTGCGCGGGGGACCCGATGCCGGCGCGGGTGGTGACCGGCCCCGACCTCGCCCGGTTCACCGGCAGGGCGCAGCCGGTGCACGACGACGGCGCGGTGCCCTCACCGGAGCCTCCCCCAGGGGTCTTCGGCCGCTGACCAGGGTCTTCCCCGATGTCCGGGGCGGCCGGCCGCGCCTAGTGTCGGGTCATGACGTACCCCGCACCGGCCCCGCGCCGTCTCGCCCGCGACACCCGCAACAAGATGATCGCCGGCGTGTGCGCCGGGATCGCCCGCCGCTACGGCATCTCCACCGGCGCCCTGCGGCTGGCGTTCGTGGTCTCGTGCATCCTGCCGGGGCCGCAGTTCATCGCGTACCTCGTCCTGTGGGTGCTGATGCCCGCGGACGACCGCTGGTGACCCGCCGACCCGGCGGGCCGGCTCACCAGCTGCTGTTGCCCCGCTGCACGCCGCGGACCGCGGGCCGCACGTCGACCAGGTAGACGACGGTGGCGATCACCGCGGGCAGGCCGAGGAAGGTCATCGGCCCCTGCAGGTAGATGACCACCGCGGCCAGCGCGGTGATCGCCGCCCAGGCCGGCTTGCTCAGCTTGCCGGCGGCGACGTAGCCGGCAGCCGGGCGGATGACGGCGTCGACGAACGCCCAGGCCGCGACGGCCAGCAACACCAGCCGCAGGCCCTCGAGAACGGCCCAGTCGAACCCCATGCCCGGAGGGTACCCGCCGGGACGCCGTCACTGCCTCCCCCGCGGGGGACGTCCCACCCCGGTGGACGCGACAGGGCCCCGGAGCGCGGTGGCAGCTCCGGGGCCCTGGTCTCGCGTGGCCCTCCTGCAGGGGCCCGCCGCGAGCGTGCGAGCGGCGAGGGGCAGGAGGGTCCTTGCTCAGTCGGTCGTCTTGGCGGTGCGGGTGCGGCTCACGCGGGCCGAGGTGCCGGTGGCCTTGCCGCGGGCGGCGGTGGTGCGCTTGGCCGGCTTGCGGGCCGCCTTGGCGGTCGCCTCGTCCGTGGCCTCGGCGCCCTCCTCGATGGCGGCCTTGGCCTGGTCGGCGGCCTGGTCGACGGCCTGCTCGGCCTTGGCGGCGGCCTTGGTGGTCTTCGAGGCGGCCTTCTGGACCAGCGAGGTGACCTCGTCGGAGGCCTCGTTCACGGCCTCGGCGGCCTCCTCGATGACCTCCTCGACGGCGTCCTCGACGGTGTCGACGGCCTGCTCGGCGCGGACCACGAAGCGGCGGAAGCCGGGCTGGCGGCGCAGCTCCTGCAGCACGTCGGCGCCGCGCTCGGCCAGCTGCTCGACGGTGGCGGTGGCCTGGGTGCGGGCCTGCTCGACCAGGGTCGAGACGGTGCTCACGACCACGTCCGGACGGACGGCGGTGGCCAGCTGACGGCCGTTGGCGCGGGCCTGGGTGACGGCCTCGCGGGCGCGGTCGGCGGCCTGCTCGGCGCGGGTGCGGGCCTCCTTGGTGGCCAGGTCGACCTGGACCTGGGCCTCACCGGGGAGGGTGCGCAGCGAGGCGAGCACGGTGCGGGCCTGCTCGACGGCGAGGTCACCGGCGCCGACGGCGACGAGGAACTGACGGCGGCCGCGCTCGGCGACCTGCTCCAGCAGGGTGGTGGCGGTGGTCATGCGGACTCCTTGGAGGGGGTCGGGTCGGATCCGGGCGGAACGCCCGGGGCGGTGCTCGGTGCGGTGGTGCGGGTGGCCGCGTACTCGCGGACGTAGGTCTCGTACAGCTCGACGAGCACGGCCTTGTGCCGCTCGGAGAGCTGGTCGTCGGACCGGATGGCCGCGACCGTGTCGGGGTTGCCGGCCCGCCGGTCGAGGATGCCCGCCTGCTCGTAGAGCGACTCGGCGGAGATCTTCAGACCCCGGGCGATGGCGGCGAGGATCTCCGCCGACGGCTTGCGCAGCCCCCGTTCCACCTGCGACAGGTAGGGGTTGCTCACCCCCGCGGTGCGGGCGAGCTCGCGCAGGGACACCCGGGCGGCGCTGCGCTGCTCCCGGATGTACTCCCCGACCTGCGAGCGCACCGCCGAGACCTGCTGGGCCTCGGCCGCGACGGTCTCCGCGACGCTGCCGGCGAACTGGTCCACCTTCTCGCGGACCGACCTCACCTGACCGCTCACGAACTCGCCGGGGGTCTGCACGTCTCCGACGCTAACCACGGGTGCTAGCAGCTGCAAGCGGAGGAGCAAGCACCGGGGCGTGAGTCGCCTCACACCCGGCGTGTCGCCGTCAGCCGGCGAGCACCGCCGAGGACCGGACCTCGCCGACGACGCCGTCGCCGCCGGTCACGGGAGTGACCGACCAGCGGGCCAGCGCCTCGGCGTCCACCCCGAGCCTGCGCAGCACGGCGGCGAGGACGGGCGCACGCCCGCGGTCGCCGCCGTCGTCGAGCTTGAAGGCGACCGCACCGCGGCCGGGCAGCGCGGCGACGTGCACGCCGTCGGCCCCGCCCTTGACCAGCAGCCCGGGGACGGCGGTCATGAGGTCGGTGTCGTCCCGGCCGGTGCCGGCGACGTACCAGGGGTGCGCCCGCATCGCGTCGGCCACCGCCCGCTCGGGGCTGCCCGACGGCGCCTCCACCAGGGAGCCGACGCCGCGCGCCAGCCCGGTCAGGGACAGCCCGTGCTGCGGCGCGCCGCACCCGTCGACGACGACGGCGGCCACCTGCTCGCCGGCCGCGTCGGACAGGCGGGCCTCGATCGCCTGCTGCAGCGGGTGGCCCGGGTCGAGGTAGCCCTCCGTCGGCCAGCCGGCGGCGACGCAGGAGGCGAGCATCGCGGCGTGCTTGCCCGAGCAGTTGAACGCCAACCGCTCCGGCTCGCGGCCGGCGACCAGCCAGGCGGCGCGGGTCGGCTCGTGCCCGGGGAGGGCCGCCGGGCAGCCCAGCGCGTCCGGACCGAGGCCGGCGGCGGCGAGCACGGCGGCGGCGAGGTCGCGGTGGCCGTCCTCACCGGCGTGCGAGCCGGCCGAGACGGCCAGCTCCTCACCCGAGCGCGGCTGCCAGCCGGCCGCGAGGTAGGCCGTGGCCTGCACCGGCTTGTTCGACGAGCGGGGCAGGACCGGGCGGGCGACGTCACCGGCCGACCAGCGCACCCCGCCGTCGGGACCGACGACGACGACCGCGCCGCGGTGGACGGACTCCAGGAACCCCGAGCGCCAGACCTCCACGAGGACCGGCGCCTCCGGCCACGGTGACGTACCGGAACGGCCCCCGCGCGGGGTCCCGCCGGGAGCCTGCGAGTGGTGGGGGGCGAGGGGGTCCTCCATCAATGGCGCCCCTCGGCCGCGAGCAGCGCGGCCACGTCGGCCTCGCCGTTGCGGTACCGGCGGGCCAGCTCCCCGGCGAGGGCGTCCATCACCTGCTGCACGCCCCGCCGCCGCTCGGACAGCGAACCCTCGGCGGCGGCCAGCGCGCGGGCGGCCCGCTCGAGGTCGGCGTCGGCGAGGTCGGGGACGGCGGAGAGGTCGACGTCGGGGGTCAGCGCGTTGACCCAGGACTCGTACTCCTCCGGCGCCGCCGGCTGCACCGTCTGGTGCCGGCCGAGGCCGTGCGCGGGGCCGCGGCCCTTCTCGGCGAGGATCTCGGGCAGCAGGTCGACCAGCGAGCGCCCGTCGTGCTCGGCGCGGCGCTGCAGCTCGCGTCGGACGATGTCGAGCCGCCCCTGCAGCAGCCGCCGCGTGTAGGAGAGGTTGACCTCCTCCTGCTCGGCGCGGCGGCGCAGCCCGCGCACCTCGGCCATGGGGCGGGACTCCACGTCGGCGAGGAGTCCGGGGTCGAGCAGCGCGTCGACGGCCGCACCGCCGGCGGCGGTCGGGCCAGAGCTTGCGGAGGTCACCGTCCGATGGTGGCAGACCGCACCGCGCGCACCCGGTCGCGGGCCGCGGCCCGGGTGTCGTCGAGGGCGGCTGGCGCGTCGTCGGGGTCCACGGCGGCGCGTGACCCGCCGACGGCGAGCTCGGCCCCGGGGGCCACCGACTGCTTGACCAGGGCCAGCGCGACGACGCCGAGCTCGTGGTGCCGCACGACCGTGCCGGTGCGGCCGACCTCGCGGGCGCCGGAGGTCACCGGCGTCCCCGGGACGGGCAGGTCCTCGCTGACGCCGTCGAGGTGGAGCAGGACCAGCCGCCGCGGCGGGCGGCCGAGGTTGTGCACCCGCGCGACCGTCTCCTGCCCCCGGTAGCAGCCCTTCTCGAGGTGGACGGCGGTGGTCAGCCACTCCAGCTCGTTGGGGATGGTGCGGTGGTCGGAGTCGACGCCCAGGCGCGGCCGGCGGGCCTCCACCCGCAGTGCCTCGTGGGCGTCCAGCCCGGCGAGCCCGGCGCCGGCGGCGGTCAGCGCGTCGGCGCGGGCGGCGATCCCGGCGCGCGGCACGAGCAGGTCGAACGCGGTCGCGCCGCCGTCTCCGAGGGGCGGCATCCGGCGCACCCAGCCGCCGCCCGGCGACGCGGCGACGGCGTACGGGCCCTCCGGCGCAGGCAGCCCGGCGGCGGCGAGCACCTCGGGCGAGCGGGGGCCGACCAGCGACAGCAGCGCCCGGTCGGCGGTCACCAGCGCGGGCTCGACGCGGAGCATGAACCGCATTCGGTCGAGGAAGGTCTGCAGCGCCGCGCCGGTGCCGGGCTCGACGTCGGCCCAGGTGGTGCCGCCGAGCTCGGCGAGGACCAGGTGGTGCTCGACGTGGCCGTGCGGCGAGAGGACGAGCGCCTCGGTGCCGGCGCCGTCGGCCAGCCGCTCGAGGTGCTGGCTGGTGAGGCTGTGCAGCCAGGTGAGCCGGTCGGCGCCGGGGACGGTGAGCACGTCGCGGTCGCTGCGGTCGACGAGCCCGGCGCCCTCGGCGAGCAGCCGCTGCTCGCGCAGCGGGTCGCCGTAGTGGGTGGCCACGGTCGCGCCCTCGGCGACGACGGCGCCGGCCCGTGCGGCCAGCGGTGAGGTGGTGGTCATGCGTTCTCCGTCCCGGCTTGCCTGCATCGGCGGCACGTGCCCGACAGCGCCACGTGCCCCACATCCAGGGTGAAACCCAGGTCGGCGGCCAGACGTTCCGCGGCCTGCTCCAGCAGCGCCGGGTCGGCGGAGGAGATCTCCCCGCAGGTGGCGCAGACCACGTGCAGGTGGGGGTGCTCGGAGGCGTGGTAGACCGGCGCGCCCTTGGCGACGTGGGTGTGCCACACGAGACCGAGCCGCTCGAGCAGCTCCAGCGTGCGGTAGACGGTCGAGGTGTCCGGCGCCGCGCCGCCGGGCCCGGCCTCCTCGCGCAGCCGGGCGCCGATCGCCTCGGGGGTGGCGTGGTCGAGCGCGGCGACGGCGGCCAGCACCTGCTGGCGCTGCGGGGTCAGCCGCAGCCCCTCCGCCCGCAGCCGCTCGGCCAGCGGCGCGGGACCGTGCTCGGTCGTCACGGCAAGGAGCGTAGTGAAAGGACCCCTCTGCCCCCCACGCCTCGCACGCTCGGCGTGGGCCCCTGCAGAGGGGCGGAGAGGCGAGCGGAAGAGGTCCTCGCTCAGGCGACGGCGCTGCGGGCGTCGGCCAGCACGCGCCGCAGGGACTCCAGGTACCGCTCCGGGATGGCGTGCTCGCCGCGCGGTGGGAGGAACCGCGCGACGGTCGCCCCGGTCACCTCCGCGGCGGCCGCGGCCTCGGCGCCGAGCGCCCGCACCACCGGCTGGTCGCCCCACGACCGGCTGGCCGCCAGGTGCGCCATCGCCGCCGCGCTCTCGGCCCGCTCGCCCACGCAGTCGAACGGCTTCTCCGTGGCCCACAGCCTCCGGAACCCGTCGGCGAGCGCGACGTCGGCCAGCGGGTTCCCGCCGAACACCGCCTGCGCCTCGTCGGGGGTCAGGAAGACGGCGAAGCAGAGGAACGTGAACAGGCACTTGTCGCAGTGCAGGCACCAGCGCTGCTCGGCCCGCCCGCCCAGGTGCTCCTGCGTGTAGGAACGGTTGCAGCTGAGGATGTCGGCCTTCAGCGGCAGCGCGGCGACGGCGGCCACGGTGGCCAGCTCCGACAGCTGCCGGGTGAGGCTGAAGTAGCCGGCGCCGACCTCGGCGGCGGCCGCGGCGAACAGGCGCTCGAACTCGTAGGACTTCGAGTACTGGTGGTTGACGCTCGCGCCGTCGATCGTGAGCGTCTCCTCGTCGGCGGAGCGCTCGTTGGCGAACACGACCGGGTCGTGGCCGCCGAGGACGGCGACCAGCGTGGCGATCGAGGAGTTGATCGCGGTGACCGGCACGTGCCCGTTGAGGCCGCCCTGCGCGGTCCGCTCCGCCAGCAGCGGGTCCAGCCTGCGGCGGACCTCGACCAGCGGGACGCCGGCCGCGCGGGCGACGTCGCGCTGCGCGCGGGTCGGGTTGATCGCCAGCGCCGTCCCGTCGGGGATGACGACGATCGCCAGCGCGGAGTCCTTGCCGCCGCCCACCGGGAGCAGCGCGCCGCGCCCGCCGCCGGCCGGGACGGGGCGGGGCTCGCGGACCTCGGCGTCGAACCGGACCCGGTGCGGCACCGGCAGGTGGTTGACCGCGGCGAACTCGCCGAGCCCGTGGGTGTAGGCGGCCTGCGCGACGGCGAGCTGCGCGGCGGTGACCGGCCGCTCCACGGTGACCCGGCCGGGCGCGGCCAGCTTGTAGTAGCTGGTGCCCATGACCAGGTGCACCAGGTCCAGCGCGGCCTCGACGGCGGCACCGGGCTGCGCGGGCGCGGCGCCGGTCAGCAGCGCCGGGTCGAGGGTGAGCCGCTCGGTGAACTCGTCGTCGCCGAGCCGGTAGGTGAAGGCCGCCTCGCCGGTCGTGAGGTCGAGGGACCGGCCGGCGACGACGAAGGCGCCGGCCTCAGACACCGTGGACACGGTCGGCGCCGGCGTCGACGAGGATCTGCTCATAGGTGGCTGCCAACTCCTCGAAGTCGCGGAAGCGGTTGTAGCTGGGGGCGCCGGGCGACAGGAGCACGACGCCGCCCGGGGCGGTGCCGGCGATCGCCGCCGCGACCGCCTCGGCCAGCGACGCCGTCTCGGTCAGCCGCACGGCGGCGCCGTCGGCCGCCCGGCGGACGTCGTCGGCCAGCCGGGCCCCGGTGTCGGGGACGGTCACCAGGGCGACCTCCTCCCGCCGGGCCACCAACGTCGCGGCCAGGCCCGTGTAGTCCAGGCCCCGGTCCTGGCCGCCGGCGATGAGCGTGACCGGCCGGCCGGCGAGCGCGTCGAGCGCGGCCAGCACCGAGACGGGGGTGGTGCTCAGCGTGTCGTCCACGAAGGTGACGCCGCCGAGGGTGGCCACCGGCGCGAGCCGGTGGGGCAGCGCGCGGAAGGCGGCGACGGCGCCGGTCACGGCGTCGGCCGTGGCGGCGAGGTCCAGGCCGAGCAGGGCGCAGGCGGCCAGCGCGACCTCGACGTTGCTGCGGTTGTGCGCGCCGGGCAGGTGCGCCGGCTGCACGGCCGCGGCCAGGCCCGGGGGCAGCACGTCGGCGGGGTCGACCAGCTGCGCGGCGTCGAGGTACCCGGCGGTCAGCGGGCGCGCCTGGGCGCTGACGACGACCGAGCGCTCCGGGCAGGAGGAGAACACGCGCAGCTTGTCGCGGTAGTAGGTCTCGACCGAGCCGTGCCAGTCCAGGTGCTCCGGGGCGAGCGAGGTGAGCGCGCCGCGGCCGGCGAAGTCCGGGACGGCGGCGGCCTGGTAGCTCGAGACCTCGACGACGAGCGTGCGGTCCCCGACCCCGTCCAGGACGTCGAGCAGCGGGGTGCCGATGTTGCCGGCGTGCACGGCCGGGCGGCCGGCGGCGGTGAGGACCGCGGCGGCCAGCGCGCTGGTCGTGCTCTTGCCCTTGGTGCCGGTGACGCAGAGGACCGGGATCCCGCGCGCGGCGGCCTCGGCGAGCGCGACGCCGGTGCCGGTGGTCACGAGCGTGCGGTCGGCCAGCGCCCGGGCGTCCTCGCGGTAGGGGCTGATCCCGGGCGACCGGAACACGACGTCGCAGCCGGCGAGGTCGGCGACGTCGGCGGTGGCGGTCACGCCGTCGGGCAGCGACGCCGGGTCGACGGGGCGGCTGTCGGCGACCAGGACCGACGCGGCGCCGGCGGCGCGGGCCGCGGCGACCGCGGCGCGTCCCTCGCGGCCGTGTCCCCAGACCCCGGCGCGCCGGCCGGCCAGCTCCGCGAGCCGGAGGGACCGCTCCCGCGGGGGCGGTGCCGGGCGGGGGTCCACGGCGCCCACTGTACGGACCCGCCCCGTGCACGGACGGCGACGACGGGGCCGCCGGTAGGGTGGCCGCCAGGTGTGCCGGGAAGTCTGGTCGGCGGTGTCGTGACCGACCCCTCCCCCAGGAGCCGCCCGATGTCCACCCCGCACGGATCCACCCGCGTGTTCAGCCGCGGCTCGTGGACCGAGGCCAGCCGGATCGCCGCCGTCCTGCGCAGGGAGACCGTCGGCGGCGTCCTGCTGCTGATCGGCACCGTCGTCGCCCTGGTGTGGGCCAACTCGCCGTGGGCGGACTCCTACGAGGCGCTGCGCGACACCCGGGTCGGGCCGGCGTCCCTGCACCTGGACCTGACGCTGGGCACCTGGGCGGCCGACGGGCTGCTGGCGGTCTTCTTCTTCGTCGCGGGGCTGGAGCTCAAGCGCGAGTTCGTCGCCGGCGACCTGCGCGACCCGCGGCGGGCGGTGCTGCCGGTGGCCGCGGCGGTCGGCGGGATGGTGGTGCCCGCGGTGCTCTACGTGCTGGTCAACCTGGGCGGCGGTGACGCCCTGCGCGGCTGGGCGATCCCGACGGCGACCGACATCGCCTTCGCCCTCGCCGTCCTGGCGGTGATCAGCACCCACCTGCCGAGCGCGCTGCGGACGTTCCTGCTCACCCTGGCCGTCGTCGACGACCTGCTGGCCATCGCGGTCATCGCGGTCTTCTACACGTCGTCGCTGGCCGTCGGGTGGCTGGCGCTGGCGCTGGTCCCGCTCGCGGTGTTCGGCCTCCTGGTGCAGAAGCGGGTCCGCTCGTGGTGGCTGCTGCTGCCGCTGGCGCTGCTCACCTGGGTCCTCGTCCACGAGTCGGGCGTGCACGCCACGGTGGCCGGCGTGCTGCTGGCGTTCACGGTCCCGGTGGTGCGCAGCGAGGCGGCCGGCGGGCCGGGCGCGGGGCCGGGGCTGGCCGAGCACCTGGAGCACCGCTTCCGGCCGATCTCGGCGGGCGTCGCCGTGCCGGTCTTCGCGTTCTTCGCCGCCGGGGTGACCGTGGGCGGGCTGTCCGGGCTGGTCGAGTCGCTCGGCGACCGGGTCGCGCTCGGCATCGTCGTCGGCCTGGTCGTGGGCAAGGTCCTCGGGATCGTGGGCGCCACCTGGCTGGTCACCCGGTTCACCCGCGCGGAGTTCGCCGACGAGCTGGGCTGGCCGGACCTGGTCGGCATGGCGCTGCTCGGTGGCATCGGGTTCACCGTGTCGCTGCTCATCGGCGAGCTGGCCTTCGGCACCGGCAGCGAGCGCGACGACCACGTCAAGGTCGGCGTGCTCGTCGGCACCCTGACGTCGGCGTTGCTGGCGAGCGTGGTGCTGCGGCTGCGCAACCGCCGCTACCGGCGCATCGAGGCGCTGGAGGCGGTCGACGCCGACCACGACGGCATCCCCGACGTCTACCAGCGCGACCCCGACACGCCCGGCGCCCCGGGCCTGCGCAGGGGTTCAGCCGACGGCTGAACAACGTCGTTGCCGACCCCGGAACTGCGACGTACCGTCGAGGTACACGAGAGGGGAGGTGGTCCGAACAATTGAATTCTTATCGGACTCGTGAGGTGGCTGTCCGCTAGCCGCCGTCCAGATGGGCCGCCCGTTCGGAGTGGAATCCGAACGACGGCATGATCGCCCGTCCGTCGTACGGCGGCGAGCGAGAACCGGACAGTCACCCGACCCCCGGGCTGCCGACACTTGTCCAGTCGGCCCGTGAGCTGCCGCCTCCCGAGGTGGCGCCGCGGAGCGGCCCGGGGGTTGTCCGTCCCTGGGCACGGACCCGCCCAGCGCGCTGAGGGGGAGGAACGGCGGCCGTGCAGACCGCTGGACGTTCCGCGCCGGCCGGCCGTTGGATCACCGACGCCGTCCGCGCCGCTCCCCCCGACACCGTGGCCGCGCTCCTGCCGGCCCGCTTCCCCGCCTACGCCCGCGTCTTCCACCCCGCCGTCCGCTACGACGGCGACGTCGACGTGCACGTCCGCTGGGACGAGGTGGCCGCCGCCAACGGCACGCGGGCGCACCGACTCATGCAGTGGCCCGGCATCACCGGCTCCTGGGAGTACCTCGGCGAGGCCGACCAGCCCGGGCTGTGGAACGACGCCCCCGCCGAGGGCCACCTGGTGGCGCACGTCGCGCGGGAGCTGGCCGCGGTCCTCGGGGACCGGACCACGACGCCGGGCGAGTGCTGGTTCGGCTGGGACGACGGCGGCGCCGCCGACCTGCCCCGGCTGCGCCTGCCCCGCGCCGACCTCCTGCTGACCCGCGGGCCGGTGGAGCGGGCCGCCAGCAACTTCGCCCCCGAGCCGTACGAGCAGAGCGCCGCGCTGTGGTGGCCGGCCGACCGTGCCTGGTGCGTCGTCACCGACCCCGCGCTCACCAGCACGTACGTCGGCGCCGGGGTGGCCGCCGTCGACGCGCTGCTGGCCACCCGGCTCGAGGTGGCCCCGGCGGCCCCCGCCGACCCGGTCGCGCCCGACAGCGACCCGGTTAACGCGGTGGCCCCGCGGGCCTGAGGCTCAGGCCCGCGCCGGCTCCGGCGCGCCGGCGGTCGCGGCGACGACCCCGTCCCACGGTGTGGCGGTCAGTCCGAAGACCTCGGTGGTCGCCGTCGCGTCGACCACGTACTCCTGGTCGAACTGGTGCCGCACGTCGAGGACCTCCCGCAGCACCGGCGAGAACCAGCCGGCGGCGCGGAGCACCGGCCACGGGATGCCGCTGACCGGCAGCGGCTCCCGGCCCATCGCCCGCGCGAGGTCGCCGAGCGCCTGCCGCTGGGAGCGCGGCGGGGTGCTCGGCACGTGCCAGGCCCGGCCCAGCGCCCGCGCGTCGGTGCCGAGGGTCGCGAGCGTGGCGGCGACGTCGGGCAGGTACGCCCAGCTGCGCGGCGCGTCGGGGTCGCCGACCACCCAGGCGCGGCGGCCGCGGCGCAGCGCCGGGAGCTGGCGCACCAGGTGCGACTGCGCGGCCGGCACCTGCGGCCCGACGAAGTCCGCGGCGCGGGCCTCGGTCATGCGGATCCGGCCGGCCTCGTGCGCGGCCAGCGCCTCCCGCCACATGGCCACCCGCACGCGGCCCTTGGTGTCGGTGGCGGCGAGCGGGCTCTCCGGCGTCATCGGCGCGCTGGGCCGGCCGTAGACGTAGAGGTTGGCCATCGTCACGAGCACCGCCCCCGTCCGCTCGGCCGCGGCGAGCAGGGCGGCGGCCACCGGCGGCCAGTCGGTCGTCCAGCGGTGGTAGGCGGGGTTGACCGCGTTGTAGAGCGCGGCGGCCCCCTCGGTGGCGGCCGTGAGGGCCGCGGCGTCGGCGGCATCCACCCGGCGGTGCTCGACCGCGCCGGTGGAGACGCCGCCCCTGCGCGACAGCACGCGCACCTGGTGTCCGCGGGCGGCCAGCAGCTCCGCCGTCGTCGTGCCGACCGGGCCCTTGCCGACGATCACGTGCAGTGCCATGGCGATCTCCTCGTCGCTCCGGCGAGAGCGGTGCTCTCGTTCGAGGACGACGCTCTCGCACCCGGAGTGCAGCCGTCAAGAGCAGTGCTCTCGCTTGTGTGCAGCGCTCTCGTCGGGGAGCATGGCCGGGTGCCCACCGCCCGCGAGCGCGTCCGCGCCGAGCTGACCGCCGAGATCACCGAGGCGGCCCGCCGCCAGCTGGCCGAGGTCGGGGCGGCGGGGCTGTCGCTGCGCGCGGTGGCACGGGAGCTGGGCATGGCGTCGTCGGCGGTGTACCGCTACTTCCCGAGCCGCGACGAGCTGCTGACCAGGCTGATCATCGACGGCTACGACGCCCTCGGGGAGGCGGCCGAGGCCGCCGACGACCCGGCCGCGACGCCGGAGCGGCGCTGGGCGGCCGTGTGCGCGGCGGTGCGCGACCGGGCCCGGGCCCACCCGCACGAGTGGGCGCTGCTCTACGGCTCCCCCGTCCCCGGCTACAGCGCGCCGCGCGACACCGTCCCGGCCGCGTCGCGGGTCGGCGTCGTCCTCGGCCGCGTGCTCGCCGACGCCGCCCGGGCGGGCCGGCTGCACGGGAACGGCGGCCGCGTGCCCGGCCTGCTCGGCGACGTGGCGGTCGAGATCCTGGGCCAGGACGCCCCGGGCATCGACGACGCCGTCCGGGTGCGCGCCCTGCTGGCCTGGAGCGCGCTGTACGGCACGGTCAGCTTCGAGCTGTTCGGCCACCTCGCCGGGTCGGTCGAGGACGCCGACGCCTACTTCGCCCGCGCGGTGGCCGAGCTCGGTGCGCTGATCGGGCTGACCGCGGACGGCCCCCCGGGCTAGAGGACCGCGAGCTCGGCCTCGAGGTCGTCGAGCCCGAGCGAGCCCTGCGACAGCGCCGCCATGTGCCAGGCCTTCAGGTCGAAGTCGGCACCGCGCGCCCGCTGCGCCGCCGCCCGGCCGGCCAGCCAGGCGCGCTCGCCGAGCTTGTAGCTGATCGCCTGCCCGGGCAGGCCCAGGTAGCGGATCAGCTCGCTGTCGAGGAACGCCGGGTCGCTGCCCAGGTGCTCGCCGGCGAACGCCCGCGCGAGCTCCGGCGTCCACGGCCGCCCGCGGTGCTCGGCCAGCACGCCCTCGGCGTCCTCGGGCACCGGCAGGCGCAGGTGCATGCCGATGTCGACGACCACGCGGATGGCGCGCAGCTGCTGGGCGTCGAGGTAGCCCATCCGGGCGCCGGTGTCGGTGAGGTACCCGAGCTCGTCCATGAGCCGCTCGGCGTACAGCGCCCAGCCCTCGACGTTCGCGCTGACCGAGCCCAGCGACGTCTGGTAGGTGGACAGGTCGCCGGAGACGTGGGCCCACTGCGCCAGCTGCAGGTGGTGGCCCGGGACGCCCTCGTGGTACCAGATCGACACCAGGTCCCAGAGCGGGAACCGCTCGCGGCCCAGCGTCGGCAGCCAGGTGCGGCCCGGCCGGGAGAAGTCCTGTGCCGGGCGGGTGTAGTACGGCGCCGCCGCGCTGCCGGGCGGCGCGATCATCGCCTCCACCCGGCGGACCGGCTCGGCGAGGTCGAAGTGGGTGCCGTCGAGGGCGGTGATCGCCTCGTCCATCATCGCCTGCAGCCGCTGCCGGACGGTCTCGACGCCGTCGACGGCGGGGCCGTGCTCGTCGAGCCAGGCCATGGCCTCCTTGGGCGAGGAGCCCGGCCGCAGCGCCCGGGCCTCGGCCCGCTGCTCGGCCAGCAGCCGCCGGTGCTCGGCCCAGCCCCACGCGTAGGCCTCCTCCAGGCCCTCCCCCGCGCCGAGGTCCGAGCCGTTCCACCGGCGGGCGGCGACGGCGTACCGGTCCCGGCCGACGGCGTCCGGCGTCCCCTCCGCCCGCGGGAGGTACTCGTCGCGCAGGAAGTCGCGCACCTCGGCCACCGCGGCGTCGGCCGCGCCGGCGGCGGCGTCGAGGTCGCCGCGCACGGCGTCGGGGCCGGAGGCCGCCAGCCCGCCGAAGAACGGCCCGGTGAGCCACTCGCCGAGCTGGCCGACGACGGTGGACACCTGCCGCGGCGCCACGAACAGCCCGCGGCGGGCGCCCTCGCGCAGCGTGTCGAGGTAGCCGCGGTAGGCCTCGGGCACCCGGGCCATCCGGCGGGCGACCACGCCCCAGTCGTCGTCGGTCGCCGTCGGCATGAGCAGGAAGACCTGGCGGATCGAGTGCACCGGGCTGAACAGGTTCGACAGCGCCCGGAAGCCCTCGCCGGCCTCGTGCGCGGCGAGCTCGGCGCCGAGCCGCTCCCGCAGCAGCCGGGCGCAGCGGCGCTCGACCGGGTCCTCGTCCAGCGCCGGGTCGGCGGCGAGGACGGCGTCCAGCTCGGCCAGCGTCGAGCGGGTCAGCTCGGCCTCCGCCTCGAGGCCGGCGGGGCTGGGGTCGGGCAGCCGGTCGTCGCCGGGCCGGGTGCCCAGCGACGTCGCGACGATCGGGTCGAGGTCGCAGACGGCGTCGACGTAGCGGTCGGCCACCTGCCGGGGCGTGCCTCCCGGGGCGGTCACCGCAGCCGCTCCAGCCGCGCCGACATGGTGGGCCGCAGCGGGGTGTCCGCGCCGGCGCGGTCGACGGCGTACATGAGCGCCCCCTCGACGATGCCGTACAGCCGCACGGCGCGGGTGGTGTCCGGCGCGTCCTGGGTCCGCGCGACGAGGTCGGTGGTGAGCTCCCAGCTCGTCGTCGTGCGGGCGCGGCCGACGTACAGCTCGAGCACGCCCTCGGCGCTGGTCACCAGCAGCTCGACGTCGTCCTCGCCGCGCGGCCGCCAGAAGCCGGACTCGCGGGACGCGGGGCCCTCGACCCGGCCGTCGTCGCCGATCAGCCAGGTGCGCGACTCGTAGGCGAGGAAGTCGCGGCCGTCGTGGGCGAACCGGATCCACTGGCCGAAGCGCCGGTCACCGGCGTCCCCGCCGGCGAGCACGCCCTCGCCGTGCCACTCGCCCAGCAGCGGCAGCACCGACAGCAGGGCGTGCGCCACCTCGGGACCCTCCCGGACGTCGACGGTGTCGGCGACGGGCAGTTCGGTCGGGCCGGTCACCGGCCGGCGTCCCGGGGAGGCATGCCCGCCACCGTAGCCCGGCCGCGACCTGCGCTCCCGCGGCGGTCAGCGCCCGCGGGCGGGCCGGCCCGGCGGCGACGGCGGCACGCGGCGGGACCGCTCGGCCGGCCGCCGGGCCAGCCGCCTCGCGGCGACGCCGCACGCGATCGCCAGCAGCACGGCGAGCGCTACGAGGACCCAGGCGGCGACCACGACGCCACGGTAGGCACCCACCCGGCGCTGCGCCGCGGGACCCGCCGCGGGGCGGATGGGCGCCGTGCCGATCACGGGAGGCCACCCGCCGCGGCGGTGCCCGGCTGGGCACCTGGGCGCGTCGGGCACCCTGGAGGGGTCACGTCCCGGCGGAGCGGAGGAGGACGGCGCCATCGACCCACGGACCACGGCGGACGGCCTGCACCGGGTGGAGGCCGAGCTCGCCCGGACGGCGGCCCGCCACGAACGGGTGCTCGCGACCGTCGCCGACGGGATCTACGGCCTCGACCTGGCCGGGCGGGTGGAGTTCGTCAACCCGGCCGCCGAGCGGCTCACCGGCCGGCCCGCCGCCGAGCAGCTCGGTCACGACCAGCACGAGCTCGTGCACCACCGGCGGCCCGACGGCTCCCCGTACCCCCGCGAGGAGTGCCCGGTCTGGCGGGCGCTGCGGTCCGGCCGGACCGTCGCCGCCGACTCTGAGGTGTTCTGGCGCACGGACGGCACGCCGGTGCCCGTGGAGCTCATCGCCGTCCCGATGGTGGAGGACGGCGAGGTGACCGGCGTCGTCGTCTCCTTCCGCGACCTCACCGACCGGCTCGCCGCACGCCGGCAGGCCGAGGAGCTGCGGCGGGTCACCGAGCAGGCCGCCGTCGAGCGGGCGCTGTCCGACCGGCTGCAGCAGGCGCTGCTCACCCCGCCGCCGGAGCCGGACCACCTGCAGATCGCGGTCCGCTACCGGCCGGCCGCCGACGGCGCCCGGGTCGGCGGTGACTGGTACGACGCCTTCCTCCAGCCCGACGGCGCGACGGTGCTCGTGATCGGCGACGTCGTCGGCCACGACAGCGACGCCGCGGCGGCGATGGGCCAGCTGCGCGGGCTGGTGCGGGCGCTGGCCTGGGACCAGCAGGAACCGCCGTCGGCGACGCTGACGCGGACCGAGCGCGCGGCGCGCGGCCTCGCGGTGGGCACCCTGGCCACCGTGGCGCTCGCCCGCGTCGAGCGGCACCCGGACGTGCCGGTGGCCGGGACCCGGGTGCTGCGCTGGAGCAACGCCGGCCACCTGCCGCCGGTCCTGCTCGCCCCGGACGGGACCACCACGCTCCTGGAGACCCGCCCCGACCGCATGCTCGGCGTCGACCCCGACACGCGGCGCACCGACCACACGGCCGAGCTGGCGGACGGGCACACCCTGCTCCTCGTCACCGACGGCCTGGTCGAGCGCCGCGACGCCGACCTCGACGCCGGGCTGGCGGCGCTGCAGGAGGCCCTGCGCGACCTCGGCCAGGTCCCGCTGGAGGAGCTGTGCGACACCGTGCTGGCCCGGATGGTGCCCGCGGCCGGCGCCGACGACGTCGCGCTGGTCGCCGTCCGCGCGTTCCCCGAGGACCGGCCACGCCCCCCGGAGGCCGGCCCCAACCGGCTCCCGCCCGGCATCTCCTGACTCCGGACGACCGACCCCGGACACGGCCGACCCCGGACACGACCGACCCCGGACACGACCGACCCCGGACACGACCGACCCCGGACACGACGGCGCCCCTCCCGGCCGCGGCCGGGAGGGGCGCCGTGCGCGGGGGACTTCTTCTCGAGGACGACGGTCGTCTCCGTCAGCCCGACCTCGGCCTCGAACAACCGCTCAC